>JBAZIR010000083.1:0-17579 GCA_041651735.1 Verrucomicrobiia bacterium | reverse complement strand
TTCAGCACGCGCGAGAAACTCTTCCTCAGCACCGACAAGCTGAAGACGATCCAGCCGATCACGGTGAAGGACGCCAACGGCGCGGATTACCTGCCGCACACGCCGAAGAATCCCAACAACCCCGGCTGGTATTTCCATACGCTCGCGGGCGTCATCTCGTGGGACGTGAACGGCAGGGAGATGATGGTGTGGGGGAACTACTGCAACGTGGTCGGCGGCGCGGTCCCCGTGAACATCTACTACTCCACCGACAGCGGGCGGACCGTGAAGATCGCGTATGCTTTTGGGCAGAATCCCCATTTCCACGACAACGGCTCGCCTGGCGGGGGCAAGACGGGCACGGTGCTGGGCAACCCCGACAATTCGCTGATCTGCCGCCACGTCCACACGGTGGCGTATAACCCGCCTGAAAACGCGTTCTACGCCTGCACGGGTGATGTCAATCGCGGAGCCGGGCTTGAGTGCCACTGGATGCGCGGCACCTACGACGAGAAGAAGGACAAGTGGCAGTGGAAACTTCTCATATCGGTGGACTCAAACTCGCGTTACAAATGCGGCGGCATCAACTTCGTGGACGGCAAGTGCTACTGGATCAGCGACGCCAACGCTTTCAGGCCGTGGAACCAGGGCGACTACGATCGCGGCATCTTCTGTTGCGACCCCGCCGACATCACCAAGCCGGAGAAGCACACGATGCTGTTCAACCCGAAAGTCGAGTCCGGCAACATGATCATCCAGGACGGCGTGATCCTGGCGTCGCACTGCGCGCCCGCCTCGTCGATGAAGACCGGCATCATCGTCTCGCTCGACATGGGCAAGACGTGGGCGCAATACGACCTCAAGGAATTCGGCCCCCGCTCGGCCACCCGTTTCCACGCGAAGAACAGCGAAGGCTGGTTCCGGATGGACCTGCGGAAGGGCTGGATTGATTACGCCGAAGCGATCTTCATCAAACCGAAGCCGCGAGTTGGCAGCGGAAAGCACTAACAGTGGCGGACGATATTCAGAATGTGGGAGGGGCCTTAGCGCCCCGACTCTGATTCGCAATGACTGGTCGAGGCACTGAGGCCTCTCCCACATTCCAGACGCCCAAAACCCAACGCACCTGATTTTGCTTGTGCAAGAAGCTGGACGAATCGCGCTCCGGCGCGCAGAATCCAAACAACGAAGTATGGATGCTATTGAGAACATCGTTTCTGCAACAGCTTCTCGCGGGTTGAAGTTTCTCCTCATTGGCGGCCATGCGGTGGCTGCGCACGGTTAATGGTGGAGAAATATGGCGATGCCAACCTCTACGACAAAATCTGCCAAGCCGTCCGCGCCTGAAACGGTGGGCTTCCAGCCGAAGCGGCCCGATTTGGAACTGCCTGATTGGTCCGGCTGCGACCGCGAAGCGCCCGCGATGACGCTGACGGAAATGCACCGCCTCAGCGAACAACTGCTCCGCTTCGCCAAGAGGCAGCCTCCGTCGCGTAGCGACGACGAAGCGCCATGTGCGGCTGAATTCATTCTTTGAGAGTGTAGCCCGCCACTCCGTGGTGGGAATGATGATAATGTCCCGCGACGGAGTCGCGGGCTACGATTCAAAAACTATGAAAACAAACACACAGAACTCAACAACCGGCGCGACGAGGAGAACGTTTATCAAAACCACCGGTTTAGCGGGCGCGGGGCTGTTGCTGCCGCCAACGATCTCAACGGCGGGCGCGGCACCGAAGGATGGGGAGACGCTGGCGTTGAAGGGCGGCGCGAAAGCGGTCACGGCGTCGCATGACGATGGCACGACCTGGCCGCGTTATGGAGCCGAGGAGGAGAAGGCCGTGCTGGACGTGTTGAGGAAGCCCGACTACGTGCCGAATGATGCGCTGGAGGCGGATTGGAAGAAGCATTTCAAGCTGCCGTTTTGCAAGGCGCACTACAACGGCACGAGCGCGATCACGGCGATGTATTTCGCACTGAATCTTCCGGCCGGCAGCGAGATCATGGTGCCTTGCTCCACGTTCTGGGCCACGATCACGCCGATGCGGTTCTTCGGTCTGGTGCCGGTCATGGTGGACATCAATCCCGTCACGCTGAACTTCGACATCGAGGACGCGAAACGGAAGCTGACCAAGAACACGAAAGCCGTGTTCCCCGTGCACTATCTGGGCATGCCTGCGGACATGGACTACATCTCCGACTTCTGCAAAGAGAAGGGGCTCATCGTTCTCGAGGACGCCTGCCACGCGCACGGCGCTTCCATGCACGGCAAATTCATGGGCGCGTGGGGCCGGATGGCATGCTTCAGTTTCCAAGCCAGCAAACCGCTCCCGGCCATCGAGGGCGGCATGGGGAACTATCAGAATCAGGAGGACTTCGAGCGAGCCACGATACTCGGCCACTATGAATGGGCCTCCAAGCTGAAGGGTCCCTGCAAGAAATACGCTTACGGATTGGGAATGAAACTGCGCATGCATCCGATGGCTGCCGCGCTGGCCAAGTGCCAACTGGCGAAACTCGCCGAGCGGAACGCCACGTTGAAGGCCCAGGTCCGCCGGCTCAACGACCGGATCACCAGGCTGCCGGGTCTCCGTGAACAGCAAAACCGCAAGGATGTGGACCGCGTGTATTACGCCGCGAACCGGTTCTATCTGGATGAGGCCGAAGCCGGGATGTCACGGGCGGCGTGTGTGAAGGCGCTGCGGGCGGAGGGTGTTTCCGTGGGCGTCGCTGGCGCGCAGTTCCTGTGCAAGAATCCGATCTTCCACGAAAAAGAATGGTGGCATCACATGCCCGTGGTGGCGGACCAGTTCCCCGGCGCTGCGGCGGTGAACAAGCATGGGATTTCACTTCCGTTCTTTACCAAGGAAATGCCCGAACTCAACGAGCAGTATATCAAGGCCTTCGAGAAGGTCTGGGCACACCGCAAGGAGCTGGCGAAAAGCTGAACGTTGAAGAGCCGTTGATTCATCCGCAGGTCAGCGTGATGAAGCAGTCGGACTGCCACGGCAAAACCCATCGCAGAAGATCAGACAGCTATGAAACTCAATATTGCATTTCTTTTCCTCACTTGTTGTTTCGCAGAGGCCAGCGCGGCGGATTGGATCAACGCCCGCGACTTGGGCGCGTCGGGGTCGAAATTTGAGACGACTGCAAAAACCACCGATGGATCGAAGCAGATCACCGTCGCGAACGTCGGCGATTTCAAGGTCGGTCAGGGCGTGATGGTGTCGAAGTGCAATATCCGTTACACACCGACGCAGCTTTGGGGAACGGGTGAACCTTATCGCAACCGCAAGCCAGTGGAGAATTCCGTGGAGGTGCGCGGTTATGACGGCAGCGCCGGAAGCTGGGTCATCTACATCATTGATATCGAGGCGTCGGCCTCGCCTGCGTTCCGGTGGACCGACGATCTTGGCCGAACGTGGCATCCGAAGGTTCCCATTACGCACGACTGGCAGCCGCTGGGCGGTGGCGTCGAGGTGAAGCTGAACAAACGCGACTGGGAGAGTGGCTACGTCATCGCGTTTGGCGCGCGCGACCAGCTCGTGAGCCGGATCGAGAAAATCGAAGGCAATGTCCTGACGTTGACGGACGCGGCCAACCGGACGGTGAAGGACGCCGTCATCCGGCATAACGACACGTTCGCGCTTCAGGCGGCCGTGGATCAGGCGCTCAAGGAAAAACGCGGCGTTCATGTCCCGGTGGGGCATTACCGGCTGGCGCACAGCATCCGGGTGCGCAACGCCGCGGCGCTCACCATCGAAGGCGCGAGCGCGGTGGACACGTTGCTCGATATCAGCGAGGGCGAGGGTGCCTGTTTCACACTGGCGAGCGGGACGGAGGTGAACATCCGCAACTTTCGCATGACTGGCTTCATGGGGTTCGATGATCGGGACAAAGCGGGTTACATCAGGACTCGCGGCTCGACCTACATCTGGGGCTTTGGCCTCAAACACTGCAACGCCATCACCATTGGCGGCACCGAACGCGTGCTGGTTGAGAACTGCCACGCGAGCCGGATGTCGGGCGAATGTTTCGTGTCGGGCGGCCCGAGCCGCGGCACGGTGAGGCCCGGCCAGTCATATTCCCGGTGGATCACCTACCTGCGCTGCTCTGTCACCGACTCCGCGCGCAACGCGTTCAACGACGTGATGTGCGGCACCGAGAACACCAGCGTCCTGCAGTGCCGCATCGTGGACGTGGGCGGTTGTTCGTGGGAAGGCGCTTCGCGTTTCGTGAAGTTCATCGGCAACTACGTGCGCAACGGAGGCACGGTGGCAATGGGCAACCTCGGTCCCGCCAATCGCGACCACACCTATCCCGATCTTGGCGCCGGCCAGCACATCATTGCCGACAACGTCTTCGAGAGCATCACGCCCTATGGCGGCTGTGCCATCCGCTCCGCCGTTGGCGCGACGCAGGTCATCATCCGGGACAACCTTTTCGTCAACTTCGGTTCGTCCGCCGTCGAGGCATCCGGCGCGACCGATCCGCTGCATTACGCTTCCGGCAACACGATCATCAGCGGCAACATTTTCGACATGACCTGCGTCGGCCCGAAACCGGTGTCGCGAACCGCCATCAACATCAGCGCCAACGACACGATTGTCAGCGGGAACCAGGTTTATGTCCGCGGCGCCGCCGACCCGTTGGTGACCGCCATCCGGCTTCGCGAGCCGGCGTTGAACGTGAACGTCCACGGCAACCTCATCCGCAACTGCGGCGTCGGCATGGTCGCTGAACGCGGGGAGGCGTGGGTCGGCGAAGTCATGGACGATCGCACCTTCACGCGTTCTTATTCGCCTCCCGGCCTGCCACAGGAACGCATTTGCCCCCGGATGTGCGTCGGCTGGCATCTCGCCTGGCTGGACAAGAAATCCAAACCGACCGGCGCCACCTCTGTCATCGAGTCGTTCGATCCTGAAACGCTCCGCTTCAAACTGCGCGAGCCGCACTCGATGAAACCCGGCGATCGTTTCGACGTGATCGTGCCCTCAGCCAATTGGAATCTCCACAACAACACCTTCACCGGCTGCACACGGCCTGCCGTGTTCAGCGGCCACGGCAGCGACACGTCGTTATTCCGCGGCAACCTCATCGAGCGTGGCGGCACCACGAATGTGACGCAGGCCATCATTGTCACGGGCCAGTTCAAGCTGATCGGCAATCACATTGCCGGTTTCGGCGAGAAAAAAGAATCAGCCAAGTCCGCCCCCTAGGGCAAAGCGCCTGCGTTCGTGAATGAATGGATTCCCCCTATGATTCGATCGGTTTTGGTTTTGAGCGCACTGGCGGCAGCCGTTCAAGGTTCCGACAGTTTTTGTGACGGACGCAACATCGAGGTCGCGGATGGTTCGATCCAGCTCGCGCGCCAGTGGGGAGAGATGTTTGCGGAGCGGTTTGAGAATGGAATCAAGGAATGGAAGGTCGAGAACTATCGGAAAGCGCTCGACATCGGTGTGGTGGGCGAGGGACGCGCGGGCAACTGCCTGCGGGTCGCGAACCGAACCGCGAAAGGTGACACCGCATTCGAGGTCTCTTCGCGCGTGGTTCGCGTGCGGCCCAGCGCCGTTTACCGGTTCCGACTTCACTGGCGCGCCAATGTTTCACTGGGCACGCTGAGCGGTCACAAGGGTCACTGTCTGACGCAGCTTCAGTGGCGCGATGCGAGCGATCAACCGCTGGAGCCAACGCCGTTCCGGTTCGGTCCCGCAACGGCCGAGTGGCGCGAGTTGAATCTGACGGGAGTCGTGCCGGCCACTGCTGCGAGTGTCGTGGTTCGCATCGGGTTTGACAGCCCGAACCTGAATTCCGGCGAATGGCTTGCGATCGACGACATCCAATTCGAACAGCCTGTTGAACCGGCGGTTTTCGAGCGGCTTGGTTCGATGACCTCGCGCCCGTTGCGTGTGACGGGTGATTCACGTTCCGTAATCTGCAACGCTGAGATTCCCGCGGGAACGGCGATACGGCTTCGGGTCGCCAGCGCGCCAGACGAACAGGGCGGACCGGGTGATTGGTCTGAGCCGGTGGAACTCGATGCGTGGAGGCAGACGCAGAAGCATCAGCCGTGGGTTCGTTACAGCGCCATGCTGGAGACCGCCGATCCAACGAAGACGCCCGTGTTGAAAAGAGTTTCCATCGGCAACACTGCCGACGGACCGTGGCAGGGCCGCGATTGTCAGCCGCCAAGCCTGGCGGCGCACAGCGCGACTCGCACTGCCGACGCGAAAGCTCCCATCTGGTTTCGGTTTGCCGATGAGACCGGAGTGGATCGCAAGACAGTGCGTCTGGCACTTGATGACAGGGACGTGACCCGCGAGTTGGCATTTGCCGGTGGCAAATTCGTTTATCGGCCTCCGAGCCCACTCAAACCGCCAGCGGTTGACGGCGCGTTGGCGCGCTGGCGAGTGAGCAACTACAATGGCGCACTCACCATCGACCGCACGGCACGCCGGACGCCGGACGCACCGCCGGGATTTCACATCACGCGGCAACCGGACAGGATCGACACGTCCTTTTCAGTTCAGTCGCCTGAGATTCCCGTCATCCCGCGCGCGCACTATCGGCTCGGCTGTTGGACCCGCCATTCAATGGATCTCAAGGCGGCGATGAGCAGTGGGAAAAAACGCGGTGGCAGCGTGACATGGCTCGACACGAAAGGCGTTGCTGTTGGACAACCGACGATGCTGGAGTTAGGCGCGGCCAACACCGGGTGGCACCAGGATGTCTACGAGATGGATGCGCCCGATGGCGCGTCCAACGCCGTCATCAGCTTCGGGTTCGATCAGCCGGATATCTTCGGAGGCGCGTTCGTGGACATTGCGGAGATCGAGCTTGCCGGACCGCGCCCGGCGCGGCGCGACGATTCGCCCAATCTCCACCGCATGACGGTGAGCGCGTCCGATTTCGCCGGCAATGCGATGCGGCGTGACCTTTTCTTGCTGGTGCGTTCGCCGCGCACACGAAACGTTGTTTCGCTGCGCGACGACGGCATGACGCTCGTGGACGGCAGGCCCTTCTTTCCGATCGGGCTATATGCCGTTTGGAAAAAAGCGTTCAACGACGACAGTTTCGACAAGGCGTTCGGTGATCTGCGCGCGGCGGGCTTCAACTTCGCCCATACCTATAACAGCGCGCGAAGCCCCGCGTTTGCGGAATTCTACTCCGCAGCGCAACGCTACGGCATCAAGCTCTTCGTCGCCTCCGGCGGCGGCGCAAACTGCAATAACACTGAGAGTGTCTTGTGGGATGTGTTGCGTGAAGAATCGCAGCCGGCGTTGCTGGCGTGGTATCTGGCCGACGATACGGCAAGCCACATCGGTGACGACGAGCTGTGCGCACTTTCGGATGCGATTCATGACGTGGACCCGGCGCATATCACCGTGCAGGCCGACGGCGTCGGTTCGCCGCCGACCTCGCGCTACACGGACTACGTGAAGTCCACGGACGGTTTCCTGCCGGAGATCTACCCGATTCGCGACAACAGCGACAAAGGCGTGCCGCAGGTCATCGCCGACATGAAAACCATCGCAGGCGATCTGGTGCGAAATGGCACGCGGCGCAAGACCATCTGGGCGCTCATCCAGGATTTCGAGGGCTGGGGTTGGCCGCGATTTCCGACGCGGGCGGAGTTGTGGGCGATGAGCTATCTCTCAATCATCCACGGCGCGCACGGCATCACGTGGTATACGTATGGCGGCACGGGCAAGAACCACGGCGTCACGCATACGCCGGAAACGTGGCGGAACATCTGCGAGCTGGCTGGCGAACTGTCTCAACTACAGGACGTGCTGGTCGAGCGCACGGGGCCGCAGCCGTCCCCACCGCAAATCCTCAGCGGCCCGGCGAAAGACGCGCTTGGCTATCCGAGCATCAGCGCGTTGTTGAAAGAACACGCTGGCCACAAATATATCCTGGCTGCAAACTCGGCCAACGCAGATGTTGTCGTGCGTTTCTCCGCCGCCGGGGCGAAACGCATCCTGTTGCCTTTCGAGAAGCGGCAACTCCGATCGGAAGACGGCGGTTTCACGGATACGTTTGGTCCTTACGGCGTGCACATCTACCACTGGAAATAATCCTATTATGTCAATTCTACTGAAGTCCGTCATCGTGCCGTTTGTGTGTGTTGCACTGTTGTCGAGCAGCGCGGTTTTTGCTGAGACGAACAACTGGCTCAATGCCCGCGATTGTGGCGCATCTGGCTCCGCGTTCGAAACCAAGGCTGCCACCACTGCCGGCTCGAAGCAGGTCACCGTCAAGAATGTGGGCGATTTCAAGGTTGGCCAGGGCGTGATGGTGTCCCGGTGCAACATCCGTTACGTCAACCCGACACTCTGGGGGCCGGGCGAGCCTTACATCGGTGCCAGCAAGGACACGGGGCTGGAGATTCGCGGCTACGACGGCAGCGCGGGCAGTTGGATCGTTTACCTGTTGGAGATGGACAGCACTGGCCCGACGTTTCGCTGGAGCGATGACCTCGCGCGGAGCTGGAAGGGCGCAAAGGTGCCGGTCACATACGACTGGCAACCGCTCGGCGGCGGCGTTGAGGTGCGGTTCAGCCGGCGGGACTGGAAGCCGGGACACATGGTCAGTTTCAGCGCACGCGACCAGCTCATCAGCGTGATCGAGAAGATCGAAGGAAACGTTCTGACGCTCCGAACCGAAGCGAATCGCACAGCCAGCGACGCCGTTGTCAGACACTGCGATAGCATGGCGCTCCAGGCGGCGATTGATAGCGCCATCCGCGAGAAGAAGAACGTGTTCATCCCGGTCGGCCGATATCGGCTGGCTAACGGTCTGTTCGTGCGGAACGCCAGCGCCATCGTCATCGAGGGGCAAAGCTCCGTGGATACGATTCTGGACATCTCCGACGGACAAGGCGCGTGTCTCGCTCTCGCTCAAGGCACGGAAGTGACCGTGCGCAACCTCCAGCTCGTCGGCCACACGGGGCTGGCGGAACAACCGGGCGCGTTCAAGACATCGAGCGGTTTCTCATTCTGGGCCTGCACGCTGAAAAGCTGCAGCGGCGCCAGCATCAATGCGACTGAGCGCGTGCTTTTCGAGAACGTCCACGCCAGCCGCATGGCCAGCGAGTGTTTCATCTCGGGCGGCCCGTATCGGCGTGGCGCGGAGGAGCCGAAGCAATACACGAAATCGGCAACGTTCCTGCGCTGCTCGGTGACCGACTGTGCGGCGAATGCGTTCAATAATTGCGACTTCGCTGAGAACACCAGTGTCCTGCACTGCCGGATTGACGGCGCGGGTTGGCACGCTTACGAGGGATCGGGCCGGTTCATCCGGTTCATCGGCAACTACGTGCGAAACGCCGGCCCCGTGACCATCGGCGATATCCCGCACACGTTGCCGCGATTGGACCATTATCACGATCTCGGCATCGGCCAGGCCATCGTGCGCGACAATGTCTTCGAAGGCATCGGCCGTTGCGGCGGGGTCACGGTGATCTACGGCACCACGCAGGTTGTGGTGGCCAACAACCTTTTCATCAACTACAACGGCAACGCCATCCACGCGGCGAGCGCCACCGTCCACAACAACTACCCGTCGCGGAACATTACGATCAGCGGCAACATCATCGACCTGACCTACACCGGCGAGAAACCCGCAACGCGCATCGGCATCAACGTCAGCGCCTCCGACATGCTCGTTTATGACAACCAGGTTTATGTGCGCGGCGCATGCGACCCGAAGGTGACGGGGCTTCAATTCCGCGACGGCGCGTTGAACGTGAACGTGCACGATAACCTGATCCGCAACTGTGGCCGCGGCATCACAACACAACGCCTTTCCGGAAAGATCACCGAAACCACCGACTCGCGCACGTTCCGGCAGACCGGCTTGCCGCTCGAATGGCGCACCTCGCATCTCTATCGCAACTGGACGCTCATCTGGCTGAAGGCGAACAAGCCGGCGGGACAATCCGTGATTGATGGCTACGATGCGACGGCACTTCAGTTCAAGCTGAAGGAGCCTCACGACATGAAGGTCGGTGATTCTGTTGAGGTCTTTCCGCCGTCGGCCAACTGGAACATCCACGACAACATCATCACCGGCTGCCAGCAACCGGTTGTGTTGACCAGCCACGGCAGCGACACGTCGTTTTTCCGCAACAACCTCATTGAGCGCGGCGGCGCCACCAACGCGACGCAGGCTGTCACCGTTACCGGTCAATTCAAGTTGATCGACAACCACATCAGTGGCTTCGACGGGAAGGGAGGGCAGCCAAAAAAGGAGTAAGGCCATGATTGAGCGATTGGTATCAATCTTATTGATGGGCGTCTTCTGTGGTTTGCCGGTGAGAGCGGCAGGGCACGGGACGGTGCAGGAGTCTGACAACCTCGTGAACAAGCCCGGCTTCGAAGCTTCGGAGCCGGCGCTGAAAAATGCCTGGAAGTCTCAAGGTTCAGGCTACGTGGTTGATCGCGCGGAAAAACACACCGGAAACCAGAGCATCCGTCTCACGGCCACTGGAGAAGGCGAAGGCGCAGTGGCGGTCTGTTCCCTTCCGGTGGCGCGCATCAAGACGCCGACCACGCTGCTGATCAGTGGTTGGAGCAAGGCGAAGGATGTCACCGGGCGGGCGGATGGCAACTACGCGATCTACATCGACGTCAATTTCGTGGACGGCACAAGTCTCTACGGTCCGAATGTGCCGTTCAGCGTCGGTTCGCACGATTGGGAGTATCGTTCGCTGAAAATCCCCTTGCCGAAACCGGCAAGGCGCGTGTCGGTGTTTCTCTTGTTGCGGGGCAAACATGCCGGTGTTGCTTGGTTTGACGACATCTACGCGGCACCTTGCACGGAGGGAATGCCGCGTTACGAAGGCAGCCCGTTGGCATATGTGATCCCGCGCGAAGTGGAGGAAGCGCGCCGCAAGGTCGCCGTCATCGAGGAGAAGGCCGCAACGCTGGAGCGGTTGATCGAGACGGCGAAGGCGAAGCGAATCCCCGCCGACGCCCAAGTGGTCAGCCTCACGGTTGCACGGTTGTTCGCCGGGTTCATCCTCAAGGATGCTGCGTTGGACGCAAGCGACTATCCAGCCGACATGATTGATTTTCGCATCCTTGGCCGCGAAGAAGCGTTGCGAAGGATTCACGCGTTGCCTGGTTTCGAGGCTGCGCAGACGGAAGAGATTCTCGATTGGGCAAATGCAGCGGATGATCAAGAGCCCGGCGCTCCATGTGAAAACGCCGCCGGCCGGGCTTCAACGTGTTTGCGTGCGCGATGGCGCTTTTTCCGATGGCAACAAGCCGGTGTTCATTTCCGGGATCCTGGGTTTTCCGCTTCGATCGGACAGCGGTCCCCGAATCGAAACAGTCAAGGCCCTCGGCGCGAATCTGCTGGGACCGCTGCACATCTCGCACGGATGCACGCGCGGATGGGATGCGTTCGACGAATCATATTTCGAGAAGCATGTGATCCCGGTTTATCGCGCAGCCGAAGCCCAGGGGATGCTGGTGAACCCAAGCCTTTGGAATTATCGCGCGCCGTCCTGGCTGGCGAAGCTTGCGCCGGACATCGATCTGGAAGAGGACAAGGGTTGGTTCCGCGACTGCATGGACCTGAATCATCCGCTGACCGGACGGTTCAATCGCATGTGGTTCAAGTATGCGGCCGCGCAACTCAAGGCGCTGCCCAACAACTTCTGTTACTCGTTGATGGGTGAGGAGTGGTGCCATCCGGGATTCCGCGGCAAACACACGGCACAGCAATACGAGAACTGGCTGAAGGCGAAACACGAAACGATCGCCGCGCTGAATCGCGCGTGGGGAACCAGCTACCGCGATTTCCAGGAAGCCGCGGCGAAGAAAACATCCGCGACGAAGGGCGGGCACTATGACCGTCAGACGCTTGCGCCCAGCGGAAAAGACCAGATGCAGGCGCGGCAGACCCGGGGTGAGTTTTATGACTGGAATGCATTCAACGAAGATCGCCTGACGCGGTTCAACCAGTCACAGATTGATGGCATCAAGCAGTCGGACCCGGACGGTTTGTGGACCTGCTGGCCCGCGGCGGGTTGTCTGGTCAGCGCGCCACTGGGCGGCTTCGACCCGGCGTATGGGCGGAACCGCGAGGACATTCTTCGGCAGAGTTCGGTATCGGGTTGGGACGGCGGCATCTTTGCCGTCGAGGCCGGGCGGTCCACACGGCGCCTGCCAGAGTCGCATTGGGCCAAGTACAGTCTGGGTTGGCGCGACGAGATGATCTACTACGACTTCGCCAAGTCGCTGTGTCCGGAGAAACCTGTCTTCGATCCGGAACTCCATACGCTGACATCGGTCTATCACATTTCGCCGCTGGGCGTGCCAGCGGACTATTTCCGCACGACGTTGTGGATGGAACATCTCCACGGCTTGGGCGCGCATTTGCTCTGGTGGTGGGGAAGAAGCCCGGAGGGCACACCGCGCTTTGGCGAGTTTCTCGGCGGACTGCTGACCCAGCCGCAATTGCTGGAAGTCTGGGGACATACCGTGCTCGAACTGCGGCGGCTCACTGATACCATTGCGCTATTCCCGCAACTGGAGCGGAGAGTGCGCATCTTCTACAGCGAGCCATCCGCCATCCACGACCCCAAGGCGTATCCGCTTCAAGTCCGCGATGCCTACGAAGCTCTCTACTTCCTCGATTACCCGGTGGGCTTCGTCACTGAACGGATGATTCGCGAAGGGAAGCTGGCTGACTGTGCGCTGCTGGTCATCCCGGCTGCGAAACACGTGCCGGAGGATGTTGTGGCGAGGATTCGTGAGTATCACCAACGCGGAGGCCGGCTGGCGGTCATTGGAAACGAATCGCTGCGCTGCGACGAATATGGCAACGAGCGAACGCCGCCCGATTTTCTCAAAGAGGACCTGCATCTCGCCGGCTCGACGCCGGAGGAATATGCGCCGCAACTGGACAAGCTCCTTGACGAAGCCGGCATCCAGAGACCTGTTCGCGTGGTCGGAAAAGATGGCAAGCCGGTTTGGGGGGTGGAGCTTCGCACGGCGCAGAAAGGCCGGAAGCACGTCGTCTATCTGATCAACGTCAACAAGCAAGCCGTTGAGATCATGCTGCAAGCGAAGAACGCCATTGGTAGAGTGCGCGACCTCGTGACAGGCAAACCCATGACGCTCAAAGGCCCGCTCACTCTTGAGTCGAGAAAACCATTGCTGCTAGAGTTGCCCTGAGCCACATCTGCCATGAACATCACCTTTCTCCGCACATTCCAATCCACTTTCGTCTTCTTCATGGTGTTTGGCCTCGCGATTGCATCGGGACGAACCAACACTTGGCTCGACGTTTGCGACTTCGGCGCGTCGGGGTCGAAGTTTGAAACGGTTGCGGTGACCCGCGAAGGCTCGAAGCAGATCACGGTCAAGAACGCCGGCGATTTCAAGGTCGGCCAGGGAGTGATGGTGTCAAAGGTTGCCCCCCGCTTCACGGGAGGCAAGCTGTGGGGGCCGCGAAAGGACTACGCAAAATCACGCCCCGTTGGCGACCTCGTCCAGATGCGCGGCTATGACGGCAGCGCGGGCAGTTGGGTCGTGTATGTGCTCGATGTGCCCGCCGGCGCGTCACACACCTTTCGCTGGACGGACGATCTCGGACGGACGTGGCACGAGAAGACGCTGATCACCGGCGACTGGCAACCGCTTGGCGGCGGCATCGAGGTCCGTTTCGGCAAACACGATTGGGAATCCGGCTACACGGCCACATTCATCGCGCGCGACCAACTCATCACCACGATCGAGAAGATCGAGGGCAACACATTGACGTTGAAGGATGCCGCCACGCGCGCGGTCAAGGATGCGGTCGTTCGTCACAACGACACCGTCGCGTTACAGACCGCTGTGGACCGCGCGATCAAGGAGAAGAAGAATGTCTTCGTTCCCATTGGCAACTATCGCCTCTCGGGACCGGTCATAGTCAACAACGCCGCGGCGATCGTCATCGAAGGCCAGAACGCGCCCGGCACCGTGCTTGATATTGGCGAGGGAGAAGGTTCGTGTTTCCAAGTGAAGGGTGGTGTCGATGTGACCCTCCGCAATTTCAGCATGGTCGGCCACATGGGATTCGACGAGAGCGACCGGGCAGGTGTGATGCGCACGTTGGGCGGCACGGCCGTCTGGGGCTTCTATTTCAAACACTGCAACGCGGTTGGCATCAGCAACACCGAGCGTGTGCTGGTGGAGAACTGCCACGCGCGGCGGATGTCAGCCGAGTGCTTCTACTCGGCCGGCTCCAGCCGTCGCGGCGAGCGAGAGCCACGGAGCTATACCAAGGCCATTACCTACCTGCGTTGCTCTGTCGTGGATTGCGCCCGAAACGCTTTCAACAACAACGACATGGCCGAAAACACCAGCGTGCTGCAATGCCGCATCGTGGACGTGGGCGGCTGTACGTGGGAAGGCGCGTCGCGGTTCGTGCGGTTCATCGGCAACTACGTCCGCAACTCCGGCACGGTCGCGATGGGCAACATTCGCAGCCGCGCCGAACATCTCGAACAACTGGGTTCCGCCCAGCATATCGTCGCGGATAATGTGTTCGAGGGCCGCACCTGTTACGGTGGCCGCCCCGGCGGCTACATTGTCCGCGCCACCGACGGTGCCACGCAGGTGATTGTCCGCAACAACCTCTTCGTGAATTACAACTCGTGCGGCATCGAGGTTGTCGCCGGCGGCGACGAGCGCAGCCTGCCGACCAGCAACTGCACCATCGCTGGCAACATCATGGACATGACCGCCATCGGCGAACCGTCGCGCGCCCGCACGGCCATTCACGTCGCCTCCTCCGATGTCATCGTCAGCGACAACCAGGTCTATACGCGCGGCGCATGCGACACCAATGTCGTCGCGATCTGCCTGACCGAGCCGGCCATCAACCTCGTTGTTCACGACAACCTCCTGCGCAACTGCGGCGAGGGCATCGCCAGCAATGCCGCCTTCTCCACCGTCAGCGAGGTTGTGGATCCAACGAGTTTCATTGTCCGCCGCGGCAGAATCCCCCTGGAGCGGCGATTGTCTCACCGTTATCGCGGCTGGAATGTCGCGTGGTTTCGCGGCACAAAGCCTGACGGAGCCTCCGTCATCGAGTCTTTCGATCCCGAGACGCTTTGCTTCAAGCTCAAGCAGCCGCGCGCGATGAAAGTCGGTGATCGTTTTGAGGTGTTCGCGCCCTCGGCTAACTGGAATCTCCACGACAACACCATCACCGGTTGCGCGCAGCCGGTCGCATTCACCAGCCACGGCAGTGACACGTCGTTGTTCTGCGACAACCTCATCGAACGCGGCGGTGTCACCAACGCGACGCAGGCCATCGTCACTACGGGTCGGTTCAAATCGACCGGCAACCACATCACCGGTTTTGATTGATCGCGTGACCACGAGAAGAAATGAACGAACAATCCAGGAGTTGATTCCATGAAAACCATGACCACGAGCATTGTTCCCCGCCGGCAGTTTCTGAAGCAAATGGCAGCGGTTGCCGGAGCCGCTGCTTTCCCGCAGATCATCCCGTCGTCTGTCTTGGGGAAGGATGGCGCAACCGCCCCCAGCAACAAAGTCACCTTGGGTTGTATCGGCATGGGCATCCAGGGATTGGGCAACATGCGGACGTTTCGAGGGAATGCGGAGGACGTTCAAGTGGTGGCCGTGTGCGATGCGCATGAGACCCAACGGCTCAATGCCAAGAAGGCTGTGGATGAATGGTATAAGAATACGGCTTGCGCAGCTTACAAGGATTTCCGGGAACTGATGGCGCGGAAAGACATTGATGCCGTGCAGATTACCGCGCCCGACCACTGGCATCCGCTGATGGTCCTCGAAGCCGCCCGGCAGAAAAAACACATGTATTGCGAGAAACCCATCGGCTGGAGCTTCCGCGCTGCGCAGGCCGTCCGGAAAGCCGTCAAGGAAAGCGGCGTTGTTTTCCAGTTTGGAACCCAGCAACGGTCTGGTGGTAATTTCCGGCGCGCGTGTGAACTGGTGCGCAATGGAAGAATAGGCCGGTTGAAGACCATCCTCGTCGGCGTTCCGGGCAGTTGGACATGCCCCATTCAACCCACCGAGCCTGTGCCCAAGGAACTGGACTACGAGATGTGGTTGGGACCCGCGCCCATGGCGCCCTATTGCTACGAGCGATGCCGGCCTCACGTTCAGGGCAAAGGCTACAGCGTCTGGTATTCCATATCGGACTACTGCATGGGAATGATCGGTAACTGGGGAATTCATCATCTCGATATTGCGCAGTGGGGAAATGGCACTGACCTTTCCGGGCCGACAACGATCGAAGGGAAAGGGGAATTCCCGAAAGGCATGCTCACCGATGCCGCGACACACTGGCAGGTCGAGAACCGGTATGCCAATGGCGTCACCCTGATCCACATGGACGATGGCACAAGCAAGAAGCATCCCATGCAGGCCAACGACCATGGCCATGGTGTGATGTTTATCGGCACCGAGGGATGGGTGCACGTGGACCGCCGCAAGCTGGACGCGAACCCACAGTCGCTGATCAAAGAGAAGGTGGGTCCCAACGAAATCAATCTCTTCAAGAGCGACAACCACCATGTGAACTTTATTGATGCTGTGAAAGGAAAGACGCAGCCGGCGGTGCCCATAGATATTGCTTTCCACTCAGACGCGTTGTGTCATCTGCAACAGATCGCGATCAAGTTGGGGCGGAAACTGCGCTGGGATTCGGCTCAGGAGGCATTCCTCAACGACGAAGGGGCCAACCGCATGCTGGATCGGCCCATGCGCAAACCATGGGCCATCTAGGAGAGGCGGCGGGCTGTCTCTGCAATATTTGGGATTTGCCTATGGGGTCAGCTTTGACCTCCGGCTTCAATCGGATTTGGAGTTGAACGGATCACGATTGACGATTGGATTTCTTTGCGCTTGCCGCATGACAACGGCGCGCTAGGATGCGCTCAACTCACCTATCGGAGACAAACTCATGAAAGCATTCGCTTCTCGTCGGCAGTTCCTCAAGACAGCTTCGGCTGGGGCCGCGATGGCCTTCACCGCTGCCAGCTACGCCAGGATCGTGGGCGCCAACGAACGGATTTCGCTGGGCCTCATCGGTTGCGGCGGTCGCGGCTTCGACGCCCATATGAAGGGCGTTCATCCTTACGACAAGGCGCAGAACGTCGAGTTTACCGCGGTCAGCGATCCTTGGCGGCAGCGCCGCGAGCGGGCTGTGGCTCGGGCTCAGGAATGGTATGGCCGCCCGGCGCGGCAGTTCGTCTCCTATAAGGACATCATGGCGCTGGACGACATTGACGCGGTGATGATTGCCTCGTGTGATCACCAGCACTGCCTGCACTTGGAAGCCGCCATCAAGGCCAAGAAGGACGTCTATGTGGAAAAACCGCTGGCCATGAACATGGAGGCTCTCAACCGCGTTTTCGACCTGGTCAAGGCCAGTTCCCAAGTCGTGCAGATGGGCACTCAAGTCCGCAGCTATGCCACCAGTGCCGGTTGTAAGAAGCTCTTTGAGTCTGGCACCATCGGCAAGGTTTCGCGCATCGAGCAGTGCCGCAATGGTGCCAAGCCTTATTGGTATTCGTGGATGAATCGGGCCGAATCGGTCAAGGC
>JBAZIR010000082.1:0-17614 GCA_041651735.1 Verrucomicrobiia bacterium | reverse complement strand
TCGAAGCCGATGTCGCGGGCGTGCAGGAACCAGTCGAGATGGCGATTGCGGGGCAAATCCTTCGCGAACCATCCGCACTGTGCCGGCCAATCACGTTTGATCAACGCCCAGAGTCGCGGCAGCGGCGTTCCGACGAGCTGGCCTTCCTTTGGCTTGGCTTCCTTGATCCACTCGGCGCAATTGGCGCGCGTGGAGATCATCGTCTCGGCCCACGTCGCCTTCTTGACGTATGCCTGTTTCGGGTTGAGCGATTGGGTTTCGGCTGCGTTGGCGCAGATGATCGTGGCGAGCGTCAGCGCCATCAACGCCGCGCGAGAAGGCTGCAATGCGTGGTTATGCATGTTGACTCCAATCCGGTACCGCACGTTGGCGGACACAATGTAACCATTCGCGCGGGCTTTCCAAGACCCGAATTGCGAAAGCGACGTTTATCGCCCGCTCGTCGAATACATGCGGAAATCTATGACTCGTGGCGGCGGGAAGTCACGCCGGACGCGCTCGCGAATCTTGTCGTCCACGGGAATCTTCTCGGCTGCGGCGATGCGTTTCTCCTGCCATGCAAACCACATGTCGGTCAGCGAGACTTCACCTTCGCGAATGGTCGCGAACTCATGGCTGAAAACGCGCTCAACGCCATCGAGTTTGCCGATTTCAATCGCGGCCTTGGCCCAGAGCAACAGGACGCGCTCATGAGCGCGCACGGCCTCAGGGAGCGTGGCGACGAAGTCATACGCCTCGGCGTAGCGCTCGGCTCGCGTGAGCGTCTGCAAACACTCGACAGCGAGCGGCGCGATCCGCGGGCCTTTCTGCCACGTTTGCCGCATCAACTCGCAGGCTTTTTCCTTGTCGCCGCGACGTTCGGCGAGGACGGCGAGGTTGCGCAGCGTCCAGCCCGTCGGTTGGCATTTCAACGACGCCTGCCACGCCTTTTCAGCGCCGTCGAAATCAAGCGCTTCCATCCGCAGGTTGCCGAGGTGCCACCACGTCAGCCAATGATTGCTCCGGGTTTTCTCCAGCAGTGATTGCCAGTCCGGTTGTGTCATCAACGCCCCCGGCTCTTTGCGGGGATCGCGCTTGGGCAATTCCTTCTTCTCCAGCAGCGCGAGCCACGGCGCCTGATCCGCGCCGAGCGATTCCTTCGGAAACGACAACTCGGCGGGAATGGGGTCCGGCAAACCTTGCGCGGCGCAACGGCGGCGTTCCAACGCAGCCCAGCCTGAACCGAGCCGCAGCGACCGTTCCGGCGCGCGCGTCGTGACGGCGGCGAATTTCGCGTCGAGCTGCTCTACGCGCGCTCGCGGCAGTATCTTCTCGATCGCTTCATCGGCGGTCTTCCACGCGCGCGTCCAGTCGGCGCCGTGGACGAGCTTCGGGTCGGTTTCGAGAGAGCCGAATGCCTCGGTCCAGCACCACGTTTCGCGCGCCGGCATCGGGATGCTCTCCGCCTGTGTCTGTGCGAGGCCGGCTTGGATTTCGATGTAGGCTTCGCCGGGCAGGGAGAGAAACTCCTGCCAGCGCTGGCCTCCTTGAGCCATGCCCCATCCCCACAGTTTCCGGCCGCGCAGACGGTCGGTGGAGGTCTCGAACAGGCCGCGCCCCTGGCCGTCAAGCGCGGCGATCCAGGGTCGCTGGCCGGCGGCGAAGCGCGAGAAGAAATCATACGCGCTCGCTGATTGCGTCGTATACGTCTGATCGCGCCCATTCCAGATCGGCAGCGGCACCAGCGTGATACCGGTCTCGCGGCTGTGGTTGAGCGCCGTGGTTGCGGGCACCAGTGTCCGGACATCCTTTCGTTCCGGCACGGCGATGGTGGTCCACCAGTACATCGGAAGCTCGCGGTCGTGCGGATTCACGATTCGCATTCGTGCGAACAGGAACGGCGAGCCGGGCGGCAAATGAAAATCAATCTGCCATGGGAAACATCGCACGCGGTCCCACTCATAGAGCCGCAACACTGGCTCGCCCTCGGTGCCGCGCACTTCGGCGGCGAAGACCGGCGAGCAGGAGAGGAAGTAATGGCCGCGCAGCGCGGTGTTCCACTCGATGCCGCCGCAGAACCACGCGTTGCGCAGCGCAAGGTTCGCCGGTTGAAACACGGGGTTGCGCGAGAGCAGTTCGCGCCCGCCCGGCTTTTGGACGAGCGAAACGAGCCGTCCGCCGAACTGCGGCAGGAATGTCGCGCGCAGGAACTCGTTCTCCAGCACGAGCGACTCGAACGTGCGCGTCTTCCGGTTGCGATTGTAGCCGTCCTGCATCCGGTGCGGCAGGCAGCGCCACGCCGTGCGCCAGCCGAGGTAATGCCGGTCCGCTTCGGGTATGGCCGGGTCGAGTTTCGACACGTCGTCCTCTTTGTCACCGCGAAACATCGGCAGCGGATTCTCCGGCCCCACGTCGGCGGCGGGAAGCGTGTAAGGTTCGGTGCGCAACGTCGTTGCTGCCGGAACACAAGTTGGACCGAGCAGGCTCAGAAGAAGGACAAGAACTGGAACCACCGTTTTGGGTGCTGGGCTATGGAATTTCATGGCATTATTTCTGTTCGTTTCACAAGTCGTCGGACAGATTCAACGATGCGGTCTTCCACGTCGCCTCCCCAACGGAGCGCCGGGCGGCCGTATTCGTAGAGGTACGATCCTCCTTCGTAGCCACCTTCCTCCCACACGCGTCGCGACGGGATGTAGGCGATCAGGTCGTCGGCGTAACCGCAAACCCATGTGCCGGGGCCGAACTCTTTTTTGAACCGCAACGCATAGTCCACAACGGTTTCGCCGCCCATGCCGATGAGGAGCATCTCCCTGCCGAGCCGCCACGCGTGAAGCGGATAGGGATACGACGCTGCAAACTTCTCGCCGGCGTCGAGTTTGCTCAGCATGCGTGCAGCCCAGCGGGCGCGGATGGCGCTCTTGTGTTGAAGGTCTGCCTGCAATTCCTCCCGCGTTACGACTTTATCGTAAGCCAGTTCCACAGACTCGAACGCAGTGCGCAGGCTTGGCGAAACCCGCTTCATGGGCTGTTTCAAAGCGTTCTCGACGCCCTCGGCCAGCATTTGACCATAGCGTTCGCACAACTCCACTTTCCGGCGCGGCAACGGGTTCTGATCAGCGCCGCAGGTGTTGATGAACATGGCCGCCGCGCCTGGATGATTTTTCTCCAATGCGAGCTGCGCGAAACCCGGGTAATCCCCGCACCATTGTGTGAAACTCAGGGTCGTGGGATGGCAGGCGTAGCCAAACAGCATGGCCATCAGCCGTCCATCCGTGCCGGTGACGGTCAGCACGGGCACCGCATGATCCACGGGACCTTTCAGCACCGTGCCCTTGGCCAACAGATCAGCCACCTCGGCCTCGCGGTTGTTTCGGCGGTTCACCGCAAACGTCGCACGGCCTTCGCCGATGCGAAGATTCGCGGGGGCGAGCTTCGAGAGCGCCTCGCCGACCACCTCGACGATCTTCGCCACCATCTGCGTGGTGTAGTCATCCACGAGCGCGACCTGCTCGGCGTCCACGGGGTAATAGTCATGGAGATCGCCGGTAAGTCGCGGACCGCAATGGTTGTGCGAGAAGGTGAGCATGACCTGGTCGCGCGCCAGCCCGAACCGTTGCCGGAGTTTCTCGCACGTCCGGTCGCACATCGCCTTGGGGATTCCCTGGAAATCGCTGGTGACGATCGCCGCGCGCCGGCCTCCGGCGTCTTCGAGCGCGAGCGCCTTCATCCAAAGGTCGTGCAGTTTGCCTTCCGGCGCGCGTTTCGTCCCGTAGCCCGCGAGCCAGACGGGTTTCTCCGGTGTGATGACCGCTTTGGCAATGCCGGCCTTCCAGGTTTCTCCGGCGAAACAAGGGTGAGCCAGCACGAAGGCGATCAGCAGTACGACGAGAACTGTGGGGCGTTTCATTGTGGTGTTGCCTCCAAAGTCAGAACTTCAAACGGCGCGAGTTGGAACGTGTAAGGTTTGCCGGCTTCCATCGTCGAGACGGGCGTTGGTGGCGACGGCTTCCACGTGGACCGCATCGCATAGCGCCGCGGCGCGCCTGGCGGCAACTCGAACGCTTCGCGGATGTCCACGCTCAGTCTGGCGGGCTGGGCGCCGGGGTTTCGCAGCGTGATGATGCCCATCCGTGGTGACCACGAGGCGAAACCGTAAACTTCGCCTTTTTCCGGATCGCCGCCGATGCCGTGGCTGTCCACGAGCACGTCGGCGTTACGCTGCACCCACTGGATCGCTTCCGCCGTCGCGTCCCAAACATCCGCCGGCATCAGCCGCGCAGTGACGAAGAACTCCTGCAGTTGCGTGCCGGACGCGGCGGCCATGTGCAGGTCGTCGAGCAGGTCTTTCGGGTCGTTATTCAAATCGGCGGCGAGGCTGAGTTGAGCGCAGATGAAACTCTGGAACTTGAGCGAGTTGAACGGATAGAGCGGTCCGCGGCGCGTGCGAATGCCGTAGCCGAGCGAATCGCGGTAGGTCATCCATTGCTGGCGCTTGGAACCGACGCCGGCATACTTTGTGTCGTGGCCGCCGCGCCAGACCATGTCGCTGTGCCAGAGCCAATAGGGCGACGGCCACGTGCCGACGGTGGTGTTGACGAACAGGTCCCGCCGCACGCCACGCAGGTAGGCGAGCAGGTCGAGCATCGCCTCCACGTCGGGGCCGTAGTCGGCGCCCGGCCCGTCGGCCATGATGCCGGAAGCCATGCCATCGAACTTCAGGTAACCGACGCCATGGCGAAGCATGTTGGCGCACACGTCGCGGTACCGTTGGTAATACTTTGGCCCCGCCAGCGAGAAGCCGCTGCGGTTGGTTTCAAAGCCCTGCTCCTTGCCGTATTTCAGCCGCTCGGCCTTGAGCTTGCCGTAGCCGCCCCACGGCGAGATCCACGTGCCAAGAATAGCGTTGTAGCGCGCGGCGGCGGCGCGCAGTGGCGCGAAGCCCTTCGGGAAACCGTCGTGGAACTTCCACAACGTCTTTGGATTGTCCCAGCCGTCATCGAACACGAATGCGTCGAGCTTTGCGCCACGCTGGCGGACAAGCGGCTCGCCAAACGCCTCGATGGTGTCGAGGCATTGCTTCTCGTTCATGGTCATGCCGGGGCCGGCCAGATCGAACCACGAGATGTAGTAGACGAACGGTCGATACGACCGCACCCGTTCGCGCTCGATATAATACAGGAAGGCACGGCGCAGTTGTCCGTTGGGCACTGCGCCGATCACGGCGCTGGCGGACCATGACTGACCCGCGGCGAGCGGCCGGCAGCGCGGCACGGAACAGCATACCTCGCTATTCTCGACGACGTTTTTCGCCAGCGGATGCTCGCACGCCATGAATACGCTCTCCGCGACCACCGGCGAACCGATGGCGGAGCCGATGGTGGCGGCCTGTGGCGCGCGCAGTCGCAGCAGCGTCAGTTCAACAGGTTGCGCGCCACGATGTTTCAGCAGCGTCGCTTCCTGCCGGATGTAATTTGACCCGTCACGCAGAGTTGCCTGCCAGCGAACGCAGATGTGTCCGTCAGCCGTTGCCAATTCCACGCTTGCCCGCCAACCTGCGAAATGTTCCGCATGCCGCAGTGATTTTGGTTGGGCTGCAATTTTTTCAAGTTTGGGTTTGCCGGCCAACCGGAACTCGGATGCGCGCAAGCACTGACCGTCCGCCAGTTTCAACACGAACGCCTCGGTTGGGTCGCTGGCCAGCCGCTGGTCAGCGATGCGGTTGTGAAACCCGGTCAGCCCGAAGCGTCCCGGCGTCAGGCTCCACGTTGCGAGCAGAACGTTGTTCTCCATCGTCAGTTGGCCGTCGGCCAGCCGTGCGTTGGCGGTGCCGGGTGGAGGGCCGGGAAATTCCAGCGCGCAAGCCAGCGACGCCATCAGGATTGTTGTTGCAGCGACGATGTTTCTGAAGGCGACCCTGGAGCCGCTGTGGTTCTGTTGCAGCATCGGTATCATGAGCAATATCCTCCGTGGCTTCGACATCATCGTAGCGCCGGCCTCGCGAATCGCGAGCGAAAATCCCGCGCTCAGATTGCCGCAAGCCGGCCTTCGAGGTACTTCCGCGCGCAGTTGATTTCCGTGGTCACTTCACCGGCCGTCGGCAGGATCGGAATGCCACGCGGCGTCGGGTGCATAAAAATTTCCGTGAAGCCGGTGTAGTGGACGGCTTTGAGCGCCGCGAGGATCGGCGTGAAATCCAGCGTGCCGCGACCGGGCATTTGGAGAAGTTCTTCCTCCTTCGGCATCGGCTTCATGCACCCGTGACCGTGCTGCCATGCGCAAAAGACCTTGATGCGATTGCCGAGGTCTTTGATGAGGCCGGCGATCAGTGTCGTTTCCTGCTCCAGATGATACGGCGCCAGTTCAACGCCGAGTGGCAGGTCTTTGCCGAACTCGACGAGCCATCGCAGCGAGTCGGGCGAGTCAATGAGGTTCTTCCCGTGGTTCTCGATGGCGATGGTGATGCCGCATTCGCTCGCCTTGGCGAGGTGCGGTTTGAGCTTCTCGACAAATTCCTGCACGGCCTTTTTCAATTCGCCGCCCGTCAAGCCCACCGGCCCGACGCCGCCGGTGACGATGACGCTGCCGCCGAACTTCTTTACAATGGCCATCTCGTCCTGAAGTTTGAGCGGTCCCAGGTCGTAGCGCGTGCTCACCGCCAGTTTCACGCCATGTTTGGCGAGCAACTCGGCGACTTTCTCATGGCCGATCTCGTCCATTTGCTCGCGTTGCGTGCCGTGCCGGCGCGGCCACACGTCCAGGAACTGCGCGCCGGTCTTGGGTGTTTCTTCGATCACGGTTGCCAGCGGCAGGTTGCCATACATGGCGGACCCGAGGAGGTAGTTGAGTTTGAATGTTGGCGCGGCGGCCTGCAGGCGCGGCAAGGCGAGGCTGGCGGCAGCGGCGGCGGAGCATTGGAAGAAAGTTCGACGGTTCATGTGGATTGATGAATGGTGAATGGTGGACATCGGACTGGATGTTAGGTAAATGTTGGAACCCATGACAAGAAGAACTTCCCTTTGCGCGTTGCTGGTTTCCATTTCGGTTCTCTTCATCACGCTCGTTGCGCACGGTGCCGAACCATCAAAACCGGCTCACGTCGTCATCATGATCGGCGAGGACGAATACAAGACATGGGAGACACTGCCGGTATTTGCGAAGAGCGAACTGGAGTCGCGCGAGTATCGCGTTACGATCATCCAGGCCGACGCGGCGGACAAAAATAATTTTCCCGGCCTCATACAGGCGTTGCGCGACGCCGATCTCCTCTTCGTCAGCGTCCGCCGCCGCACGCCTTACAAGGAGCAGCTCGACGCCATCCGGGCCTGGCTGAATGCGGGCAAACCGCTCGTAGGCATTCGCACCACGTGCCACGCCTTTGCGCTGCGACCCAAGGACAAGCTCACCGATCCGAAGCTCGCTGCGTGGCAGGAGTTCGACCCCGAAGTGCTCGGCGGTCATTACGTGGGCCACCACGGCAACAAGCTCAAGAGCACCATCACCGTTGCGCCCGGAACGGAGTCGCATCCCATTCTGAAGGGTGTCGCCGTAACGGAGTTTGTCAGCAACGGCTCGCTCTACAAGGTCAACCCGCTCGAAGCGGGCACGAAACCACTCCTGATCGGCGCGATTCCCGACAAGCCGACTGAGCCGGTGGCGTGGACGCGGCTTTATGGCGCGAAACAGGCGCGCGTCTTCTTCACGTCGCTTGGCCACGTGGATGATTTTCAGAATCCCGGATTCCGCCGCCTGCTCGTCAACGGCGTCGCGTGGGCGCTGGGCAAGTAGCGCAAGGGCAGGGAAGTGGAATCCGTTGAACTATCACAGGTCGCGTAGTAGCATGCGCGTCTCGTAAACAACAAACGCAGCCTTGTTCGTTGGAGAACTACTCACATGATCGCCACATTCATCGCTCCCAGAAAATATGTGCAGGGCCCCGGCGTGCTTCAGGATGCCGGCAGCTACATCAGCAAGATCGGCAGGAAACCGCTCGTCCTGTGGGACGCGCGCGTGAAAGGCTTGCTGGGCGAGCCGGTGCTGGCGAGCTTGAAGGCGGCGAAGCTGGAGGTCGAGGACGTGCAGTTTCGCGGCGACTCCACCAAGGCCGAAGCGGCGCGCATCGCACAGATTGCAAAGGAGCGCGGCGCGGATGTCATCGTTGCCGTCGGCGGGGGCAAGACGCTCGACACCGCCAAGGCCGCCGCCGCCAGCGCCGGCACGAAGATGGTCACCTGCCCGACGATGGTCTCGACCGATTCACCCACCAGTTCGTTCACCGTTTGGTATGACGAGAAGGGCGTCTGCCAGGGTTTTGAGAGTTGGGGCGTGAACCCCGACCTCGTGCTCGTGGACAGCCAGGTCATCGCGCAGGCGCCGGTGCGGGCGTTTGTGGCCGGCATGGGCGATGCGCTCTCGACGTGGTTGGAGGCCGAGGCTGTGCGCAAGACCCGCGGCCAGAATCTGGTCGGCGGCGTTTCCACAATGGCGGCACTGGCCATTGCGCGGCTCTGCTACGACATCGTGATGACCCACGGCGTCGAGGCGAAACGCGCTGTCGAGCAGAAAGTGGTTACTCCTGCTGTCGAGAAGGTCATCGAGGCCAACACGCTGCTGTCGGGTCTCGGCTTCGAGAGTTGCGGCGTGGCGACGGCGCACATGATTGCCAACTCGCTGCCGGGTTTCCCCGAATGCCACGGCTTGATGCACGGCGAGGAGGTCGCCTTCGGCATCATCAGCCAGATCTGCCTCGACGACGAGATGCCGGTTGATGAAATGCACCGGATCGTGGACTTCATGATTACCGTCGGCCTGCCGGTGACGTTTGCCGACATTCATCTTGATGGCGTCACGCGCGAGCGGCTGAAAAAAATCGGCGACATCTGCGCCGGACCCGGCTCGCTCTGCCACAACCATCCGTTCAAGGTCACCAGCGACAGCATCGTGGACGCGATGATCGCCGCCGATGCGCTGGGGCGGGAGCGGAAGAAGTTGGTGAGTTAATCGTAGCCGCGGACGCAAGCCTGTGGCGACGATCGAATGTTAGGTCGCTTGACCATGCTCACTTCCCTTGAAAAGGCGGTGCTTGATATGATGCTCGACAAACCGGGCGCGGAGTTCGAAGTAATTCGGCAACAGTTAGCGCACGCGACGGTTAAGGATCGAAACCTCAGTGGTGTCGGTTTTTTTACGGATTTTGTCGTGCCTACTGACACCACAGTCCTGCGTGATTTACCGAACATGGAAATTGGTGGTATCGAAGCCGAGTTCCCAGATTTGAAGCATGGTGCTGGGTTTGTGCTTTTCATCCGTGATGGTGTTATCAGGATGTTGGAAGGTTACACCTATGACGAGCCGTGGCCGGAGAAGACAGATGAGTTCAGACTTTCCAGACACCACACGGCCTAACCAGCCACTGGTTCACGTCGGCAGTTCCAGATGAGTGCGACTTGATCACGAATCACAAGTTACGAGTCACGAATACGTCCATGAGCTACCTCGTCGGCATTGACCTCGGTTCCACCAGTCTCAAGGTGGTGATCTATGATCTCGCGGGGCACGCGGTTGCCAAGGCGAGCCGGCCAACGCAGGTGTTCAATCCCGATGCGGCGCATCCCGATTGGGCCATCTGGAAGCCGGAGCAAATCTGGGGCGGCACGGCCGAGGCGTTGCGCGAGGCGGTCAGCCGGCTCGACGACCCGAAGAAAATCCGCGCAGTCGCCGTCACCGGCATGGGCATGGATGGCGTGCCGGTGGACAAGCAGGGCCGCTGGCTTTACCCGTTCATCAGTTGGCATTGCCCGCGCACCGCGCCGCAGCACGCGTGGTGGTTGGAGCACATCGGCGCGGAGAAACAGTTTGCGATCAGTGGCAACCCGCTCTGGGCCATCAACAGCGCGCTGCGCATTCTTTGGATGCGCGAGAACGAACCGGCCATTCTGGACAAGACTGACAAGTGGCTGCTCATTGAGGACTTCGTCAACTTCATGCTCTGCGGCGTGCGCGCTACCGACTACAGCATGGCATCCAACACACTGTTGCTGGACCAGCGCACGCACCGCTATTCCGACGAACTGTTGCGGCTCTCCTGCATCGAACGGCGGTGGCTCTGCGACCCGCTGCCCAGCGGCACGCGACTCGGCGAAGTTCACGCGCAGGCAGCGGCGGCGACCGGTCTGCCGGCGGGCACGCCGGTGATTCTCGGCGGGCACGATTTTCTCTGCGGAATGTTGCCGGTCGGCGCGTTCAAGCCGGGCGTCGTGCTCGACGTGATGGGCACGTGGGACATTGTCACCGTCGCCATCGGGCAACCGGTGCTGACGCCGGCGGTGCAGCGAATGGGTTGGTGGATTGATTCACACGTCGCGCGCGACATGTATGTGGCGATGGGCACCGCCGTCTCGGCCGACATGTTGGAGTGGTTCCGCCGCGAATATGGCCAGCCGGAAAAGCAGCAGGCTGCCACCGCGGGTGGGAAGGACTGGGATTATCTGATGGCTGCCGCGGGGGCGGCACCGCCCGGCGCGCACGGCGTGATGTTCCTGCCGCACATGTCGGGCTGTACGATTCCCGCGCCTGACCCGAAGTCGAAAGGCGCGTTTATCGGCCTGCGCAACATCGCGACGAAGGGCGACATGATTCGTGCCGTCATCGAGGGGTTGAACTACCAGTTTTTGGAAATCATGGCCGGCCTCGAAACCGCTGTTGGCGTGACGCCGCAAAAACTGGTGGCCGGCGGCGGCGGCACGAGCAACCCGTTCTGGATGCAGAACCGCGCCGACATGGCCGGTCGGGCCATCGAAGCGCCCGCCGTCGAGGAAACAACACCGTTGGGCGCGGCGATCCTCGCCGGCATCGGTGTTGGTCTCTACAAGAACGAAGAGGATGCGTTCCGCCAGGTCTACCGCCCCGGCCGCGTCTATGAGCCGGACCTCAAACTCACCGCGTTTTACACCGAGCGGTTCGAGGTATTCCGAAAAATCTATCCGGCGTTGAAAGAAATCAACGCGGGTTTGTAACTGGCGGGTATTTTCGTTTCGCTGGCGCGGTCAACCCAATCCGTAGATCGCCGCCGCCTTGACCTCTTGTTCCTTGCGCGCGTCGTTCCAACCCAGCCGTGGTGCGGCGATGTTGGCAAGTTCGCGCAGGATTGGTTCGCGTGCGTCGCCGAGCAGCGCGATAAGGCTGCGCCGGCAGACGAGGTCGCTGAGGTGCTCGACGTATTCGTTGGCAACGATCCGCTCGATCTCGCCGACGGTGTAGGACGGCAGCGACTGCAAGGGGCGCTCTTGTTCGGCGGTGGCTGATGTGGCGTAAGTCTCCGCCGCGGTGCCGTAACGTTCAAGGAGCGTGGCGACGCGCGGTTCCGTGAGACCGGTTTTCTGTGCAACGCGCCGAATCCATTCGGAGCGGCCCGCCGGCTCGGCAGGGAAACCCTTGCCGCCGCCGATCGGCAACTGTTCGCTGGAACATTTCCGCTGCACGCCGAGCCGTGCCATCAGTTGGTCGGCGACCTGCTCGGCGAACGCGCGGAAGGTGGTCCATTTGCCGCCGACAAGGCTGTAGATCGGAAACGCGCGGCCGGCGGCCGGCTCGTCGGCGCGGATGCTGTGGCCGCGGCTGATGACGGCAGTGACATCAGCACCGGTGCGCGGCAGCGGGCGAATGCCGCAGAAGGTGAACACAATTTGCTCGCGCGTGATCTTCAAGCCGGGGAACACGCTGCGCAGCGTCGTGAGCATATATTCGATCTCGGCTTCGTCGCAGCGCACTGTGTCGGGATCCTCGACGCGAATGTCCGTGGAACCCATGATGACCTTGTCGAGGAACGGGAAGACGATACAGACGCGGCCGTCGTCGTGCTGGTAATAAACCATCCGGCCGTCGAGCGCGCGGTGAAGGTCTTTGTTGTCCACGACGAGATGCGAGCCCTTGGTCGGCCCCATGTAGCGCGTCGCGAGGCCGAGAACGGCGTTGGTCTTGTCCACCCAGCCGCCGGTGGCGTTGACCACCACGCGTGGCCGCGCCGCGACGGTCTGGCCGGTGTCCTCGTCCTTCAACAACACATTACCATCCTGCGCGCTGGCGACAGAAACGTAGTTGATCGCACGGCAACGTGGATTGGCGCGGATGGCGTCCTGGATCAACTCAAAGCACAACCGCTCCGCCTGCGTGATCCATGCGTCCCAGTAGGTCGCCGTCGCAACGATGTCCGTCCGCAGGCCGGGCGTGGCGGCAAGCGATTTTTGTTTGCCGGTGACGAAATGGCGCGGCGTTTTCGGGTTGTGGCGCGTCACCAGGTCGTAAAACGTAAGACCGCACGTGATAGGCACGAGGCCACGGTTGCCGGGCGCAAGGTCGAAGCCGGCGAAGATAAGCGCGGACTTGATCAATCCGCCGAACCACGATGTCAGCGGGATGGTGGTCCTCAGTGGCGCGACGTAGTGAGCGGCGTTGTCGAGCAGGCGGTTGCGCTCCACCAGCGATTCGGCTACCAGCTTGAACTCGCGGTTCTCCAGGTAACGCAGTCCACCGTGGATCATTCGGGATGACTTCGAGGTCGCGCCGGCGCAGAAATCGCTCTTGTCCACCAGCAGGCAATCCACCCCTTGCAGCGCCAGCTCGCGGAACAACCCCGCGCCATTGATGCCGCCGCCGAGGATGAGCACGCTCACCTGCGGTTCGTTCTTGAGGCCTTGAAGAATCTCCTCGCGCCAGTTCATGATTATTATGCCCAGAATCCGTCGGTGGTTTTGCCCTGCCAGTGTTCGAGTGAGAGCGGGTAGTTGCCATACATCCGCAGCGTGTGAAGCATGGCCAGATAGTTCTCCGGCTTTACAGCGGAGTGGATGGAGTTGCCGGAGGAGAGAATGAAGCCGCCGCCGGGCGCGCCTTTGGAAATGGCGTCCTTGGTCTCGGCGATGACGTCGGAGATGGAGCCGAACGTCAGCGTTTTCGCGCAGTTGACGTTGCCCTTGATGGCGATGCGGTTGCCGTACTTGGCCTTCACTGCGCCGATGTCCATGCCCGCCACCGGATCAATCGGGTCGAGGCAGTCAATGCCGCTGTCTACCACCATGTCTATGATCGGCCAGAGGTTGCCGTCGCAATGTTTGATGACGTGGAGGCCCAGTTCCTTGAAGCCGGTCATGACGCGCTTGAGGCCGGGGTTGAACATTTTGCGGAAAATCTCCGGCGACACGAACGGCGCCTGTGTCGAGCAGTAGTCGTCGCCGGTGAAGACGAAATCCGCGCCGCGCGCCGCCACCTCCTTCGCCATTGCGAGATTGACGTCCACCGACATTTCCACCAGACCTTCCACCAACTCGGGGCAATCGTAGATCGCCTCCATGATCTCGTTGAAGCCGAGCAGGTAGCGCGGGATGGAAAAAACGTCGTTGAGATGGACGCCGATGGCTTTCCTGCCTTTGAAGTTTTTGACGCAGGCTTCGAGGCTGGCGTAGCGGCCCGGCGCGCGCGGGTCGGGCGGTGTATAACGGCGGAAGTCCTCCAGCGTTTTGATCGGCCCGGAGATTGGGAACGGATCTTCCTCGCCGGTATAGCGCCGCACGATGCCCCATTCGTTGCGAAACTCGTCCGGCCCGGTCTTCTCCTTTTTGAAATTCGGCGCGGTGAGGATGGCGTCCCAATCCATCCGCACAACGAACTCCTCATACGAGCAGCCGGGGCAAAGAACCTCGCGCACCTTGCGATCCACGGCCCACTCGAAGTGCGGAATGCGGTCCGGTTCCTCTCGCCGCAACACGGCCATCACTCGTTCACGCGATGTCATGGGGTTTCAAATAAGGGAAACCGTCGTTGCTCACAAGCGGATACTTCATGGCACGCTCTCGCGTTTCGATTTGCGGAACTCGCGCGGGGAGAGGCCGGTCTCGCGCTTGAAGGTCTTGGAGAGGTGAAACGCGTCGCTGAAACCGAATTCGCGGGCCAGCCCTTCCAGCTTCGCGTCGGAGCGCGCCAGGATCAGTTGCACGCGCTCGATGCGCTTGCGGTTTACATACCGCATCGGCGGGACGCCAAACAGCCGGGTGAAAAGTGTCGAGAAGTGCGACTTCTCGTAGCAGGCCACGCGCGCCAGTCCCGGCACGGAGATGACGCGGCCCAGGTTCTCATCAATGTGCTTAAGAACTGGCAGCAGACGCCGCCGGCCTTCCTGGAGTTCGCGCTGAATGGTTGGCGGTGGGTCGTTGAAGAACGGTGCGACCAGTTGTAACAGAATGCCCGTCCCTTCGATCTGGTCCGCAGCATGCTGGCTTCTGGCCATTTCCAAGAGGCGCAGCATCCGTTTTTCCAACACGGCGACGTTATCTGGCTTCCGCTCGACGTGATGCGGCAGGTAGTCGAACAGGTCAATGCAGCCAAACAGCGTTGCGGCGAAGTGCATCCACCAGATTTGCAGGTTTGAAGTGCAGCCATAGGCGAAGTCACCGCGTGGCGGCACGAGGTAGAGCCGGCCCGGCCTCAACGGGTATTCCCTGCCGTAGGGCCGGATGAAGCCAGCACCGGATTTCACGTAATAAATGCGGGCATAAGGCCGATTGTCGCCTTCCTTGCGCCAGTAGGACGGCGTGAGATTCGAAATGCGCGACTCCAGCATCTGGACCTCAACGTGGGAGAGGAACTCATCCATGATCCAAGTTTTATACATGTTGTTCCAACGCTTGGCCATTGCGGAAATCGCGGCCATCTCATTAAAGTGCAACCCGGCTGGACGCGGCTGTTGCCACCTCCGAGCCGGATTCAAACCATGACTGGAAGACAACGCATCCTCACCGCTCTGCAACGCGAGACACCTGACTGTGTGCCGACGTTTGAGTGGTTCATTGACGCCGCTGTCACGCGGGCGCTGGTCGGAACGACGGAGCCGGTCGCGGCAGCGCACGAACTGGACCTCGACGCCGTCAACGTTCGCGCCGACTACAAGAAGCAGTTTCTCGACAGCAGCACTTTCGTGGACGAGTGGGGCGTCAAGCGGATGCTCACGGGCGATTGCGTCCCTCACGTTCTGGAGAGTCCCATCAAAGACATTGCCTGTCATCGCGACTACCGGTTTCCCGACGCGGCTGCGCCACACCGGTTCGAGACACTGGAGCGCGCATTGAAACTCGTGGACGGACGGCGCGCGATCATCTGGAACCTGCGCGACGGCTTCTCCGACATGCGCGATCTGCTCGGCTACGAGGAAGCCATGATGCAGATGTTGTTGGAGCCGGAGCATTACGCTGCGCTGCTGGATCGCGTGGTGGATTACAACCTCGCCCTCGCGCGCATCGGCGTCGAGCGGTTCGGCGTCGAGGTCGTCGCCACCACCGACGACGTGGCCAACGCCAAGGGCCTGCTGATGTCACCGGCTTCCTACTTCGATGTCATCGCGCCCGCGTTCCGCAAAGTCATCGGCGGCTATCGCAGCCTCGGCTGCCACGTCATCAAGCATTGCGACGGCGACGTCCGGCCGCTGCTGAATTTTTGGGTCGAGTGCGGCATCAGTTGCCTGGACCCGATTGACCCGGCAGCCGGTCTGCACATGCCGACGATGAAAGAACAATACGGCGACCGCATCTGCCTGAAAGGCAACATTGACTGCGCCGGCGTCCTGCAGAGCGGAACCGTCGGGGAAGTCGAAACGGCTGTCCGGGATTTGCTGCGCGGGTGCGGCAGGTCGGGAATCATTTTGTCATCGAGCAACTCGATCCACCGCGGCGTGAAACCTGAGAACTACATGGCGATGGTGCAAGCGTTGCGGCGTGAAGGCCGCGACGCCGCAAGAAAGAGCGTGGAATCCGCACATGCAGATGTTACAAGCTGAACAGCTTGGGAAACGAAACACTATGAAGCGATCATGGAACCGTTACCTCGCAAGCGCCGTCATGTGTTTGGCGGCTATAAGCTTGCCATGCGCCGATAGCGCGGATCGTGACACAAAGTTAGCCTGCCAGACTACAGCACCCACCTGCGCCAAGCGAAGCTCTTGGACCGAGACAATGGTGGCGATGCGGTCCAGACATCTACAGTCGCCCGAGGCACAGAAGACTGTGGCGAGCGACTCGCTTTTCAAGCCGTTCGACACCGGTTTGCTCGACGCGAGAGGCCCTGCCAAACATATCGTTGTCAACATCGCTGGGCTGAAGGAACTGCGGCTCGTGGCGACCATGGGAAAAGGTCCCGCCAACTGCAATATCTGGGGCGAACCAAAACTCATTGCCAAAGACGGCACCGTCACGAAGCTCACCAGCCTCAAACCCACCAGCGTTAGCGTCGGCTGGGGAAAGTTGCTCGTGGACAAGAACTGGCAGGGCCATCCGCTGATCGTCGGCGACCGCAAGTTCCAGTTCGGCTTCTGGGTTCACGCCAACAGCGAGCTGACCTTTGCGCTCGACGGGAAATACGAGCGATTCGATGCGTTTGTCGGCGAAGACAAGGATCGCGCGGACGGCCTCGTGCGCTTCAAGGTGCTATCGTCCCCCGTGCCGCCGCCGGCGTGCTGGGCGGATGTGGCGCGTGATTATCCGTTGCAGGCCGGCTGGCTGCGCGCGGACGCCGGTGCCGACGGCATCGCGGCGTGGTTTGGCAGGCGCGATTCCGGCGCGCTCGAACGGGAGATCATCGCCGTGACGTTGCGGGAAGCGCCGCCAACTTCGCCGCTGTGCGCCGAACTCGAAGCGATCGTTGCGGCGAAGGCTGGCGCAGGCGACGCGCGCTGGCTGGACCTCTATGGTCGCGCCTGCCGCTATCGCGGTTGCGCCGCGATGTTGAAATCGCTCGACAGCGCCGATCTGAAAGCAGCCTTTGAGAGGAACCTCGCCGACCTTGTTGCGGCCAAAGCGCCGGTCGAGGACGCGCGTTGGGACGCGCTGCGTGCCGGTGTCATGCAGGCCGCCGAACTCGATCATCAGTTCGTCGCACTGCAATACGACATTCAGCAGCGCGCCGTGCTCAGCAAGGCCACTGGTGAGAGAGTGTGGAACGGCACCCGTTATGTTCCTGCCGAGCGCTCGACCGCCGAGGAGATTGCCGGGCAAACGTTCAATAATGTGTCGCTGGTGCTCGAGAGTGACCGCGATCCCGCCGACATCGTGTTGCGACGGACGGCAGCACTGCTGGCGGATTTGAAACTGACTGGATTCGAAACACCGCTGGCGAAGCTCGGGAAAGCCGTGGCCGACACGCCCGTGACTGATATCAACGCGAGGCGCGCGTTGCATCACGAGATCTGCAAGATTCGCCGCCAGATCGCGTTTGCCAACCCGCTGCTCAATTTCAAAGACCTCGTCTTTATCAAACGCCATCGCACCTTCTACCAGCACATGTGCGACCAGTTCTACGGCATCTGCCAGAATCCCGGCGGTGGTCTCTATGTGCTGGAGAATGCATTCGGCGAAAAGCCGGTGGTTCGCGACGTGCTCGCCAGCGCCGTCTGCGAGACCGGCCGGCTCAAAGGCGAAAAACTCAGCGGTGGCAGCGGGGTGTTGCCGACGCTTCACTACGACGGCCAGAAGGCACTCACCGGCGATGACGTCGAGGGCGGCTCGTTCCTTTCGCCGGCGCTCTCGCCCGACGCGAGACAGATCGCGTTTGCCTACGTCGAGCGCAAGGGCGGCAAGGAGCAGATTTTCCACGA
>JBAZIR010000081.1:0-17906 GCA_041651735.1 Verrucomicrobiia bacterium | reverse complement strand
GGTGGCGATGCTCCCTTGTTTGAGAAAATGGCGGCGGGTCATCATGGTGGGGGTTCCTTTCTCTAATCTTTTGTGAACGACTTCCACTCGCGCTCCAGCGCGACGGCATTACCGGCGTCGTTATGGACCAGTATGCGGTAACGCAACCGCATCTTTGCGCCGGCCTTCAACGTCATCGGTTTCTGGTAGATCAGCGCGGGACTGAAATAGGGATGGCTCTCGTTGAGATACCACGGCGTGGGATAACGCGGATTGGCTGGATGATCGAACACGGCAATGCCGGCGACCGTGCCCTTCTTAGTCGGGCCGGAGAAATCCACCCAGCGCGCGCTTTTCCCGTTGCCTTCGTCGGAGTTGTGCGCGCCCTCGCTTGTCAGGAAGCTCCAGCCGGTGGTTCCCTTTGGAAAACGCAGCGAGAGACCCGCATAGCCGCCGCTCTTGACCTTGGGCGGCGTGCGGTCGAGTGTGATGTCTGCGTCGCCGACGGAAAACTTCGCGTCCCAGTCAATCGCATACGAGCCATCGGCTCTTGGCGCGATGAATTGCAGCACGCGCGTTTCGCGCAGCACCGGCGGCTGGCCGGGCGGGGCATACTCGATGACCATCTCGGCGCGCGCGGAGAAATCATCGTTGCGGCGGAAGCTGGCGGACTTGATGTTGGTGCGGCCGGCGCTGAGACCGGTCTTCTTGTCCACCTCCCAGTAGTTGATGCCGTTGATGTATTTCCAGGCGAACCACAGACTGTGGTGCCAGACGTGGTCGGCGGGAGAGTTTGCAGTCAGTTCGACGCCGTCGATCGTGGCGAGCGGGTAGATGTAGGGCTTCGGCTGCGCGGGGTCGCACACGGCGCGCCAGACGGGCAGGGAGGTGGTCTTGTTGATGAGCGCCAAACCGGTGTCGTTGGACATCGCTTCCCAACCGAGCGCGGAGGCCGCGGTTTTCTCAGCCGCGCCTGCAACAAGCCCGTGGATGCAGAGCAAGCTCATCAGAATTGCCATGACTGAAACGCCGCAGCAGCAACGGTCTTTCACCATGAACCGCCTTTTGCCGACGCAGTCGCCTGAATGTGGGAGGGGCCTCAGCGCCCCGACGGTGCCCGCGCCGCCATAGCCAAGCCATTGACTTCGCTGCCACGGTCGGGGCGCTGAGGCCCCTCCTACATTCAGGAAGCGTCGTTTTGGCTGAGTCGTTCTCATCGTCACGGTCACTTCGAGAGTTCGCGCAGCTTGATATTGCGGAACCATGCTTCGTTGTGATGATCGGTCAGCATGATGTGGCCTTTGATCTTCTGGCCGAAGTCGGGAAATTTCTTGAACTTGCTCTCCGCAACGGCGGCTTTGACAACGTCGCTGCCGAGTTCGTATTCGATGGCCTTCTTGCCGTTGAGCCAGTGCTCCACGTGGTTGCTTTTCAGCAGGATTCGGGAAGAGTTCCATTCACCCGCCGGCTTGTAGCCTTTGTCCGCCACCGGTGGCAACACTTCGTAAAACGCGGCCGTGTGGTCCTTCGCGGGTTTCTTGGCCCACTTCTCGAACTCATCGTCGAGCATCTGATACTCGTGGCCGGGCGCGGAGGGGCGTTGCTCGGTGACGAGATACTTCACGCCGTTGTTACCGCCCTTCTCAATGCGCCATTCCCACGTCAGCTCGAAGTCGTCATACTGCTTCACAGTGATGATGTCACCGCCTTTGACACCGGCGAGTTTCTTCAACAGGCCGTTTTCAACTTTCCAGCCGGGGCCGATCTCACCCGTGCCTTTGGGCGTCTTGTAGGCGCGCCAGCCGGCGAGCGATTTGCCATCGAAGAGCAACTGCCAGCCGTCGGCTTTCTCTGCTGCGGTCAACGTGTTCGGCTTGTCGGCTGCCAGGAGGGGCAGGGCGGGGATCAGGGTGAGGAGTGCAAGCGCCAGAGACGTGGGCAAAGGTTTCATAATATTCTCGCGGGCTGCCGGTTACTTAAGCAGGTTTGACATCTTTCGCCAAGCTGCCATTGAACCGGTCAGCAGCGTTTTGGGGTCGCCTTTGATGTTGTAGCATTGGAGGCCGATCGGGCCTTTGAAGCCGACAGCCTTGAGTTTCTTCAACACGATGCCCACGTCGTAGGTGCCCTTGTCGAGCGTCTGGATGATGCGCGGCATTTCCTTCTTCGACGCGCCGCTGTCGGCTCCGTTGATGGTGGCCACGAACATGTATGGCGCGGCCTCTTCAATGAGCGCCGGAATGCGCGCTTCGGCTTCGTCCAGCAACGCATGGCAGAGGTTGAATGTCAGGCCGACGTTCTTGCGGTTCACCTTCTTGACGACGCGCAATGCGTCCTCGACGCGGTGGACCCACATGTTGACGTGCGGGTAGATGGCGATGCGGAGGCCGTTGGCCTCGCAGAGGTCCGCCAACTCGCGCAAGCCGGCCACGGCGATGTCGTCGCCGGCGGGGTCGGAGTTCTTGAACTGCTTGCTGGTCATGTTTGGCCAGATCATTGTGTCAGTGCCTTTGCAGAGCGCGATGATCTCCTTCAACTCCGGTTTGTAAACCAGCTTGCCGTCCTTGAGTTCAAGGTTGGCGTAGATGACGAAGCATTTCATCCCGCGCTGCCGGCAGCCGTCGAGGACCTGTTTGACGCGCTCAGGCGCGTCGGTGCGCCACGCAAGTCCCGCGAAGCCGATTTCCTTCGCGAGATCCAACTGCGACTCGATGGTCTTGAGGTTTTCGCCGCGCAAGCCGTTGTCGAAAACGAAGAACGGATTCGTCTCGGCGTTTGCCGCCACGGCTGCCAGCGCGATGACGAAGGCAAGCATGCAGGTTCTCATAGTTTGTCAAAGCTCCATGGCGCGCGCATCGGCGGACGCTTGGCCAGTTTGTTGGCGTCGTCATTGTGGGCGAACACTTCCTTGTCGGGGTCCCACGCAAGTTTGACCCCGCCGAGCTGGATGGCGATATGGGCGAGGTGGCAGAGCGAGGTGGTGCGCTGGCCGACTTCCTCGTCCTCCAGCGTCCGGCCGCGCGAGCGCACGGCGTCAATGAAATCCTGCTTCTCGCTCTTGAGCGGGAAGTGCAGTTCTTCGGGGCCGATCTTCTCCTTGAGGATCGCCGGGTCGCTGGCTTTGAGCCGCTCGGGCGAGAGCTTGCTGGCCGCGTAGTTGACGTGGATCCAGCCTTTGTCGCCCTCGAAGCGGACGTGAGGCTCGCCCATCTGGTAGAACATCTCGATACCGTTGGCGAACTTATACCAGGCGTCGAAACTCTCCAGCACGTTCCAAACTTTGCCATCGTGGAATTTGCCCGTGGCCTTGATCTCGACGGGGCCGGTGCGCTCGGTGCCTGCGCCCCACTGGCCGATGTCGTTGAGATGGGTGCCCCAATTGGTGATCATGCCGTCGCAGTAATCGAGGCTGCGCATCCAGCCGGGGCGGCTCTTGAGGTTTTGCGGCGTGTGGACGCGCTTCTGCATATAGGGGACTTTCGGCGCGGGGCCGAGCCAGAGGTCGTAGTCGAGGCCCGAGGGCGGCTCGGTCACCGTTTCGGGTTCGTCGGGGAACTGCTCCTTGGGCGAACCGGTGCGGACGACGCGGACCTTGCCGATGCGGCCATTGCGGACCAGTTCAGCGGCGCGGTGCATCGGCTCCAGCGAGCGAAACTCGCTGTCCACGCGAAAGACGCGCTTGTGCTTCGCGACCTCGCTGGCGAGCAGGCGGCCCTCGTCAATATAGCGGGTGATCGGCTTCTCCAGCGCCACGTCCTTGCCGGCGCGCACGGCGGCGACAGCCATCGGCACGTGCCAATGGTCCTGCGTGGAAATCATCACCGCGTCAATGCCCTTGTCAGCGAGCAGTTCCCGGAAGTCCTTGTAAGTCGCGCAGCCTTTGAAGCTGCCGTCCTTCTTCTTCGCGTAAGTGTCCTCGATCAACTTCTTCGACTGCGCCATGCGCCATGAGTCCACGTCGCAGACGGCGACGGCTTGGACGCCGGCGACTTTGAGGAAGCCGGGAATGTTGGCGTAGTAGCACTGCCGCCCGCAGCCGATGAAGCCGATGGTGACACGGTTGCTGGGCGCGTTGGCGCCGAACACCGATGTGGGCAGGATGGTGGGTGTGCCGGCGATGCCTGCGATGACAGCGGAGGCGCGGCGGAGGAACGAACGTCGGGTGAGGGGGAGATGAATGTGGCTCATGGTCGTCGTGGTGATTGAGTGGGCGCTTTCATAGCCCCACGACCGGGCGCGTGGAACAACAAACTGCTAGCATTAGCCGGCTTTCGCCGGTGCTGCTACTTTGCGTGCGGTGATGCCAAAGAACCGTTTGAACGCGCGGCTGAAATCATTCGCGTGACGGTAGCCCAACTCGAACGCCACCTGCTTGGCCGGCAACCGCCCGTCGCGCAGTTTCACGCGAGCCAGCTCCATCCGCCAGCGGAGCAGGAAACTCCTGGCGTTCTCGCCGCTGTGCTGGCGGAAAAGCTCGTTGAGGGCCGCGGGTGTCACCTGCAGGTATTCGCACAGACGCTGCGCCGGCTGGCGCTCGGCGGGGTTGTTGCGCAGAAACTCCAGCGCCAGCTTCATCCGGTAACGCGAGTCCACCTCGGGCGGACGGTTTTCAGCGCGCGCCAGGGCGATGTCCAATTCCAACCGTGCGCAGTGCAGCGACAGGACGGCGGCTTCGTCGGGCGTCGCGACTTCGCGGACACAGTTCGCGTGCAGCGCGGCGAGCCTGCGCAGTGTGGCGCGGTCCAGTTCGAAGCGGCGGAAACCGCCTCGTGGTGGCTGGAGAGAGGCGAGCGCGGGAGCCGAGCGCCACAGCCATGTCAGGATCCGGCTTGAACGGCGCGGCGAGTCGGTCCAGCCATACGCGCAGTCGGGATGGATGATGAGGACACTGCCGGTCCGCATTTCCACCAGACCGTCGCCGGTCACCAAGGTCGGCGTGCCCTCCAGGATGACCACATACACCCACCCGTCGTGCATGGCAACCGGGATGGGACTATCGCCAAACCATCGCTGGCCCCACGAAAGATAAAGCAGGTCCCATGCATCGGGGTTGCGCGGCAACCAGCGGGGCCGGCCAGCCGGAGGCAGATAGAGACGACGAGGATAGCTCTTGCCGGGCATGACGTTCCTTCGAGTAACACAACCACGTCCAGCCGGCAAGACTGCCGTCTGGCGAAACCATGGAACGGTCCCGGTGACAATCCGTGACACCAGTGACAACGACAATGTCAGACAGGTGCCAAGGGTTGGCCCGCTGGCTCTTCTGCTTTGGCTACTCCGCCACCTTGCAGATGTATGTTCGCTCTACCGTGTCCACGCGGATCAAGTCGCCCGGCCCGATGAACAGAGGCACCATGACCTCCAGTCCGCCCTCGAGTTTTGAGGTCTTGAAGGAGGATTGCGAACCTCCCTTTTGCGGAGAGGCAGTCTCGATGACCTTCAACACCACGTTTTCGGGAAGCTCGATGTCGAGCAGCTTGCCTTCGAGGTAGAAGGCTTTGTATGCCTCGTTCTCCTTTAGAAAACAGTGACGTTCGCCGACTTGCTCGGCCGTCATGGTCACCTCGTCGTAGGTCTCGGAGTCGGTGAACACAAACTTGTCATCCTGATGGTAACTCAGTTGAACCATGCGGGTTTCCAGATCAGCGACAATCACGCGTTCGTTCTCGGAAAACAACCGCTCAACGACGCGGTTCGTGTTCAAGTTCCGCACCCGGACGTGCATCTTGTGCCGGGTTTGCGCGGTGCCGGAAGTGCGCAGGCTTTCGATCATGTGGGGAACGCCATCCAGCATCAGGGTGATGCCACGCCTGAATTCCGTGGATAATATGGTAGTCATCGTCAGTGCCGACTCGATTCGCCGGACCCTTCCATCCACGCTGCGAACGGATGGAATGCGATCCGCGGGGTGGGTGGGCTGCTATTTCTTTTTGTTGGCCGACTGTTTGGCAAACACTGCCTGCTGTTTCTGTTGTTTTGCCTGATCCGCTTTGGCTTGTTTCTGCGACGACTGCTTGTGAACCGCTTTGGGAGATTTATCGCCCATGATTGGGATGCCTTTCGTCTGCGGGTTATTCTGGTCGGCGGAATAATTGGTTTCCCCGCCGACGCGCAACACTAACTGATCCGGTCAGGATGTGCGAACAATACTGTGGGGCATATCTCGATTCCGGATTGCAGACCTCGTCCGGGCCGAAACGTTCCCTGCCGGGATGCCGGGCATCCTGCTCTTAAAAAGCGAGCCTACTGACAACCACACGGGGTCAGGAGCGACGACTGCCGCGGCTGCCACCGTGGCCGCCACCGTAGCCGTGACCGCCACCACCACCGCCGTAGCCGTGACCGCCGTCACCATGACCGCCGCCAAAGCCGCCGCCACCGCCGCGGGGGCGTTCTTCACGAGGACGGGCTTCGCTGACGTTCAGGGCACGACCATCAAGCTCCTTGCCGTTGAGCTCGGCGATTGCTTTGGTGGCTTCTTCCTGGGAAGCCATTTCAACGAACGCGAACCCGCGGGACTTGTTGGTCATCTTGTCCAGGATGAGGGCGCAGGATGTGACATTGCCGGCCGTTTTGAAAAGCTCCAGAATGTCTCCCTCAGTGGTGTTGAACGACAGGTTGCCGACGAACAACTTTGTAGCCATTGTGCTTTCTCTTTGTTTCGCTTGGAGAGTTCAGCGGTGACTGTTCCCGACGTTCGGGTTTCGGATTGTCACCGGCTGTTCGAAGGCCGCTTGACGATCCACCGACTCACTGCAAAACACTGCCAACTGGGTGAACTATTAACCGTTTCCGCCGGAATTGCAACGAAGCTGTTTTTCAGGCAGTGGGTCAGTTTGAAATCCGGCTGCGCACAGACATCGGCTGGCGCATTCGTTGCCGTCAGCCCGTACTTGGAATTCAACCCCAATCCGTCAGGATGATTCCCGTTTTCATGCTCCTTTTTTCGCCGCTGGCCATGTCCTTCCTATTTGCGAGGCGGACTTGATTTCTGGCGGGCGCAGAGAGACGATATACGACCTCTGATGTTTTGAAGCGAATCTGAAGCAACAACAAGGAACCGAAACCATGAAGCGAACCCGCCGACTTGAATTGACTCTCGGAATTTCTCTGCTGGCCGCCGTTGCATTGCTTGCGCCGCGCGCCATGGCCGACGTGACGTTGCCCGCGATCTTCTCCGATCACATGGTGCTGCAAGCCGACGCGCCCGTGCCGGTCTGGGGCTGGGCCGAACCAGGCGAGGAGGTGACAGTGGATTTGGCCGGCCAGAAGAAGACAGCCAAGGCCGATGCAAACGGCAAATGGATGGTGAAGCTCAACCCGATGCCCGCCTCCACCGAGGCCCGGATTCTCACCGTCCGTTCACGAGTCACGAATCGCGAATCACGCGTCACGGACATCCTCGTCGGCGAAGTCTGGCTTTGCTCCGGGCAGTCGAACATGGCAATGACGGTGAATCGCGCGAAGGATTTCGACAAGGAGAAGGCCGCGGCCAACCTGCCGAAGATCCGCCATTTCCGCGAATCCTCCGCAGCGTCGCCGACGCCGCAGGCAAAAGGCAAAGGCCAGTGGGAGCTGTGCAGCCCGGACGCGGTCGGCGGTTTCTCGGCCACGGCATATTTCTTTGGCCGCGATCTGCACTGCAAACTCGGCGTGCCGGTCGGCCTCATCAACTCGTCCGTCGGCGGCACGCCGGTGGAGGCGTGGACAAGCCTGCAGGCGCAGAAGGATTTCGCCGAGTTGAAGCCGCTGTTTGAAAGCTGGGAGAAGAGGCAGGCCACGTGGAATCCTGACAAGGCGAAGGCTGCATACGAGAAACAACTCGCCGCGTTCAAGGAAGCCGTTAAGAAAGACAAGTCTGGCGCCGGCAAGAAGCGGCGTGCGCCACGTCCGCCGGTGGAGCCGCGACTCGATTCACACCATCCGGCAACCTTGTTCAATGGCAAGATCGCGCCGTGGATCCCCTACGCCATCCGCGGCGCCATCTGGTATCAGGGCGAGAGCAACGCCGGCCAGGGCCATCTTTACCAACTGCAACTCTCGACGATGATCAAGGATTGGCGCGCGCGTTGGGGGCAGGGCGACTTCCCGTTCGCGTGGGTGCAATTGCCGAACTTCCACGCAGCGCAGAAGCAGCCCGTCGAGGACACCGGCTGGGTGCTCGTGCGCGAGGGGATGCTGAAGACGCTGGAGCTGCCGAATACCGGCATGGCCATCACCACCGACATCGGCGAGGCCGATGACATTCATCCGGTGAACAAACAGGACGTCGGCAAACGGCTTGCGATGTGGGCGCTGGCGGACGTTTACAAACAGAAAGGCGTCGCCTCCTCCGGCCCGCTCGCCTGCGGTCACAAGATCAACGACAGCGAAGTAACCATCACGTTCAAACACACTGACGGCGGCTTGGTCGTCAAGATCGGCGAAGCACTGGTCACTCCGCGCGAGGATTGGCCTTCCACCACGTTGCCGGAGGGCGGCTTCGGCCAAATTCGCGGCTTTGCCGTCGCTGGAGCCGACAAGCAATGGCATCGGGCCTACGCGAAGATCGTCGGCGACACCGTGGTCGTGAAGTCACTCGAAGTGAAGCAGCCCGTTGCCGTCCGCTACGGGTGGGCTGACAATCCCGACTGCAATCTCTTCAACCGCGCTGGCATTCCGGCGTCGCCGTTCCGCACGGACGACTGGAAATAAGCGGGTCGTGCGCATTCAGCGATCCGCCACGCGCGGGTGCGATCCGAAGTGTCGGCGTGTTTGGGTTCGCTGGAGAATGTGGGAGATACGGTCTTGATGGGTCAAGCCATTGCATGATGGGGGTCGAAGCGGCAACTATGTTTGAGGACGGCGAAGCAGATCCTCAGCAGTTTATGCATAACGGCTCCCGCCACTGCTTTTTTGGACTTGCCGTGGGCCAGCAGCCGTTCGGCAAAGACCTTCAGCACCGGATTGTGCCGCATCGCCACCAAGGCCGGCATGTAGAGCGCTCGCCGCAGATCGCCGCGCCCCTCCTTGCTCATCCGCCCACGCCGCCGCACCGAACTGCCGGATTCGCGCCGTTGGGGACAGACGCCCACCCAGGCCGACGCCTGGCGGCTATCTTGCAGCTGTTCAACTGGCAGCTCGGCCAGCAGCTTGGTGGAACTGACCGGGCCGATGCCGGGAATGCTGCAGAGCAATCGTTGTTTTTCAGCCAAGTCCTCGTGCATTTCAAAATGCGTCTCCAGCCGCTGCTCCAGCGCCTGGATTTGTTTCTTCAGCAACGCCATCACTTGGCGCACCGAGCCTTCCACGATGGCCGGCACTTCTTCCAAGCGGTTGCTCTCTTGCTGCAAGAGTTGCTGCACTTGCTCACGGCGACGCACCAGCGCCTGCAACTGGTTGAACTTCTCGGCCCGCGGTTGCCAAGACCGCGGGTGGTGACTGGCCACAAAGGCGGCCAAGGTGCGGGCGTCCACCCGGTCGGTCTTGTTGCGTTCGGCGCGGGAACGGGCAAAGGCTTTGACGCGAGCGGGGTTGAGCAGGCTGAGGCAGACTTGGTGCTGGTAGAGCCAGAGGGCTAAGCGATCGCCATAGCGGCCGGTGGCCTCCAAGGCGACGTGGACAGGACCGGAGGCGTGTTGTTGCCACCACTGCTGGAGGGTTTGGAAGCCCTCCGGGGTGTTGGGGAACGCCTGTTGCACCCAACGGCCGTCAGAGAGCCGCAGGGCGGCGTCGAACTTGAGTTTGGCGATATCAATGCCCAAGGGGATTGGCGAGTTCATGAGTTGTCCTTTCTGAGGTGGATGTTGACCCAGCGCGGGAGCGTCTTCGGCACAGGCCACTCTTGTATACGCCGTGGCCGAGGAGTAACCTCGGCTTGCCTGATACGGTTCGGCCTTGAGCCGAAGAGCCGAGGAAAGGGAGCTAATCTCCCAACAGGCTTACAAGCCTCAGGGGCCACACAGTGTTCCCTTTCCTCGGTCTCCAACGCTACTTTCACAAGAGAAACCATAAAGAAAACTTGGGAGCAAGATACAAGAGGCCGGGGTGAAGGCGGTTGACCTTCTTCTGGTTATTATACCGCCGAATTGGCGCGGAAATCAGGGGGGGACATGGAAATACTATTTGACCTTTTCTGACCCGCGTTGGCAATTGACCGCAAATCGGTACCGCCTGGTGCTCCCGGCTGCTTGCCAGCCAATGTTTGTGTAGGTTAGAATCCCTCCGTCTCCCGATCCCGCACGTAAAGGAAGGGTAAAAACATGAAGAGATTAGGCTTCGCGCTTGTATTCGGTTTCATTGCCGGCATTGCCGCCGCGGCGGACGGTTTTCCGTTTATGATCATCCGATTCCGGGCACCGCAGACGGACGGCGGGCCGATCTGGCGCGAGACGGTCGAGATGTTGAAGAAGCACAAGCCGGCGTGCGACGAGGTGTGGTTTTCCACCGGTATCGGCTATCCGCCGATGAAGTGGCATGAAGAGCAGTCGGCGCGACTCGCGGCGGCGGCGAAGGACATGCGCGCGCTCGGCATCGAACCGAGCCTGCAGTTCCAGGCCACGATGGGCCACGGCGACCGCATTTCCGCGCTGAACGACTGTTCGGCGAAGAACTGGGGCGCTTTCACGGGTGAGGACGGCAAGGAGTGCAAGCTCTGCAGTTGCCCGCGCCAACCGGGGTTTCTCGCGTACATGTCGGAGATGGGCCGCATCTACGGCGGCTGGCGGCCGGGGTCGGTGTGGATCGACGACGACCTCCGCATCGAGAACCACTGGCCGAATATGAAGCCCTGCTGCTGGTGCGACCGCTGCGTGGGCGATTTCGCGAAGGAGGAGGGGACGCCCTGGACTCGCGCGACGCTTTCCGCCGCCTGCGCGAAAGACCCAGCCGTGCGGGCGAAGTGGGAACGCTTTAATTTCAAGTCGATCACCGAAGTGGCGCGCGTCATCACACGCGCGATTCATGCCGTTTCGCCCGAAACCCGCATGGGTTACCAACACTGCCTCCGCGAGGACGACAACCAACTGCTCGTTTACAAGGCGATGGCGGAGGAATCCGGCCACAAGGTGCGATCGCGTCCGGGCGGCGGCGCGTATTTCGACCACAGTCCGTACGAACAGATCGGGAAGTCCTATTTCCTCGCGCGCCAGATGAAGTCGCTCGGCATGCCGGATTACATCGATCAGTGCTGTCCGGAAATCGAGACGTGTCCGCGGTCCTTCACCTGCCGTACGGGACAGGGTCTCGCGGTCGAAACCCTGCTCCACCTCGCACAGGGGATGAATTCCGTCAGTTACCTGATCATCGATTCGCATCTCGAAACGCCGGTGTGGTACGGCGACAACCTCCTCACGCGCCTCGCCGCCGAGGTCGGCCTTTTCCGCGACTACGTGAAATGGAACGAAGGGACGCGTCCTGGCGGCGTGACGACCGAGAACCAGACGCCGCCCGTCTTCTTCGCGACGACGGGCGTTCCGCTCTGCCCCGGCATGGCTTTCCCCGCCGCGACGATGCTGACGGGCGAGAGCGTCAAATCGCTTTCCGACGATAAAATCCGAGCGATTCTCGCCGGCGGCGTGCTTCTGGACGGCTGTGCGGCGGAAGCGCTGGTGAAGCGAGGTTTCGCGAAGGACCTCGCCGGACTGAAGGTATCGCATGCGCCGGCGGGCGTGCGGGAACACTTCACGGACGATCCGGTGAACGCGGGGATGATCCGCGGTCAGCATTCCGGCGACAACGCGTTCATGGTCGAGGCGGCCGGCTCGCGCGTCCTCGGTCGGTACGTGAACTGGAAGGGCGAAGCCGTCGGCGATGCAACGCTTCTCGTGCCGACGGCGCAGGGTGGCCGCGCCGCGGTGTTCGGCTGCAACGGCTTCGACGGCAAGGCGATCAGCTCGAACCGCATCCGGCAACTCCACCGAGCGGCGGACTGGGCCTCCGGCGGCAAAATGCCCGTCGTTCTCGAAGACGCCGCCCAGTGCGTCCTCGTGCCGCGTGTCACGAAGGACGGCGCGCTCCGGAGCGTCATGGCGCTCAACACCACCATCGACCGCCAGCAGCCGGTCCGTCTGCGCCTCCGCGGCGTCGCCCCCGCCCGCACGTCCGCCGAATGGCATGCCCTCGGCGAAAACCCCGTTTCCCTGCCCGTCGACCGTGACGGTGCCGACGCGTTCGTCACGCTGCCGGTCCTCGCCCCGTGGAACGCGGGCTGGCTGAAGCTGTAGCATCCCTGTCCAAAATCAAGTTCTTGGATAGCCGGGTGCCATGCTGCGCCGTTCCGCAAGACGCTCACTCATTTGCTACGCTTTGTTGACCGTGCTCTTGACAAGCGAAAGGTAGCGAATGGTAGCGTCCATATTGTCGGGAGAAACGTTTGCCGCTACCAGGAGCCACGCCGCTGTGTAAAACGGCCCTCCACCCTCAGTCCGTAGACCCGGCATTTCAAGGGGTTAGAGTGGCTGACTTGGAAATGCCGCCAATTGGCGGCGTTTTGAAAACGGGGAGAACCAGTCCCAGGTGGCAACAAACGCCCCGGCCTTATAGAGGCATCAGCGCCCCGACTGTCTTGGTTTGTTGGCCTCGCGGATCGGGGCGCTGAGGCCCCACATTCAGAAAGCCCGGCAAGCCATTGATAGCCGACGCCATCGCGAAGATCAGTTTTGTCACGGTCTTCGCGCGCCAGACTTGATTTCCGGCAGGAGCAGAGAGACGATTCGCGATCTCTGGTGTTTGAAAGTGAAACCAGATCAAGAACAAGGAACTGAAACATGAAGCGAACCTGCCGACCTGAACTGACTCTCGCCATTTCCCTGCTTGCCGCCGCACTGCTCGTGCCCGCGCTCCGCGCGGACGTGCGGTTGCCGGCGATCTTCTCCGACCACCTTGTGTTCCAGCGCGATGCCAGCGTGGCCGTTTGGGGTTGGGCGGAGCCGGGCGAGGAGGTGGCAGTGGAATTTGCCGGCCAGAAGAAGACGGCCAAGGCTGACGCGAAAGGCAAATGGATGGTGAAGCTCGACCCCATGCCCGCCAGCACCGAGGCGCGGACTCTCACCGTCCGTTCACAAGTCACGAATCACGAGTCACGAGTCACGGACATCCTTGTCGGCGAGGTCTGGCTCGGCTCAGGCCAGTCCAACATGGCGATGACGGTGCAGTCGTCGAACAACTTCGAGCAGGAGAAGGCCGCGGCGAATTTCCCGCAGGTCCGCATGTTCACTGTGGATCGCAATCCGCAACGCACGCCGCAGAGCGACTGCAAAGGCTCGTGGAAGCTGACCACGCCGGAGAATGTCGGGCCGTTTTCGGCGGCGGCGTATTTCTTCGGCCGCGAACTGCACCAGAAGCTTGGCGTGCCCGTCGGCCTAATCAATTCCTCCTACGGCGGCACCGACATCGCCGCTTGGACCAGCGAGGACGTTCAGATGAAGGTGCCTGAGCTGAAGGCGGCGTTCGAGAATTGGGCCAAGAACGACGCGGCGTATGTGCCGGAGAAGGCCATGGCGGTCTACGAGAAACAACTCGTCGCTTGGAAGGAGAAAACCAAGAAAGCCCGCGCTGCCGGCGAGAAACCGCCGCGCGCACCGCAGAAACCGGTCCAGCCGCGTCTCAGCCAGAACCATCCCGCCAACCTTTACAATGGCATGATTGCGCCCATCCTGCCCTACGGCATTCGCGGGGCGATCTGGTATCAGGGCGAGCACAACGCCAACCCCATCGGCGGCTTGCTCTACGCGAAGCAGCTCCCGCTGCTCATCAAGGATTGGCGCACGCGCTGGGGTTGTGAGTTCCCGTTCGCGTGGGCGCAGTTGCCGAACTTCAACCGGCCCGGCGAGGGCTGGATGCTCGTGCGCGAGTCCATGCTCAAGTCGCTCTCTGTGCCGAAGACCGGCATGGCCATCATCATTGACATCGGCGACCCGCAGGACATTCATCCGAAGAACAAACAGGATGTCGGCAAGCGGCTCGCCCTCTGGGCACTCGGCACGGTCTACGGCGAGAAAGTTCCCGCCATTTCCGGCCCGTTGCCCGCTGGCCACAAGATCCGCGGCAGCGAGATAGTGCTGTCGTTCACACACACCAACGGCGGCCTCGTTGCCAAGGGAGGTGCGCTGAAATGCTTCGTGATCGCGGGCGTTGACAAGCAGTGGAAACCCGCCACCGCGCGCATCGAGGGCGACAAGGTGATCGTGTCGAGCCCCGACGTGCCCAAGCCGGTCGCGGCGCGTTACGCGTGGCTCGATAATCCTGACTGCAACCTTTTCAATGGCGCCGGCCTGCCCGCATCGCCGTTCCGCACCGACCACTGGCCGGTGGAAGAACAGCCGGCGCAGCCGAAACGCAAGTAAGTTCCCAATCCACGATTCAAAACCAACAGGCAAACCAACATGAAAACACGACTCATCACCCTCACCGCCGTTCTTGCACTGCTGCCGATTGGCTGCGCAACGCAGACCGCCACAGAAGGCGGCACAGCCTTGAAACCGATCTTCGACGGCAAGACGTTCGAAGGCTGGGCCCCCAAGGGTGGCACGGCAGAGTATCGCGTCCAGGACGGCTGCATCGTCGGCAAGACCGTCGAAGGCAGCCCGAACACGTTCCTTTGCACCACGCGCGACTACGCGGACTTCGTGCTGGAGTTCGAGGTGAAGTGCGCCGTCGAGTTGAACTCGGGCTGCCAGATTCGCAGCCACGTTCACGAAAAAGACTGGACCGACCCGGCGAACCCGAAACGCGTCCGCAAAGCCGGCACCGTGTATGGCTACCAGTGTGAGATCATGAAGACCGGCGCCAACGCCGGTAATTTCTGGGACGAGGCGCGCCGCGCGAAGTGGCTCGACGACTTCAGCAAGAAGCCCGAGGCGCAGAAGGCGTTCAAGGACAACGAGTGGAACCACTACCGCATCGTTGCGCAGGGCGATCGCATCCGCTCGTGGGTCAACGGCGTCGCGGCGGCTGATTTCTGCGACAAGACCGACGCGAGCGGCTTCATCGGCCTGCAGGTTCACGGCATCAAAAAGGGCACCGGCCCGTTTGAGGTGCGCTGGAAGAACGTCCGCATCCGTGAATTGAAAGCAGGCGAAAAGGTGGAATAAGACCGAGGACGTAAAGCGTGAAATGTGACGGGCTGAGATAACCGGGCTGTCCGGCCGCGTTTCATGTGGGACATACCATGAGAAAACTGTTGTTCGCCGTGTGTGTGTTACTGCTGGCACCAGCCTGTAACGCTGCGCCCAACATTGTCATCATACTCGTAGACGACATGGGATTCAGCGACATCGGCTGCTACGGCAGTGAGATTCCGACGCCGAACCTCGACGCGCTTGCAGCCGGCGGCGTGCGCTTCACGCAGTTCTACAATACCGCCCGTTGCTGTCCGACGCGCGCTTCATTGCTCACCGGCCTCTATCCGCATCAGGCCGGCGTCGGACATATGGTTCAAGACAAAGGCCTGGCTGGTTACAGCGGCCGGCTTAACGACCGCTGCGTCACCATTGCCGAGGCGTTGCGCGGGGCAGGTTACTTTACCATCATGTCCGGCAAGTGGCATGTCGGGCAAAACTACGGCGTCGTGCCGTGGGAACGCGGGTTCGACCGCAGCCTTAACGCGGCGGCGGGCGGCTTCTACTTTCCCGATTCACCGCGCGCCGAGGTGTTCCTGAATGGCGAGAACGTCGGCCGTCGCGGGGGCAAGCTGCCGGACGAATGGTATTCCACCGACCTATGGACCGACTTCGCCATCCGGTTCGTTGACGAGGCGCTCGCGGCGAAAAAACCGTTCTTCCTTTACCTCGCGCACAACGCCCCGCACTTTCCGCTGCAAGCGCCGCCGGAGGACATCGCGAAGTTCCGCGGCAAATACAAAGCCGGCTGGGACAAACTCCGTGACCAACGCCACGCGAAGCAGATTGAACTCGGCATCGTGGACAAGGCGTGGCCGCTTTCGCCGCGTCCGCCGGAGGTCAGCGCGTGGGACAAGCTCACGCCGGAGCAACAGGACCGGTTCGATCACATCATGGCAATTTACGCCGCCGTCGTCGCGCATATGGACGCCGCCGTTGGCCGCTTCGTGGCCGCGCTCAAACAGCGCGGCGCACTCGACAACACACTCATCCTTTTCCTTTCCGACAACGGCGCCAACGCCGAGAGCGGCCCAAACGGCCGGCTCGAAGGCCCCGGCGCGCCCGGCTCGGCGAAATCGGACGTCTTCGAAGGGCAATCGTGGGCGACACTCTCAAATACGCCACTGCGCCGTTACAAACACTTCAACCACGACGGTGGCATCGCGACACCACTCATCGCGCACTGGCCCGCACGCATCAAGTCCGCCGGCGAATTGCGCCGGCAGCCCGGCCATCTCGTGGACCTCATGGCGACGTGCGTGGACGTGGCGGGCGCGGTGTATCCGACTGAGTTCAACGGCAAACCAATCCAGCCGATGGAAGGCAAAAGTCTCGTGCCCGCGTTCGACAACAAACCCATCGAACGCGACGCGCTCTACTGGGAGCACGAAGGCAACGCCGCCATCCGCGTCGGCGACTGGAAACTCGTCCGTCTCGGCCGCAACGGCCCGTGGGAACTCTACAATCTCAAAACCGATCGCACCGAGTTGCGCGACCTCGCCGCCGAGCAACCGGCGCGTGTGAAGGAACTCGCCACAAAATGGGAAACCTGGGCCAAACGCGCCAACGTGATCCCGTATCCCCAAGCCGCCAAACGTGGAGGCAAAGGGAAGAAGAAAGCCGGGCAATAGCAAGGAAACCGACCATGAAAGCACGGACTCGCTTTCTCGCAATCACCGGCCTCACGTTGGTTCTCACGTTGGCCGCGAGCACCGTCGCCAACGAGCCGGCGGTGAAAACCCCCAACATCATCTTCGTCCTGATCGATGACATGGGTTGGACCGACCTTGGCTGTTTCGGCAGCAAGTTCTACGAGACGCCAAACATTGACCGGCTCTGCGCGCAGGGCATGAAGTTCACCGACGCCTACGCGGCCTGCACCGTTTGTTCGCCGACGCGCGCGGCGGTCATGACCGGCAAGTATCCGGCGCGGCTCCACATCACTGACTGGATCGCCGGTCACGAGCGGCCGTTTGCCAGGTTGCGTATTCCCGACTGGCAGAAGCATCTGCCGCTGGAGGAGAAGACCATTGCCGAGCAGCTCAAGGCGCGCGGTTACTCCACTGCTTGCATCGGCAAATGGCACCTCGGCGATGAGGAGTTCTTCCCTGAAAAACAGGGCTTTGATTTCAACTTCGGTGGTTGTGCCGTCGGCGCGCCGCGCAGCTATTTCCCGCCCTACGGCGTGCCGGCCATCAAGGACGAGCATCCCGGCCAGATGCTCTCCGACCGGCTTACCGACGAGACGTTGAAATTCATCGAGTCGAACAAGGAGCGGCCGTTCTTCATCTATCTGGCGCACTACGCTGTTCACACGCCCATCGGCGGCAAGCCGGAGGTCATCGAGAAATACAAAAAGAAGGACGCGGCCGGCCTCAAGCAGAACAACCCTGTCTATGCCGCGTTGGTTGAGAGTGTGGACGATAGCATCGGTCGCGTGATGGCCCGGCTTGCTGAACTGAAGCTCGACCAGAACACCGTCATCTTCTTCACCAGCGACAACGGCGGTCTCTACGGCACGGTGCGCAACGGCGTCTGGAACAAGGGCCCGACCGACAACTCCCCTCTGCGTTGGGGCAAAGGCTCCGCTTACGAGGGCGGTGTGCGCGTGCCGCTCATCGTGAAATGGCCCGGCGTGACCCAGGCCGGCAGCGTGTGCGCCACGCCCGTCATCAGCGTGGACCACTTCCCGACGATGACCGCCATGGCTGGCGCAGATGCGTCGCCCGCCGTGGACGGCGAGAGCCTGGTGTCGTTGCTCAAGGGTAATGGACCTCTGAAACGCGACGCGATCTACTGGCACTATCCGCACTATCATCCCGGCAGCGC
>JBAZIR010000080.1:0-17920 GCA_041651735.1 Verrucomicrobiia bacterium | reverse complement strand
GTTTCGAGGGGCTATTCGATACATTTGAAAGGTTCAATCAAGAGACTTCCCAGTGCGTTGTTGTGATAGACCTGACCGATCCTGCCGACCTCCCCAAGAACCTCGCAAGACCGGGCGGCTTGTTCCGGTTGCGGGCGATCACGGCCCGGATGACCGCGCTGTCGGGGTTGGATTGCTACTGTTTTCACTACACGCAACTGAAGCGGACTTCATTGGACAGGCCCATCGTCAAGGCGATCATCGTGCGGCCACCGTCGCCGGCCAAGATGCTGACTTGCGTGGCGCCGCGCGATGAATTCTGGGCGATGCTGCGCGAGACGCGGACGCCCGTCATCGGGTTCTGTGGAGGATTCCACCAGATCTACCTCGCATTCGGCGGCAAGTGCGGAGACATGCGGCGGCTGGCTGCGGGCGAAACGGACACCAACCCGAAATACTGTCCTGGTTTCTTGAAGGAATGGGGTTTCTCCAAGGTCCGGCTCCTGAAACGCGATCCGCTCTTCGACGGTTTGGGGCAGGACATACAGGTGCTCCAGCAACACGTATCGGAATGCAAACAACTGCCAGACTCGTTTGAAGTGCTCGCAAGTTCGAATGCATGCCGGATCCAGACCATCAAGCACAAGACCAAGCTCATCTATGGCACGCAATTCCACCCGGAGGCTTACGACGACGACCATCCCGATGGGAAACGCATGTTGCAGAACTTCTTTCGGATCGTCGTTATCAACGCGCCCGCCCATCGCTAAACACAACAAATTATGAAACGTGTCTCCACTATCTGTGTGATCGCTATGATGATTGCCGCGAACGGAAGTATGGCGGGGCCGGCATCGTCTGTTGCCCTTTACGTCGCGCCGAATGGCAACGACACCCATCCCGGCACGAAGGCGAAGCCGTTTGCAACGCTGGAGCGAGCGCGCGACGCGGTTCGGGAGTTGAAAAAGGCCGGGCCGCTGAAGGGGCCGGTGACGGTATTTCTTCGCGGCGGGGTTTACCGCGTTGGAAAACCCATTGAGTTCCTGCCGGAGGATTCCGGCACAGAGAATGCGCCAATCGCTTACACGTCGTTTGGCAGGGAACGGCCCGTGATTTCGGGTGGTCGTCAACTCACAGGCTGGCAGAAGGGCGACGGGAAACTGTGGCAGACGATCGTCCCCGACGTGAAGGACGAGCGGTGGTATTTCAACCAGATCTTCGTCAACGGCCAGCGGCGCACGCGCGCGCGCACGCCGAATCAAGGCTATCTCTACACCGGTGGCATCCTCGCACCGTTCAATCGCTCGAAATGGTGGAACGCCGACATTCTGGCCAAGCGCGGCTTCGTGTTCCGCAACGGCGACATCAAGCGCTGGCGCAATTTCGACGACGCGCTCATCGTCATCTACCACTCGTGGACGACCTCCATGCACTTCATCACCGAACTGGACGAGGCCGAACATACCGTGCGGCTCGCGCCGATGTCGCGCTGGCCCATCGGCTACTGGTGGGAATGGAACACGCGCTACCACGTCGAGAACATGCCCGAAGCGCTCGATGAGCCGGGCGAATGGTATCTCGACCGCACCACCGGCGTGTTGAGCTATTGGCCGATGCCGGGCGAGAACATGCGCACCGCCGAGGTCATCGCGCCCGTCGTGCGACAGACGCTCGTCGCGTTCAACGGCACCCCGGTGGAAAAGAAGTACATCGAGCACCTGCGCTTCACGGGCCTTTCGTTTCAGCACACCGATTTTCTTCTTTCGCGCGACATGCCGCTCGACGAACAAGGCGCCTTCGAACGCAAGCCGCTGATCGCTGCCGAAGGTTTGCGGCACACGGTGTTCGAAAACTGCGAGATTGTCCACGCTGGCGAAAATGGCCTGTGGTTCGACAGCGGCTGCGCTGACAACGTCGTCCGCCGCTGCCACATTCACGATCTCGGCGGCAGCGCGGTATTCATCGGGCCGCGTGCTTTCAAGGACACGCCGGAGCTGCGCGTCGAGCGCAATACCGTGGACAACTGTTTCATCCACGATGGATCGCACCTTTTCCTTGGCAGCCAGGGCGTCTGGATCGGCAAGTCCTCCTACAACCAGGTGACACACAACGAGATTTCCGATTTCCATCACCTCGGCATCTCCATCGGTCATTCGTGGGGTTATGCGCCGAGTTCTGCCAACCATAACCTCATCGCATTCAACCACGTCCACCATATCTGTAACGGCTACTTCAGCGATGGTGGCGGAATTTACACGCTCGGCGTTTCGCCCGGCACGGTCATCGCCAACAACATTGTCCACGACGTGGTGCCGACGCCTCTCATGCCCCAAGGCGGCACCGGCATCTACCACGACGAGGGTTCGACCGGCATCCTGACGGAGAGCAACATCGTCTACCGCGTCGGCATCCCCTTCCACCAGCACTATGGCAGGGAGAACCTGTCGCGGAACAACATCTTCGCGTTCGCCCTCAATAGTCCCGTCACCTGTGCCCGCCCAGAGGCGCATCTCTCGTACACCTTCCAAAACAACATCGTCCTGTCCAGCGGCGGACAAGCCACCTCCGATCATTACAGCCCGCTCAAGTGCAAGACCGAGTTTCACAACAATCTCTACTGGGACACCTCCGGCAAGGAGCCGCTCTTCTCCGGCGGAAGCTTCGCCGAATGGCAGCGCACCGGCCGCGACCGCGACTCACGCATCGCCGATCCCCAGTTCCGCGACGCGGCCCGCGGCGATTTCCGGTTGAAGCCGACCTCGCCAGCGCTCGCGATGGGTTTCCGGCCGATCTCTGCCGACAAGACCGGCCTCTACGGCGACGCTGCGTGGGTGAACGCGCCGAAGAAGATCAAGCGCGCGCCGCTACCCGTGCTGCCGCCGTTACCGCCCGCGCCGCCGCCGCGGCCATTCCGCGAAGACTTCGAATCCACCGCCACTGGCAAACAACCCGACAGCTTCCACCTCTCGCCCGCCGACCGGCCGGAACTCATGTGCGTCACCGAGGAAACCGCCGCCAGCGGCAAGAAAAGCCTGAAGTTCACAGAAGCCGCGAACCTGAAACACGGCTTTCAGCCGCACCTGTTCTATGCGACGCGTTCCCACACCAACGGCGTGGTTCGCTTCTCCTGCGATATCCTCAACAGCGCCGAACATCCTTCCGAGTGCTCCATCGGCTTGCGCGATTACTCCCGGAAAGGCGTCGAATATCGCGAAGGCCCCAGTATCGTTCTTCGCGCCGACGGCACCCTCGTTGCCACCGGCAAGGCACTGACCAAGCTCCCACTCGGCAAGTGGATTCACCTCGACATCCAGGTTAACCTTGCTGCGCAATCCAAAATTGGCTCCTATCGTCTCGCAGTCACTGTCGCCGGTGAGAAGGAGCAGGTCTTTGAAAGCGTGCCCTATCTCCATCCGGAATTCAGCCAGCTTACTTGGTTCGGTTTCTCCAGTGCCGGCAAGCCCGGCGCTGTCTTCTGCGTGGACAACATTCGACTGGAGAACGCGTCTAAAGCAACACGATGAGAGCTTCGAAACACAACAGACCATGGCTGGCTCTGGGCGGATGGCTGGTGCTTTGTTTCGGTGCAGCGGCGTTCGGCGGATTGTTCGGCCCGGGCGAGTGGTATGCCCGGTTGCGCAAACCATCATGGAATCCGCCCAACTGGATCTTCGGCCCGGTGTGGACGGTGCTCTACATCATGATGGCTGTGGCCGCGTGGCGTATCTGGCGGCTGGGTGGCGACGGAAGTCATCGGAAAGCACTCGGCTTGTTTCTCATTCAGCTCTGCCTCAACGCCGCATGGACACCGCTCTTCTTTGGCTTGAAACAACCCGCGTTGGCCTTCGGAGAGATCGTGCTACTATGGCTCGCGGTCTGTGCGACAACCTCAGCCTTCTTCAAAATGGACCGCGTTGCTGGATGGTTGATGGTTGCCTATCTGGCGTGGGTGAGTTTCGCGGCGGTCCTGAATGCAGCGCTATGGCGCATGAATCCGTAGAGACCCATGAAAACAACTCCAAAGATTCGCGTTGGCATCAGCACTTGTTTGCTGGGGGAACACGTCCGGTTCGATGGAGGTCACAAGCATGATCCATTCCTGACTGAAACACTCGGCGAGTTTTTCGCGTGGGTGCCGGTCTGTCCGGAAGTGGAAATCGGCCTTGGCATACCACGCGAAAGCATGCGGCTCGTCGGCTCGCCCGAATCGCCGCGGCTGATCGCTCAGCGCTCCGGAGAAGACCACACGGATGCGATGCAAAGCTTCGCAGCCAGCAGGGTTGAGAAGCTCGCTGCGAGCGGCATTCACGGCTATGTGCTCAAGAAGAACTCGCCGTCGTGCGGCATGTTGCGGGTGCGCGTCTATGGTGACAGCGGCATGCCGGCGCGCAACGGGCGCGGGTTGTTTGCAGACAGGTTGTTGCGACAGCTTCCCCTGCTGCCAGTGGAAGAGGAAGGCCGGCTGCACGACCCGGTACTGCGTGAGAACTTCATCGAGCGAGTTTTCGCCCATGACCGATGGACGCAGTTCGTCGCATCACGCCCGCGCGCCAGGGACATGGTGGAGTTTCACGCCCGCCAGAAGCTCGTGCTGATGGCGCACAGCCCCCAGCACTATCGCCAGCTCGGCAGTCTCGTGGCAAAGGCCGGTCGCACGCCGATGAATGAGCTGCTGGAATCCTATGGCCCGGCGTTCATGCAGTGTCTGGCCGTGCACGCGACCGCTAGCAAGCACGCCAACGTCCTCCAGCACCTGTTGGGCTACCTGAAGACGGAACTCGATGCCGCGGATAAAGCCGAGCTGGTTCGACACATTGAGGACTATCGGATCGGTTTGCTACCGCTCATCGTTCCGCTGACGTTGCTGATCCATCATTTTCGGCGTCATCCCGTCGCATGGGTTGCCGAGCAAACCTATCTGAATCCATATCCCGCGGAGTTGATGCTGAGAAACCACGTCTGAACAATCTGCGCCTTGCTCGTGCTGTGCGAAGGTGCGGCAAAATGATAGAAGGAGAACATGAATGCCACATTTTCCCGTCGAGACCTCATCCGCGGCGCCATCAGCCTGTCTGCCATGACTACCCTGTCACCCACCGCGTCGGAAGCCGCTCCACGGCCGTGCAAGATGGCGGACGCGGGCTGGTGCTGGGACGGCCAGGCGATCAACGGCCAGTGGCAGTTGTCCATCTTCGGGGCCGGGGAAGGCACGAAGTGGTTCGGCCTGCGGCGATGCTGTTTCATGTTCCATCCGAACACACCGATGGCGATGGAGAAACTTCGCGACATGAAGGAGGTCGTTTGCGAAATCTCGAAATGGGAATACCAGAAGGTTGAGCAGACGCAATACAAGGGTCTCGGCGCGCCGATGCGGATGAACCACGATGGCCGGATTGAGCGCAAGTGCCGTGAAGCGGAAATCGTCAGTCGGCTGTCGCTGAAGCACCCGAACGTGACCGGCGCATTCGACGATGACCTCTATGGCAAAATCAAAGCCGAGCATATCCTGCCCGAACAATACGCCGCGGTCCGGCGCGCAGTGAAGAGCGCCAATCCGAAGCTGAAGCATTGGGGCGTGGTCTATTCGCACGAACTGAAGAAGGAGAACTGGGCCGGTTTCACCGACCTGCTCGATGTGGTCACGCTCTGGGTCTGGGCATCGAAGGACCTCGTGAATCTCGACCGCTACGTCGGGCAATGCCGCGAAATCTTCCCCGGGAAACCCATCAACATCGGCTGCTATCTGCGCGACTTCACGCTGCTGGACGGCGTGCCGATGGAGATGCTCAAGGTGCAATGGGAATTCGTCCGCAAGGCGCTGCGCGACGGAACCATTCAGGGTTACTCGATCCTCGGCGGCTTCCTGATAGATATGCACCCGGAACAGGCGACGTGGGTGCGCGACTTCATCAAGGCAAACTGAAACATGAAAACGCGAAGCATGGTGGTTGGGCTGGTGGTGGTGTCATGGTGCGCGCTGCGCGCGACGCTATGGGCTGCGAATCCTCCTTACGAAGTCGAATCACAGGCTGAAGTGAAGGTTCCGATGCGCGACGGCGTCGAGCTTGCGGCAAATGTGTTCCTGCCAAAAGGCGGGGGTAGGTTTCCCGCCATCCTCACCCGCACTCCCTACGGCAAAGGCAAAGCGCAAGGCGGCGCGGGCCACGTGTGGGCGTCGCGCGGTTTTGTCTTCGTCAGTCAGGACTGCCGCGGCAAAGGCACCTCGGGCGGTCAGTGGGTTCCTTTTGTGCATGACCGCACGGACGGTGAGGATACGCACCGTTGGATTCTCAAGCAGCCGTGGTGCAACGGGAAGATTGGCACCATGGGCGGCTCTTACGTCGGCTACACACAATGGATTTCTGCGCCTGGCGCGGGTGATTATCTGAAGGCGATGTTCACCATCGTGCCGCTGGTGGACGTCTACGACGACCTCGCCTATGCAGGCGGCGCTTATCAGCTTCAAGTGATGCTGGGCTGGGGTTCGGGTACGGCGGGTAGCCAGACCACGCGCAGTTGGAAGCGCGAGGACTGGCTCCGCGCATTGCCGCTTTGTGAGAGTGACACGGCAATCGGACAGTCAGTGCCCTTCTTGCGCGAGTGGGTCGCCCATCCACGGTTCGACGACTATTGGAAGCCGAGCAGCCTCCGCGGACGGCACAAGGACATCACGACGCCAACCTATACCGCCTGTGGCTGGTATGACCTCTATGCGAAAAGCGTATTCGACCACGTCAATGCTGTCCGGACTGGCTCGCGCTCGAAGGAGGCGCGCAAACACCAGCATCTTCTCATTGGGCCATGGCCTCACGGCATCAACAGGGACCGGAAAGTCGGCGACGTGGATTTCGGGGAGAACTCGCTGATCAACCTGAACGAGATTCAAACCAAGTGGTTCGACCACTGGCTCAAAGACGAAAAGACCGACGCGGACACATGGCCGCCGTTCAGAATTTTCGTGATGGGCCGCAACCAATGGCGCGACGAACAGGAGTGGCCGCTGCGCCGGACATGCTACGTCCCGCACTACTTCCATAGCGGCGGCTCGGCCAATTCGCTCAAAGGCGACGGCCGTCTGAGCACGACGAAGCCCGGGCCCGAACCTGCCGACAAGTTTGTTTATGATCCGAACGATCCCGTGCCCACCGCCGGCGGCTGCAACCTCGGCGGCGGTGCCGGCCCGCGCGATCAGACTGCGGTCGAGCAGCGAAACGATGTCCTCGTCTTCACGAGTGAGCCGCTCACACGTGAACTGGAAACGACCGGCCCGATCAAGCTCGTCCTCTACGCCGCCAGCACCGCGAAGGATACGGATTGGACCGGCAAGCTTGTGGACGTGTGGCCTGATGGACGCGCCATCAACCTCTGCGACGGCATCCTGCGCGCCCGCTGCCGCGAATCGTCCGACAAGCCGAGGCTGATCGAGCCGGGCAAGGTGTATCGCTATGAGATTGACCTCTGGGTCACCAGCAACGTCTTCCTGCTGGGACACCGGATTCGCGTCGAGGTTTCCAGCAGCAACTTCCCACGCTTCGACCGCAATCCCAACACCGGTCATCCATTTGGCGCCGATGCGACACTCCAGAAGGCGACGCAGACCATCTGCCACGACGCCGACCATCCATCGCACATCATTCTGCCGGTAATCCCATGATTCATCCTATGAAACAGACTTCCATCTTTGTCTTCGCCGTGCTGCTGACCCTTGTGAATTCCACCTGCGCAGCGGAAGGCGTCCGTTGCGGCGCGAAGCTCGTGAAAGCAGATTTGGAACCGGCCAAGACCCAGCCGGAGGTCCGTGTCCTTGAAAATGCAGATCGCTGGCAGTTGCTGCGCGAGGAAGCGTGGACCGGCACAAATGATCGCGAGTTCTACTTCACGCTGCAGGCGGATGGCAACCTGCCGCCGCCAACCGTGGAGGTGCGATGGCCGGGCGTGCGTGTCGAGCGCGTGCTCGGGGCCGATGGCAAAGCACAGCCCGTCAGTGAAGGGGTACGGCTCAAGATGCGCAAGAGCCGCGCGCCCACCAGCGTGAAGACGTCGCTGGCCTGCGGAATCATCCACATGGCGGTCTTTCACAATTGGGACGTGCGGCGCGCGGGACACTATCGCACAGGCCCGTGGCCAGCGAACGCCATCCAGGCGCAACTCAACTTCCTGTTCGCCGCGCGTGAAATGTGCCGCGCGATGGGCTACGCCGGCACCGCCGATCCCGGTTTCGTCGGCGATATCCGTCTCTACGGTTTTGAGACGAACTTCCCGAACGGCCACGAGGATCATCCGCCGCACTTCCACATCATGCTGGCGTGGCCGGGCTGGTTGAACACGCAGGCGGCGCACTTCCGACTCGACGATGCTGGCCGGATCGTTGTGAACGAATTGCTGGCGGACGATGGAAAGAAAGTCAACCGGCACGATTACGCAGCAGGCGAGGTCTGCCCAATGCGCGACCGTGACGGCAAGCTGGGTTTCGAGTTGATCGTCACCGAGGGCGGGCATGGCGTCATCATGCGTCGCGCCGCCGGCAAGCCCGAATACCGGCTCAGCCCGGACGCGAAGACCGGCAGCGCGGTCACTGCCGTCGAAGTCAGCCACCGCCAGACACCGACCAGCGCGTGGAAACCGCTCTGCCGCGTCCGCGCGACCGACGACGCGGCGCACGGCGAGATGAACATCGTTGTGCGCGCCGCAAACGGTGCCGAGCAGGTGGAAACGATCCGCTACGATCCCGACACCGGCGAAGTTGTGAAGCAAAAAGAAACCCTGACACGACCATGACACGACGAGACTTTATTTGCAGCGCGGCCACCGCGTGCGTCGCCACCCCGCTCACGCGCAACGCCACGGCAGCGCCAGCGCGGCCACGCAGGTTGGCCGATGTTGGCTGGTGCTGGGATGGGCAGGGACTCAACGGTCAGTGGCGGTTTTCCATCTTCGGCGCGGGTGAAGGCACGAAGTGGTTCGGGTTGCGGAGAACCTGCTTCATGTTTCATCCCAACACGGCGATGGCGATGGAAAAGCTGCGCGACACAGGCATCGAGGAAGTCGTCTGCGACATCTCGAAGTGGGAATACCAGAAGGTCGAGCACCCGGACTACAAGGGGCTCGGCGCGCCCATGCGAATGAACCACGATGGCCGCATTGAGCGCAAGTGCCGGGAAGCGGAGATCGTGGGTCGTTTGTCGCTGAAACACCCATTCCTCACCGGCGCGTTCGATGACGACCTTTACGGCCAGATCAAGTCTGCACACGTCAAGCCCGACGATTATGCCCTCGTCCATCGTGCAGTGAAGAGCATCAATCCAAAGCTGAAGCATTGGGGCGTGATGTATGCGCATGAATTGAAGAAAGAGAACTGGGCCGGCTTCACCGACTTCCTTGACGTTGTTTCATTCTGGGTGTGGAAGTCGAAAGACCTGGTCAACCTCGACCGCTACGTCGAGCAATGCCGCGAGCTTTTCCCCGGCAAGCCCATCAATGTCGGTTGCTACCTGCGCGACTTCACGCTGCTGGACGCCGTGCCAATGGACTTGTTGAAGCATCAATGGAGGTTCGTCGCCAAGTCCGTGGCCGACGGCACCATTCAAGGTTACTCGATCATCAGCGGCAAGCTGATAGATATGCACCCGGAGCAGGCAACGTGGGTGCGCGATTTCATCAAGGCAAACTGACAAGCGTAAAGGAGTCCCCATGAAGCGCCGGATACTGCATCTCGTGATCGCCATCGTGGCAGTCACCGCGTGTGAACGTGTTTGGGCCGAACCAGCAGCGAAACCAACAAAGGAACCCAAACTTACCGTGGTCAACGCCTCCTCGCACTGCGACTGGTGTTGGGGTCATACGCGCATGTGGCACGAGCAACGCTATGCGGAGATCATCCGGCAGGTGCTCGGTCTCATGCGCGATCATCCGCAGTACGTATGGTTGCTGGAGAATGAGAGCGAGCAACTGGCGCCATTCCTCGACAAAGCCGCGCGCGAGTGGCCGGAACTGATCGTGGAGTTCTGGCAACGAGTGCGCGAAGGCCGGATTGAGATCGTCGGCGCGGCGAGCAATCCGCGGCTGACCGAGGTTTATCCGGAAACGATGGTGCGCAACATGGTGCTCGGTAAACAGTATTTCCAGCGCCACGCGCCGGGCATCCCGCTGAAGGTCTATAATGCGATTGACCTGATGTGCGGTCCCTCGCAGATGCCGCAAATCCTCGCCAAGGCGGACTATCGCTACTTCATGTTCTCGCGTCCGGTCGGCCCGCAGGTTGTCTTTTGGCGCAAGGGACTCGACGGCACGAGGATGCTCTCGTCGAGGTGTTTTTATGGTTACAGCATGATGGGCAAGTTTGGCGAGCCGGTAAAAGGCTTTCTCCCCTCACCCATCTGGCGACTGGCCATCGGCGGTGACGATGTGCTGCCCGACCCGAAATTGCTGCAAGAGGCTGCCGGATGGGATCCGCAAAAGAAAATCCTCGGTACCAACCGTCGATATTTCGAGGAGGTCGAGAAGTGTGGTGCGCCGATCACGGAGTTGCAGGGACCGCTGGACTCGCTCGAATGTTACGTCGAGGCGGGCATCCACGGAGATCGCAGTCTCTACATGCAGAACAATCAAGATGAGGATTTGCTGCTCTCTCTGGAAAAGGCGCAGGTTATGGCGCTGCGAACAGGTCCGCCGGCTGAGCGTGGCGTGGTGGATCGGCTCTGGCGGGATGTGTTCTCCTGCACGGGTCACGCGATCCAGTGGGCGTGGACGGTGGATTACGAGGAACGCATGGCGTTCGCGCGACACCGCCGGGTCAGGATCGAGCAGGCGCTGTATGAAACGTTGTCAGCACTTGCCAGCAAGATTGGATTCCGCGCCGGGTTGGGTTCGCCGCTGATGGTTTTCAATTTTCATGCGTGGCCTGTCACCGGGCCGACGGAGTTCACAGTGGAAGGAGACGCGGCCAGCCTGACGCTCCGCGATGGACTAGGCAAGAACGTTCCCATCCAGTTCACTTCGCAAACGAAGACTGGCGAGCAGCGCGTTGCATTCATCGCGGAGACAGTTCCGGCTTGCGGATACAAGACGTTCTACCTCAACCGCTCAACGAATGCCGTGGCCGCCACAACCTGTTTGAGCCGCGGGAGCGGCCCCATTGAGAACGACTGCTATCGGGCGCAAATGCGAACCGACGGAGCGCTGGAGGTCTTCGACAAGGTCCGCCAGACCCCTCTCGGCTCGGCGGAAACCGGCGGTCTCGGCGACATCGTGTATTACGAAGCTCCGCAGCCGAAACACTGGGAAATGAGCGGACCATTAGGCCCCGCACACCGATGGACAACCCAGGCGAGCGACCTGCAACACGTCCAAGGACCGGTCTTCGCAGCGCTTCGCGCGAAGGGAACGTTTGGCGCGCACTCGGCGACCCGCGAGCTTCGCCTCTGGCGCGATGGCCGGCGTCTCGATTATCACGTGGAACTGGATGCCGCTGAAAGCAACGGCGTCTTTGCGATCCGCTTTCCTGTGGACATGACCGGCCGCGTGTTTGCCGGAATCCCATTCGGCGCCGAGCCGCGCGAAAACTTCGACAAGGAACCTTTCCGCGGGGAGTTTTTCGTGAAAGGTTATCCGAACGGCTACTACGCGACCCGTTGGACCGATGTGTCTTCGAGCGCGTCCGGTTACACTTTCGTTTGCCCGCCCGGCGCTTACACCGGCTATGCATTCGACGCCGACAAACGGACAATGGAGTTCCTCTTGCTCCGCATGCGCCCACTGACGCCGGGCACTTGGGGGCAAATGCATCCCTCGATCAAGGGCACCGGTCATCACGTCTTCGATTGCGCCTTGGCGCCGCACACGGGCACTTGGCGTGAGGCGGCTTCTCACCGTGTTGCGATGGAATCACACGTGCCGCTGCTGGCGTTTTCGCCTGACTTGGGACTCCGCCGCGCGCGGGCAGGCAAAGCACCCGTCAACAAAGCGGCCACGCTCAACGACGGTGTCTCGTTTGCGGAGGTCGGACCCTCCAACATCGTTCTGTCATCGCTCCGGCCGGTCGAGTCAGCAGAAGGCAGCAAAGTTTCGGAAGTGGAGCTTCGTCTCTATGAAGCAACCGGACAACGAACCGAAGCCAACATCCGCTTGCGTCAGCCGGTGGCGTCAGTGCGTGAAACCAATTTTCTTGGCCAACCGACCCGCGAACTCGGTCAGATCGAGATTCGAGATGGTGACATTCATCTCACGATCCCGCCGTGGAAGATTGCGAATCTGCGTGTGACACTGAAAGAGTAACCACCAGTGCCAGTGGCCGGAGAGCCTGCCGGAGCGACAGCTTGTCTCCGGCGTGATGATGACCTAGACTCACGACCATCACCATGAAGACGGCACGCCTCTTTCTCCTGGTTGCTTCCCTCATCAGCTTTGCCGCGCCCGCCCGTTCTGTGGACATCAAGACCTCCGACGGTCTTTCCTTGAGGTTGGCTGACAAGACCGGGTTCATCGAGGTTGTCACGGTGAACGGCAGTCGTGTGCCGCTGCTTCCGCCCGTTCATCCGATCAGCGTGCGGGAGTTTACGCCGAACGCCGAGGTGAAGAATCTTGTGCCGAACCCCGGTTTTGAAGACGGCGAAACCGCGCCTGCATCGTGGACCGGCTCCGGCGCGACCACAGCGCGGGTTACCGAACTGAACCACACGCCGAACGGCAGGTTCTGCGGCAAGGTCAGTGCGCCCGCGGGCGCGAGCGAGTCGCACCCGGCCACCAGCGGCTCGTTGCGCTGCGCCAACTTCCCTGTGAAGCCGAACACACTCTATGTCTTCCGTGCGTGGGGCCGCGTGCCACGCGGAAGTTCCGGCGGCAACGTCTTCGTCATCGAACTCGACGCGAAAGGCCGCGTGCTGACGGAAAACAAATTCAACGTCCAGCACAGCCTCGGATGGACAAACGAACCACGCGATCAGTGGACGCGTTTGGATCGAACATTCATCACGAAGCCCGGCTGTGTCCAAGTCCATATCTACGCCAACATCTGGAAAGGTTACGGCACATTCTATTTCGACGACGTCGAAGTGTTCGACATGGCTTCGTTCTGGAAAGACATCGCCCTCTCGCCCGCGCCGTTGACCCCGTGCGACGGCGGCAAGAGCTGGCGCCAACGCCTGTCCGCAGAACAGGACCATCTCGATGTCGAACTTCGTTACACCGCGCTCAAGGACCATGTTCGCATCGAAACAACGGTTCAGGACACGCACGAACCACAGTGTGACCGCGCCGTGCGGCTGAGTTACACACTGCCAGTCAACGCCGCCGGGTGGACATGGCACGACGATGGCCGGCGCAGCCGTGTCATCACAGCAAACGGGACAGCCTGTGACAACTCACTGGCCATCGGCGGCGGCCGCGTGTCGGCCTACCCGTTCACGTCTATCACGCGTAGCGCAAACGGCCTGTCACTCGGCGCGCCAATGGATTGTCCACGCCTGCAAAACTTCACGTGCGACGCTGCGCACGGTTACGGGACAATGGTGGACCTTGGCCTGTCGCCGCTCACGAAGCGGATCGGCGCGGGCAAAGCGACGTTTACAACGATCCTGTTCGCTCACGATGGCGAATGGGGCCTGCGCGCCGCCGCCAGCAGGTTCTACACGATCTTCCCCGACCATTTTGCGAAACGGTCGAAGCGCGACGGCATGTGGCTCTATGCCGTGCCGGTCCGGCCGATCGCAAACCCCGAGGATTTTGGTTTCGCGTTCTATGAAGGATGGTTTCCAAAGGCCGAGGATCGCGCCTACCTGCGCGAGAAGGGCATCCATCTCCTGCCCTATACGGAGCCATGGGGCGCGCGGCAGGTCTTTGCGCAGGCCAAGACGCGGGAAGAGATGCCGCCCTATGAAGAACGCCTCGCTCAACTCAAACAATGGGCCGGCGATAAGCAGAGCGACGCCAAACTGATGCGCGGTCCGCGATGGGAGGTCGCACAGGCAATTCTCAACTCGATGCCGTTCGACAAGGAAGGTCGCGGCTATTTTCGCGTGGACAAGTATTCCACGTGGGCGCAGTGGTGGATGACCAACCCAAATCCGCAGCTGCCCGAACCGAATCGCGCCATCAGTTGCTGGCGCTACGAGATCGAGCCGTTTCTCAAAAACGCCGACGGCATCTATCTCGACTCGGTTTCGTCGTGGTTGGCCAAGGATCTCAATTTCCGCGTCGATCATCTCGGTTGTACGCAAATTCCACCGACGTTCGACGGTCTCAGCGGCCGACCCGCACTACTCGGCTTGCTCTCTTGGTGCGAGTTCATGGACTGGCTCGCCAGCGACCTGCACCGCGCAGGCAAGCTCGTTCACATGAATATCTTCCCCGACTCTTATCGGTTCTGCGCCCACCTTGCCGACGTGCTCGGCTCGGAGGTTGGCTGGAGCCGGCGCAAGCGCAGCCTGGCCGATGTTGAGACCGACTCAACAAGCCTGCTGCGGCGGATGCTCGCGTTCCAAAAGCCGACGACCAACCTACTGCAAGAGGGAGACTTCACGACGCCACAGCCCGAACAGCCCGCATCTGAAATCGAGGCCTACGTCAAACACCAGATGTTCTATGGCTTCTTCCCCGGCATCGCGACCATCGGCGGCGAGGACAAGCCGGGCTACAAGGGCTGGAAGCGCTACTTCAGCACGCCATCCCAATACGAGCGCGACCGGCCTGTCTTCAAGAAACTCATTCCGATCATCCAGACGCTCTGCGCGGCCGGCTGGGAACCGGTGACGTTTGCGCGAACGTCGCGCGACGATGTTTTCGTCGAGCGGTTCGGCTCGTGGGCCAGGAACAACCTGCACTTCACATTGCGCAACAACAGCGAGAAGGAGCAACTCTGCAACGTCAGCGTTCAGACGGCAGACCTGGGCATGAAGCCCGGCCAACTGCAGAAGCTCACCGTTCGCGAATTGGTTTCCGGTGCCGTCGCAACTGCCAGGGCGGGCAAGAAAGCCGGCGTGGTTGAACTGGCCATCTCGTTGCGCGCCAAAGACACCGCGGTTTTGAAACTCGAACAGTAGGATCCAATGACACCAGACGCGCAGGAACGAGGGTCCATAAGCCATTCGGTTTGTCTGTCCTGGTTGATGACCCACCACGATGAAACTGACGATTTGCTTCGGCGCACGGAACAGCTAGAGTTGCCGAAGACGGCATCATGAACGAGTCCCGACTTCGATATCTGTGGCTTGGCAGCAGCTTTGCTCTCGTGACGCTGTTGCTCGTCGCGATGGCGCGCGACCGGGGTTGGTGGACTTTGCTGGAGACCCCCGCAACCTCCCGTGTCGGAATCGCCGCAACGACACCCTCTGCCGCTGCGCACGCGCCGGCAACGATTGCCGGGCCGCTTGAGAATCAACCCGCCCCGCCGAAATTGACAGAGGAAGAGAAACGCTTGGAACGGCTGCGGAATCGGCTTCAACGCGAAGACGCCATTCCGAAGCAGGCCGTCATCAAGTTCAAGTCGGCCAAGGCGCTGCAGGATTTCCTGCGCCGGGCGGCGGGCCGGAAGATCACGATACTCGGACGGCTCGATGCGCTGTCGGCTGTGCGCGTCGCCTACAACGGACTGGAGCAGTTGCGTGACGCGCTCGGCACAGACGCGGAGCTTTACGAGGGCGTTGACGGCAACTACGTCGTCAAGGTCCCCGACTTCCTGCAACAGGAAGATCGTCCCAGCGGCGCCGGCAGCGCTTCGTTCGAGGGCCTGGATTTCTTCGCAGCCATCGACGCCACCGGCGACCGCTCGACGTGGGGTTTGGGCGTGACCGTGGCGGTCGTGGACACCGGTGTGTTTGATCACATGACGTTTGGAGAGAGCCAGATTACGCATTACGACCTGGTGAACGATGGGCAACCGTTCAACGGCCACGGCACGGCGATGGCCAGCCTGATTGCCGGGCAGGATTCGCAGGCGCCCGGCGTGGCTCCGGCCAGCCACATCCTCGACGTGCGCGTAGCCGACAGTCAGGGTTACAGTGACACCTTCACACTGGCTGCTGGCATCGTACAGGCAGCGGATGCCGGCGCGCTGGTCATCAACGTCAGTCTGGGATCTTACGGCGACTCGCAGGCGGTGCGCGACGCGGTGACCTACGCCGAGAGCCGGGGCGCGGTCGTAGTCGCCGCCGCCGGCAACGATCACACCAGCAACGAGATCTCATTTCCCGCGGCAATCAGCAGCGTCGTCTCCGTCGGTGGCGTGGACGCAGAGCTGCAGCAGGCTTACTACTCCAACTCAGGCCAAGGGCTTGATGTCTCCGCGCCCGGCGTCGGCATCCAGTCGGCTTATGGCGCGAACATGCTTGCCGTCGGCGACGGCACATCGCAAGCCACCGCCATCGCCTCCGGCGTGCTGGCCTACGCGATTTCGCGCGGCGTCCCCCCGGGTGACAGCGCGGCGGCTTGGCTGCAACAGAGCGCCCAGCCGCTCAGCCAGTCTGCCGACCGCGTCGGCGCCGGCATCGTGCAAGCACAGTCGAAGTAAGTTCATCGCATCCGCAAATCCGCAGCCTTCCGTTGCCGGTAAATCATGGGTAGAATCGCCGCCATGAATTTTCGCAACGTTGCCGCGTGTCTTCTCACAACTGTCACTGGTTTTGTCTTTGCTGCGCCGCTCACGGTCCGCGTCGACCCGGCAGGCGGCGCACCCCGCTTGCTCGTCAACGGCGAGCCGGTGCGGGCGCGGATGTTCTGGGGCGCGCCTGGTTCAGCGCCGCTGAAGCTGTCAACGGAATGGAAACAGATCAGCTTCGAGTTCACCGCCAGCGGCAGCGCCAACAACGGCACGATGCACTTTCGGTTCGGCAGCGAACAGGGCGACATCGTTCTCGACAACATCCAGGTGACCGACCTTGACGCGGGCCGCGATCTCATTCCGCGCTGCGACTTCGAGTCGGGACCGGAGAGTTTCAAACGCGATTGGACGTTTTGGCCGACCGGCGCGGCAAACACCGTCGGCACGATCACTGTCGAACCAGGCGCAGGCCGCGACGGTTCGGCAGGATTGCGCATCAAACTGAAAGCGCCGCCGGGCGGCCACTGGCCCGACTTCCACATCTACCATCACGCCAACCTCGCCATCGTAAAGGATCATCACTACCGCGTCAGCATCTGGGCGCGGGCCACTCCAGCACGGAAGCTGATGCTGGCGTTCTACCAGCCGGGCCAGTCTTTCGTCCGGCTGGGCGGCCCGCCTGATTGTTTCGGCGCCCAGATCAAGCTCGCCGCGGAGGCGGGCGTGAACTTCGTCAGTTATCCATGCCCGATGCCCTGGCCGAAACCCGGTGTTGAGGCCGACTGGTCCGGCGTGGACTCGATGTGCGAACAGGTTTTGCGCGCGAACCCGAACGCGTTGCTGCTCCCGCGAATGGGCATGAACCCGCCGCCGTGGTGGCGCGAGGCGCATCCCGACGATGTGATGCAGTGGGAGGATGGCCGGCGCGATCACATGGTCGTGGCGTCGCCGCAATACCGCCGCGACGCGGCCGAACGGCTGGCGGCGCTGGTGACGCACCTGGAGGAAAAGTTCGGCGATCACGTTGCCGGCTATCATCCGTGCGGCCAAAACACCGGCGAATGGTTTTACGAGGACACATGGAGACGTCCGCTCAGCGGCTACGCGCCCGCCGACGCGGCTGCGTGGAAAGCGTGGTTGAAGAAGCGCGGCAGGTCCGACGCCCCGGTGCCGACTGCCGCCGCGCGTCATGCCGCGCCAGCCGGCATCTTCCGCGATCCGGCCACGGAACAGGCGCTGGTTGACTGGGCTGAGTTCCAGCAGGAAGAGATGGCTGAGTGCGTCTGCGAACTCGCCCGCGCCGTGCGCAAAGCGTCCCATGGCCGCAAGCTCGTTGTGTTCTTCTACGGCTATGTGTTTGAGTTTGCCGCGGTCGCAAACGGCCCCTCCGTTGCGGGTCACTATGCGCTC
>JBAZIR010000079.1:0-17965 GCA_041651735.1 Verrucomicrobiia bacterium | reverse complement strand
GACCTCTGGCAAGGCCCGGCACCCGCGCGCCCCTACACGCTCAAGCGCGTCCACACGCGGCAGGGCGGCCTCGACTACACCGCCGGCACCGGGCCGGGCTGGTTCCACATTAGCGACTATTCGCTTGGAAACTTGCTGAACTGGGGCACGCACACCATAGACATCGCGCAGTGGGCGCTGGATACCGAGCACACCGGCCCCGTCGAGGTCGAGGGACGCGCCAAGTTCCCGAAAGCTTTCTGGGACACGCCGATCAACCACGAGTTCCGCTACCGCTACGCCAGCGGCATTGAGATGCTCTACGTCTCCGACCGTCCGTTCGTGCGCGTCGAGGGCACGACAGGATGGATCGAGAACACGTGGTTCCAGTCCGGCGGTTTCAAGGCGAGCGATCCGGCGCTGTTGAAGTGGAAACCCGGCCCGAACGAGATCCAACTACCGTGCATCAGCGAGAAGGAAGACTTCATCAACTGCGTCCGCAGCCGCAAAGAGCCGATCGTCACCGCCGAGATCGGTCACCGCGCCGCGACGATCTGCCAGATTGGTTTCATCGCCGCCAAACTCGGCCAGAAATTGAAATGGGACCCCGCCGCCGAGAAGTTCACCGGCAACGACGAAGCCAACAAGATGCTCACGCGCCCCATGCGCGCGCCGTGGAGTATCGCCATATAGAAACGAGAACCACAGGAGCCAAACACCAAAAACGCCCGTGAACGACGAACATACTTCATCGCTCAGAACATCACGCAGCGAGATCCTCGCTGATTGAACGCTCGGCCCTATCCATGCTGCGTCTTTTACCAGAGCCGCCCAAACAGCGGAACGACCTATAGATCGTGCTCCCATTTTCTGGCCCCGCCTTTTTCCTCATTCCAAGTTCTTAATCCATAGCTCACGATGAAACTCGCACTCGTAGCGCACGGCATCAACAGTTTAGCTAGGGGGCGGCCGGGGCTTGGCAAAGGGGTGTCGCGACATGTTTGGCGATAAAGTTCGTGTGTTGTTGCCGCGCAATGGCCGCAACGGTCCCATTCCCTGCCAGTTGAATTTCCATCGAGCCACCGCAACAACAATTGCCGGGTCTCCCGCGGGCCGGTAAAGGGCCCAAGTGGATTGGATTCGCGGGCGTCGCACCGGCATGGCAATGTTCCGAAAGCTGCGTGCATGAGATGACGCACGGCTGCGGTTGCCCATGAATCTGTTGAGTGATTTCCGGGCGCGGTGTCCCGTGAATACCACGTCCGATGGAAAACACCACCATGCTCGGCGCGCAGCGGTTCAGCAGGTCCGTCGTAAAGGCGGTGTTTTCTGCCTGTCGGGCGGCAACATTGCCGGCCACAGAGACGTTTCCGCCATGATGGGGGAACACCAGTATGTCAGCCGTCAATTGTTGGTTTCGTGCAACAATGTCCTGCAAGGCGGCCGCGTCCATGTCGCCCGGCAGGAGGACAACCGGGTGGTTTTCGTGGTGAAGGCGCAGCACCACCGACATGCTGTTGGCGTTGAGCGAGCCTCCATTGGGCAGTCGCCCACCATTCCCCGTCAACCTCCACACTATGCCCGGGGACACCACCTCGATGCGGACCGCACCATGCGCGAGGGCGTTCGGCATGTTTGCACCAATCGTCGTCATCACCTCTAGCCCCTTCTTATCCGCCGCATCTTGCAGTGCTATCTTCAGCTCTTTCCATACGTCCGTGTCTTTAGCGGCGTCCGCGTTGACATACACCGCACCAATTTGGACATAATCGCTTTGGATCAGAGCCGCAATCCCTGCGATGTGGTCGGCATCTGTGTGGGAAACGACCACTTGGTCGATCGTGTCAATGTTATGCGCGAGCAGGAATTCGATAAACAGTGACGCGTCCTTACAATCAAACAGTGTCCGCACGGCACCGTCCTCAAGGAACGCGCAGTTCCCGTGCCCCACATCAAAGATGATCAAAGAGGGCATTTTTAGGAGTTGGCGGTTTTTCAAATTTATCGAAGAAAAGATCCTCGGGACGGTTCGTGCCGAGATTCACCTGCGCTATCAGGTAGCCGTTCTTTTTCAGACGCGCGCGCAGCCGCAACGGCACAATAGCGAAGGGAAAACGAACCGCCGTCTTACGGCTCCACGCCGGAATAATCGCATCAACGACGCGTTGGTTAGCCTCATTTTGAATGTCGACAATCCGGATGAGAACACGATGTCGGCGACGCTGTGGCGTCAACACGCCGCGGATTTCCTTGCGGCATATTTCCAGCGCCGCCGCAAATGTATCCGCCCTGAATTCGTCGCGGCTGAGGACGCTGGGGAGCTTCGCACGCCAATGGCGGATAGAAACGTCATAGTCTTGGTCGACGAACTGCGAGATAAGGATTGCGGGCAAGCTCTTACTGATCAAGAACGCCACCAGCTCGGCTCCGTCGAATTTCGCGAATCCCTGCGGTCGCAGCCGATGGTCGCAAACGGCTGCCTCGGCGCCTCGCAAGATATTCCGCGCAACGACCTTCATTGCGTGCTCCTTGCTGAATCTCACGAGACTTGGGTCACGTGCGATGAGCCATGGTTGAAGACCAGCATCTTCCACCGCCATCTGGGTGACTTTTGCTGCGCGCGGGTCGTCGTCTATGATCGCAACGGACATATTAGTTGCTGAGTGGAATTGTTATGGTAAATTCGGCGCCGCCCAATTCGCCATTCGCTACGGCATCCTGCGTGCCGTGAAGGTCGCTCACAGAGTCCCGCACGATGGTCAGGCCAAAGCCGGTGCCGCCGGGAAAGGTCGTCCGGCCCGGGAGCCAGATTTCGTCGAGAGCGATGTTTTGGATGCCGGGGCCGTTATCGAGCACCTTGATGACAGCATTGGTTCCCTCAGGATAAACCCGCAACTCAACAGTGCGGTCGACGATCCTTGCGTCGGGCACGTCAAACGCCTTTAGCCCGTTTAGTGCCATATTCGCCATGATCGACTCTACTAGCGCACGCGAGCCCGCGACCATCACAGGAAATTTATTCGGCGTGAATTTTAGGTCGATCTTGGCGTCGCCGAAGAAAGGTTTCAGGTAACCCACCAGCTCCTGAGCGGAGTTGCTCACATCCACAACCTCGTTGCGTCGCTTTTCCCGTTTCAAGAGATTCAACGGCAGTTGCGAGAAGAGCTGCAGCGATTTTGCCGCATGGGCAAGGAAGTCGATAGGCTCCTCAAGCCTCTTGCCGAAAAGATCGCCGAGTAGTTCTTTCGCGCGATGCTTGATGGACGCGGTGACGCTCAGGATCTGCGAAAGGGGCTTGTGCGATTCGTGGGCGAAGACGGCTGAGGTCGAACCGGCGGTTGCTACACTCCGATAAAGTTGGAGATCCTCCTTCAGGGCTACAGTTTCCTGCTGCTTCGCGGAGTCAAACTTCTTGAACGCGGTCATTACTTGACCCTGTGCCTTCTTAGGCACCTTCTTGCGAATCAAATCCTCCACGTCCTGCTTGGCCGCAACCACACTGACGGAAGTTGAAGAGCGTTTGAGCTCACGCCGGGTTTCGGCGGTCGCCAAGCGCCGCGTTGCCATCCAGTCGAGGCAATCCACTGCAAACCGCTTTAGTTCGCGGAAAGCATCGTTCTCCACGAATCCACTTCGGTCAGTCTTCTGGGTGAGTAGCTGGCCGAGGTCGTTAACCTTGATTTGCCCAATGGAATTGTTGGTTGAAGGCCGCTCTTCAGGACTGCCAACACGCTTCAGGTTCATACCCAGCCAGTCGTGTCCGGGTTCGCCGAACGGTCGCACCCGGATGTTGCTCTGGTAAAGGTGAACGCCTCCAACCACGCTTAGCCACTCCCGCACATCCTTCAGGTTAGAGTTCTTCGCCGAGAAACTCTGATTCGCCAATTTGAACACCCAGAGGTCGAACGTTGCCGATGGCGTGCGATAGGGCAGCGCCTTCTTGAAGTCTTCCGGCTTGGCCGCATACATCACGCGATCCTGCCAGTCTAAAACCGCCACGGTCGGGTTGCCATCAGAGTCCACTGAGGCCTGAAGGTGAAAATCTGCATCGTCGAAATAGTTCTGCTTGGCGAGCCTAGCCAACGCCGCGAAGCCCTCGGCCTTCAGAGAAGGGTAGAATCCTGCCTGATTCTCGAATGGATCAGAAAGCAGCACCAAGCTGCGACCGAGCCGGGCAACTTCATCCTCAGACAGCACTTCCTTCAAGTCCTCGAGCTGGATTTCAGTGCCTGATGGCTTGGTCGTGGTCGTCTCGGAAATCGTGAACCGTTTCTGTTCGACATACTCGGATTGGTCCACCTCACGCCAGTCCACCTCGATCTTGAATTCCTTGCCCGGCCGGCTGCGCGGACGCGAGGTCAGAGTGGTCTTGGTGCCAAGACGCAGAGCGGCCAATCGTCCTAGCCCCTTGTTGCCGACCGGAGTGCGGCCCTTATTCGTCGGCTTGGTCGCGTCCTTTCGAGAACCGCCGATCAATAGCCAGCCCTCGACAATGTCCGCATCGCTCATCCCGTCGCCGTCGTCTTCAATGCGGACGCTCTTTTTCGTCACCTTAATGGTGCATTTGCTCGCATCCGCGTCGTAGGCGTTCTTGACCAGCTCCAGCAATCCGTCGGTAGGATTTGGGACCAGTTCCTCGCCCAAGCGGACAAGAATCTCGGGAGAGAATTTGAATGAGCCTTGCATCGTTTAACTCGCCCAAGGGATTTCCCGGACGACGCCGACTGTCAGATGGCGGCAGCGAATCCGGGCATTTAGAAAATCATTCACGGTCTTCGTTTTGAACTGTCGCATCAGCTCCCGACACGAAGAGAGAGTTTTTTTCTTTGGCGCGCACACGATGAGATGATTCTCCACGGCAAGGGGTCTTGTTCCGCTTATGACCGTGGCGGTCGCACGATACGGATGGCTAGGGCGCGAAGTGCGGCGAATCACGATGAAGGGCGGCTCATAGACCAACCCCTCGTGCTGACGCGTTTCAGAAAACTCGCGGAGCACCGTCCATGTGGGCACGCAACGCGGATGAATGTAGGGATGCTCCGGTCCCTTCTCCGGGTCGCGGTGCGGCACTACACTCCCGACATGCACATCGAAGAAATCGCCGACAGTCCTTGTAGCTCGCTTTGCGGACTTCGGCCAGCGTCGAACCTTGGCCGGCTCACCCTGTCGGCGTTTGGCGCTCAACAAGAATACGTCAATATCAGCGGACTTATCGAATATCCCGTAGCGTTTCACCGAGTTCACTTCTGCAAGGTCGCTTACACGCTGACGCCAGTGATGCTTGAAACTGCCGGAACGAAGCACGTCGGGTAGGATCGCGCGCAGACGCGTTCCCGCTTCCGCTTGTTCTAACGCCCGAACCACGAACAGGGCCGCATCCGACACTCGGCCTCCAGCCCACTGGCAATCTTCCAACGGACCAGAGACGCTAAACGGTGGGTTCATGACCAGATGCGTTGCGCGAGAATAAAGAGCCGGCTGACTGAGGCCGTTGCCCGTGCAGATGAACGGAAAATATTTTCGCCAGTTCTTTGGAAGTTCTGCCGTCTTCCCGTGGCGCTGGCGTGCGAGCAAGGCAATACGCAACTTTGCCGCCGCAATGAACTCCGCTTGGAGGTCGGTGCCAGCGAGACAACCTCCCCATGCTTCCAGAGTTGCCGTTAAGGTTTGGCAAAGTGGTAAGCGCCTCGCCGCTGCCAGCAATAGGTCGCCTGCGCCCACTGCCGGATCGTAGATGAAATCGGCGGTAGGATTGAATCTAAGTTTGCCGAGCAACCGTTCCGCCAGTTTAGAACCAGTAAAGAAGACGCCGAAGGCACGACGAACCGGCAGTTTGACCAGTCGTCGGAGTTCGGCACCCGCCGTGCCGTCAAGGCAAGCGTCCACGCGTTTGGTCCAGGCCCTATCAACCAAAGGTGTGGAGGCCAGCTTTCGCAACTTGCACGTGAACGCTCGATAAGCTGAGAAGTCACAATCCTTCCTGCTTATTCGTGACGTGGTCATGGCCGTATTCTAGCTAGGTCAACTGCGAATCGGAAGCGATTCCTTCGTCTTCGTGAACATTGTGGCCGAAGTGTATGACGGCAGGCGGAATCCGCGCAAGGGAGAAGCGATTTTCAGTTCTCAGCCATCAGTTTTCAGCGGCCAGCGGAAGTGCGGATTTTCTTGTGGCGCGGGGATGGCGGGTGGTGGCAGGCTCGCGGGCATGACGAAGTTCTTCGTTTGCATCGCTCTGTCGCTGGCGGCGCTGGTTGCACTTGATGCCGCGGAATTCCACGTCGCCCCAAACGGAAACGACGCCAATCCCGGAACGGAAGCCAAACCGTTCGCCACGCTGGAGAGGGCACGCGATGCGGCCCGCGAGCTGAAAAACCATGAGGCCGTGACCGTCCACGTCCGCCGCGGCACGTATGCCCTGCCGCAAACGTTAAAGTTCGACGCGCGCGACAACGGTGTCCTCTGGCGGGCCTATAAGAATGAGAAGCCCATTATCATCGGCGGCAAGACCGTCAGCGGATTCGAATCATGGAAAGGCGCGATTCTCAAGGCGAACGTCGGCGGGCAGGGCGTGACGAACGTTTTCCGCCAGCTTTTCTTCGATGGCAAACGGATGCACCTCGCGCGCTATCCGAACTACGACCCCAAGAATCCCTACGGCGGCGGCTGGGCCTACGCGGACGGCAAGCCATGGCCGATGTATGCGGAGATTCCCGGCGAAAACCGGCACACGCTGCAATACAAGCCCAGCGACGCAAGACAATGGGCGCGGCCAGAGGAAGGCGAAGTGTTCGTGTTTGCGCGCTACAACTGGTGGAACAACATCGTTCGCATCAAGGCGATTGATCGCGAGCAGCGCGTGATCACGCTGGCGGGCGATTGTTCCTATCCGATCCGCACCTTCGACCGCTACTATGTGCGCGGCTTGCTGGAGGAACTCGACGCGCCGGGCGAGTGGTATCTCGACAAAAAGGAGAAGACGCTCTACTTCTGGCCGCCCGCTCCGTTGAAGAAACGCGAGGTTTTCGCGCCGACGATGCGAACGATCCTCGATCTCGGTCCCGGCACGGCGAATGTCACGTTTCGCGGGTTCATCTTTGAGTGCTGCGAGGGCACGGCCATCACGCTCAAGGACACCACCAACTGCGTCATCGCCGCCAGCGTCATCCGCAACGTTGGCGATTACAACGGCAGCGGCGTGAGCGTCAGTGGCGGCCAGAACAACGGCGTTGTCGGTTGCGACATCCACGACACCGGCAGCAGTGGCGTCTCGCTCGGCGGCGGCGATCGCATCACACTCACTCCCGCCAACAATTACGCCGACAACAACTACATCCATCACGTGGGTGTGTTTTACAAACAGGGCGTCGGCGTCGCCATGCATGGTTGCGGCAACCGCGCTTCGCACAATTACATCCACGACGGCCCGCGCATGGGCATCATGTTTGGCGGCAACAACCTCGTCCTCGAATACAACCACATCCGCCACATGAACCTCGAAACCGAGGACACAGGCGCGGTCTATACCGGCGGGCGCGACTGGATCGGCTCGCGCGGCTCGGTCATCCGCTACAACTACTTCCACGATATGCTCGGCTACGGCCACGACGACAAGGGCCGCTGGATATCGCCGCACTTTGCCTGGGGCGTCTATCTGGACGACAACACCGGCGGCGTGGATGTCATCGGCAACATCGTCGCGCGTTGCTCGCGGGCGAGCATCCACCTCCACAACGGCCGCGACAACGTCGTCGAGAACAACGTCTTCGTGGACGGCCGGCTCGTGCAGGTTGAATACAGCGGCTGGACCGACAAACACCGCTATTGGACCAACCACCTGCCCAGCATGGTCAAAGGCTACGAGTCGGTTGCGAGCCAGCCGGCGTGGAAGAGCATGCGCAATATGAACACTCATCCAACGCAGGCCGTGTTGCCTGACCACACGATCATGAGCGGCAACGTGTTGAAGCGAAACATCATCGCCTATAGCGACTCCAAGCCGAAGCTCTACGGCATGCGCAACGTCGCGTTCGACCGGAACGAGTGCGACTACAACCTCCTCTGGCATCATGGCCAGCCGATGGTCACCGGCATCCAGAAGGTCAAGGAGACCACGGGACCGAACCTCGTGCCGAACGCCGGTTTCGAGGAGGGCGAGCCGGGCGGCGCGCCGAAGGATTGGAAATGGCAGGTGAAGCCAAAGGATTCCAAGGCCGTGATTGATACGAGCGTGAAGTCCAGCGGCAAACAATCGTTGCGCATCGAGGGCCGCGGCACGACGAAGGACTCGGGCGGTCGCGAGCTTTGTCCCAATTTCATCAGTGGCGAAATTGCTGCAAAGCCCGGCCAGAGTTACCGCCTCACCGCGCGCATCCGCGCGGCCGAGCCGGGCACGAAGTTCTCCCTCATGGCGCAGTCCTACATCGACAAGGTTTACTTCTGGGCCAAGGATACCTCCACAACCGCCGGCACCAATTGGAAGGAATACGAAGTCATTTTCAAGTTCCCCGCGCCCGGCGATCGCGACTACAAGGAGCAAATGAAGTCGTTCCGCGTCCGGATCGACGTGCGGCAGCCCGCCGGCACAATCTGGGTGGACGATGTGAACGTAAAAGAGGCCGTTGCGATGGACGAGTGGGCTTCGTGGCAGGCCGCCGGCAACGACACACACTCGCTCGTCGCCGATCCGCTCTTTGTGAACGCAAAGAAGGATGACTACCGCCTCAAGAAGAACTCGCCCGCGTTCAAGCTCGGTTTCAAGCCGATCCCTGTCGAGAAGATCGGGCCTTACAAATCACCGCTCCGCGCCAGTTGGCCGATCAAGGAAGCCGAGGGCGCGCGTGAACATCCGTTGGTGAGCGAGTGAAGACAACAACCATGAGAATATTGATTACAGCTCTGTTCATTACCGTCGCGGCGGTGTGTCAGCCGGTTTCCTTCGCGGAAGCAGAGCCGGCAGCCGGGCGAACCTTTTACGTTGCCGCGTCGGGTAACGACACTAATGACGGTCTTTCGCAAACGTCTGCGTGGTGCAGTCTCGACAAAGTCAGCGCGGCGGAGTTGCGTCCCGGCGACCGGGTGCTCTTCAAGCGCGGCGACGCTTGGCGCGGGTCACTCGTCCCGCAAAGCGGCAAGGAAGGCGCTCCCGTCATGTATGGCGCATACGCGAAAGGCGCAAAGCCGCTGTTGCTCGGCTCGGTGAGCCGAAGCGAGCCGGGCGACTGGCGGCACGAAGGCGGCAACATCTGGGTGACGGCGAAGCCCGCCTTTACCGAGTTGGAACCGCTGGGCAAGCTTGCGGCGACGCCGTGGAATGTTCATTCGGAGAATGGAGCGAAGGCGCGGATGACGAAGGCCGGGGAGGCGCTTCAGATCGAATGCGCCGCCAGCGGCACCAAGGGCAACCACATCCAGCTCCACAAAAGCGGCTTTCCCGTGCGCGAGGGGGACTACTTTGAGCTTTCCTTCCGCGCCCGCTGCACAAAACCGTTTAAGATTCACAGTGTCGGTCTTTCCAGCCCGGGCGCGCCGTGGACGAGTTACGGCAAGGGCAGTACGACAGCCATCGAAGTCGGCTCCGAATGGGTTGATTGCTCGGTTCGATTCAAGGCGGTGAAGACGGCCAGTGACGGCCGGATCACCCTGCACCTCGGCGGCGCGCTGCCCGCCGGGGCGACGCTCGGCTTCCAGTTCACCGCGTGGAAACGGTTTCGCTGCAACGAGGCCGAACTGCTGTCGGTGGACGTTGGCAACATCATCTTCGACCACGGCAAGGCGGCCGGCGTGAAAAAATGGAAGCCGGCGGATCTCAAGCAACAGGGCGATTACTGGTATGACGGCATTAACTGGCAGGTGAAGCTGTATTCCGAAAAGAACCCCGCCGACATGCACAAGAGCATCGAACTGGCCCTGCGCCGTCATAATGTGAACCAGGGTGGCAAGAGTTATGTGGTCTATGAGGGACTCGCGGTGCGTTACGGCGCTGCGCACGGTTTCGGCGGCGGCTCTACGCGCGGCATCGTCATCCGCGATTGTGATGTCTCATGGATTGGCGGCGGCCACCAGTTCACGCGTCCTGATGGGAAGCCCGTCCGTTTCGGCAACGGCATCGAGTTCTGGTCGAACGCGCGCGACTGCCTCGTCGAAGGCTGCCGGCTTTGGGAGATCTATGATGCCGCGCTGACCAACCAGGGCGACGGCAACAATACCGAGGCCAACATCACCTACCGTGATAACGTCATCTGGAACTCTGAGTATTCTTTCGAATACTGGAACCGCGCGAGTTCGACGACGCGCAATATCCGTTTCGAGCACAACACCTGCGTCAACGCCGGCTTCGGATGGGCCCACGCCCAGCGCCCGGACCGCAATGGCCGCCACCTGATGTTCTACTCGAACCCCGCCAACACGTCGGAGTTCTACGTCCGCGACAACATCTTCGCCAACGCCACTGAAAGTCCGCTCCGGATGATGAACGACTGGACCGCCGGCTTGACGATGGACCACAACTGCTGGTTCCAGCGTGGCGACATGTTGATGTGGTTCCTGAAGACGAAGTTTGCACCCAGCCAGTTCGCCGAGTTCCAGAAACAAAGCAAACTCGACGCCCACTCCATTGTCGCCGACCCGGGGTTTGTCGATGCCGACAAACTCGACTTCCGGCTTGCCCCCGACAGCCCTGCGCGCAAATGCGCTGCCGATGGCGGGCCGGCGGGATCGCGGAAGCGACTGAAGGAGTAGGTGGTGGAAAGGGAGTTTCGCCATGAAATCGAGCACTGAGACGCGAATCAACATCATCGACGTGGGCGGGTTGCAGAGCGCACTGGATGCGCTGCCGAAACACGGCGGGACGATTTTCATCCCGGCGGGCAAACATAAGATCGACCGGCCGGTGACAAAAACACTGGTGGAGGGGCAGCACCTGTTCATCGTCGGCGAGGGGCGCGGCAGCGTGCTGATCAACACCAACACGAACGGCGAGCCGCTGTTGCAAATCACCGGCGTGACTGGGGCGTGGTGGCCCGACCTGCGAATGACGATCCGGGACATCACATTCGAAGGCAATCACCAGAGCGGCGACGGGCTGGTGGTCATGTTTCCCAACGATACGCTGATTGACACCTGCTTCTTCCTCAGCCACGGCGGGCAAGCGATCCGGCTGGTGCCGCACGGGACAAATGTGACCGTCCGGGATTGCTGGATGCGTGACTGCAAACGCGGCGTTCGCGCCGAGAATATCCATCACTTGACGCTTCACGGAAACCAGACGCGCCGGCTCGAAGGCGGCCAGGAGCAGGAGGAGCATGTCTATCTCGGCTGGGACTGCCGCGAAGTCCGTGTGGTCAACAACCACTTCGCCTACGGCAAGAACACGGCCATCATTCTCGACGGCACCGCCCAGCACGTCATTGCCAACAACACCATCGAAGGCTTTCATGTCGCGATCGAAGCGCGCGGCGTCGCCGAAAAGAAGCCGCGTGATCATTGCCGCGACATCGCCATCACGTCGAACTACCTGCACGCGGACATCGGCGTGCGTCTGATCGGCCCGTGCCGCGGCTTCGCCATCACCGGCAACGATTTCATCAACAACGTCGAAGCGGCCGTGCGCATCGAGCAGGCCTCGAAAGCCGGCAAGCACGCCATCACCGGCAACATGATCCGCAAGAGCGTCTATGGCGGCGCGTTCTTCCCGCTGCCGAAGATGCTTCCGGCCCAGGGCGGGATCCTGCTGGGTGATGCCGAAGACTGCATCGTGTCGAACAATCTGCTCGACGCCATTGACCCCGGCCCCGCGATCAGCGCCGGCCCCGGAGGTGGTCGTCATATCATCACGGCCAATCGCATCGTCGGCGCAAAGGGCGAGCCGTTGGCCATCCGCGCGCCGGGCTGCGTCGTGGAGCACAACCTGACTGCCTAGTTCTTGGAGGAAGCCGACACATGAAATTGTTGCTGATGGGTGTCGCGTGCTGGGCCGCAACTTCTCTCGCTTTCAGAGCAGGCGCGGATCGCTTGATCGATGATCGGCACACCGTGGAGATCGAAAGCATTACAGTGGAGTAATACATCATGAAACAATTGCCTTGGATCCTTGGCGTGTTCTGCGCGTTCCAGTTTGCATCGGCGGCGACGGAGGATGTCCGCGTGGAAAAGGACGTCGAGTATCTTGCCGCGGGTCGGGAAGAAAAAGCCGACCTCTGCCTGCCAGCCAGCGTTCCCAAGGACCAGCGTTGTCCCGGCATCGTTATCATCCATGGCGGCGGCTGGTCCGGCGGCGACAAAGGCGCGGCTCGCGAAATCAATATTGGCACGACGCTGGCGCGGCATGGCTACGTTTGCATGAGCATCAATTACGTGCTCGCCGCCAAAGGCACCACCGCTGTGACGTGGCCGCAAAACCTTCACGATTGCAAGACGGCCGTGCGCTGGTTGCGCAAGAACGCTGCGCGGCTTCAACTCGACCCGGATCACATCGGTGCCATCGGCGGCTCAGCGGGAGGACACCTGACGGCGATGCTCGCACTGACCGACGCAAAGGACGGTCTTGATCCCAAGGAGCCTTACGGCGAATTCTCGTGCCGCATCCAGGCGGCGGTGGACCTCTACGGGCCGGCGGACTTGTTGACCTGGCACGACATCTCGATGTTCAGAAAGAAGCGCACCGAAGCGCCGGAACTCTACCGTGCGGCCTCGCCAGCCACCTATGCCGACAAGAACGATCCGCCCATCCTCATCATGCACGGCACTGCGGACAAGACGGTGGACGTGCAGCAATCGAGGGATTTCGACGCCGCATTGGCGAAGGCCGGCACATCGCATGCACTCGTCATTGTGGAAGGCGCGCCGCATACCTTCCACCTCCAGCCGAAACAGCAGGACCTGCGGCCGATTGTGCTCGGCTTCTTCGACCGGTATTTGAAGAAAGCGAAGTAAGCGTCGCGGAAAACAGGCAGTTTCTTCGTGCCACCGCAGACGGTTTCAGAGTTCCGTCATGGCTTCGGCGAACGCAGCGAAAGTCCTCTCGTCAAACAGACAGAAAATGACGCGCTCCAGGCCGCTCTTGCCGGCAAGATGTTCGGCGGCGGCGGCGAGCAGGATGCGCGCAGCGCGATCGAGCGGGAAGCGGTAGATGCCGGTGGAGATCGCCGGCAGTGCGATGGATTTCAGTTTCTTTTCGTCAGCGAGTTCCAGTGACGACATGCAGGCGCGGCGGAGCTTCGCATCTTCGTCGCCGTCGCCCCAGATCGGGCCGGCCGTGTGAATGACGAACTTCGCTGGCAGTCTGCCGCCGCTGGTGATGACGGCTTCGCCGGTTTCGAGCGGCCGGCCGCGCGCGGCGATGATACGGTCACCTTCCTCCTGGATGATCGCGCCGCCTTTGCGAACGATGGCCCACGCCACGCCACCGCCGTGCTGAAGGTGGACATTGGCGGCGTTGACGATGGCATCGACGGCGAGCGTGGTGATATCGCCACGTTGAAGTTCGAGAGACCTGTGGCCGATTTGTTTGGCAGTCATGGCGTTCCTCCTCACTCCGCAGCGTCACGCGGAGTGACAGCGACGCGGTTATTGTGTGGCACTGCCGCCAGCCTTCGAATCTGCCTTGGAGCCGCCCTTGCCGCGCGCGCCGCGCTTTGGCATAGCCTCGTCAAACGTCTTCTTCTGCTCGACCGTGAGCACGGCACGGATGCCATCCATCATCTCCCGGCGCTTCTCGGCGATGCTCTTGGCGGTTTCCTTCTTCTTCTCCGGGTCGTTGCTCCGTTTCGCTTGCTTCGCTTCCTCCCGATAGGTGCTCAGGCAGTCACGGAACTTCGTCTTGCATTCTTCGATCTTGGCCTTCTGTTGCGCGGTCAGTTGCAGCTTGGAGAGAGCTTCATCGACGGCTCCCATTCCGCCATCGTGTTTGCCACCGCCCGTGCCCTTGTCTTTGCCCAACACGAATAGCGGCGTGACCAGTGCGAGCGCACAACCCAATGCCAGTGTTTTCAGAACCGAAGTTTTCATAAACGATGTCTCCCGGCAGTTCTCAAGTAATCGGCCCGGCAATTTTACCGGCGCAAGGAGACGAACACCAGCCTGCTGGGGAAGTTGCGCGCGCCGGCTTGCGCCTTGTCGCCGGTTGGTCAATTATAAGGCTCATGACACCGACTGAAACGCGGGCTGCCCTGGAGCGGCTGGCGCTGCAACCCAGCAAGGCGATGGGCCAGAATTTTTTGGTGGACCGGAACATCGCCTATCTCATCGTGGACGCCGCCGGCCTGCACTCCGAAGACACGGTGCTGGAGATCGGCCCCGGCCTCGGCGCGCTCACGGAGTTGATGCTGGAACATGTTGCCCGCGTCGTCGCCGTTGAGAAGGACGGGCGGCTGTGCGAGTTCCTCCGCGAACGGTTCGGCCAACGCCAACAGCTTCAACTGATCCATGCCGATGCGCTGGAGTTTGACTTCGTGCCGGTAGCGCCGTTCAAGGTCGTCGCCAACCTTCCCTACGCCGTCGCGACGCCACTGCTGCAACGGCTCGTGGACTCGCCCGCGCGGCCCCGACGCATGGTGCTCACAGTGCAGCGCGAAGTCGCCGACCGGCTTGTGGCCAAGCCGCGCACGAAGGATTACGGCGCGCTGACGCTATTCACGCAGCTTTACTACGAAGTGCGGCGCGAACACATCATCTCGCCGCGGTGCTTCATTCCGCCACCCGCCATCGACTCCGCCGTCGTCTCGCTGCGGCTCGCGCCGCATCCGTTGCTGGAGCCTGCCTTCGAAGCGCCGTTCAAGGAATACGTGCGCGCCGGCTTCGGCCAGCGCCGGAAAATGTTGCGCGGCGTGCTGCCGAAATCCACCACCCGCGTGGCGGTCACGGTCGACCAAGTGGAAGCGGCGCTGAAACGCGTCGGTGTGCTGCCGACGGCGCGTGGCGAGGAATTGAGTCTGGCGCAGTGGCTGCTGTTGACGCGCGAACTGGTCGCGCCGGCGCCGGCGGAACCGAAGCAGCCATGATTCTCATCCAACGACCATGACCACCGACAACCAGCAGGAGCTTTTCGATGTGGTCAACGCCAACGACGAAGTGATTGGCCAGGCCACGCGCGGCGAGGTTCATCGCCGCAATCTCATGCACCGCTCTGTCCACATCTTCGTGTTCAACTCCGACGGCCAGCTCTATCTCCAGAAACGCTCGCAGACCAAGGATAGGCATCCCGGTTGCTACGATTCCTCCGCCTCCGGCCACCAGGATGCCGGCGAAGACGCCGACACCTGCGCCTGCCGCGAGCTGCGCGAAGAGCTTGGACTCGAAGCTGGCGCGAGCCTGACGCGGTTGTTCAAGATTTCCGCCTGCGCCGAGACCGGCTGGGAACACGTGACGTTCTATACCTTGCAGACCGACGCGCCACCGCAGCCGAACCCGCGCGAAATCGAATCGGGCCGCTTCTTCACGCTGGCGGAGGTTTTGCAGATGATCGAGGCAGACACGCAGCAGTTCTCGCCCGGCTTCCTCAAGATGCTGCAAAAGTTTGGCGAGCAGATGGGGAAAGGATGACGCTCGCGATTGCCGGTGGTTAGTGGGTTGGCCGCGTGTCGCGGATCAGGATCTGCTTCGTGTTGTAAGTCGGATCATTCTTGTCCGCTGTCCCGCACCCGGCCAACGAGGCCAGCACAACCCCCGCCAGCATCCATCGCAGCAAGATCATGGGACACCCGTCACCCGCAGCGTATCTCGTCAGTGGCCCGATTCTCACCGCCAGCGAGTGCCAATGTAAGTTTTCCAGTCACCTTCGACGAACGGCCCCTTGGGCGCGCCGTTCTCTTTCAATAGCACGCGAATCCCTTGCTTTGGCGGCGGACTGCCCGCCACTTTTCCTGTGGGCGATTCACCGATCAATAATATCAGTGACCGGGCGACAAGACCGGGGGCCAGGATGAACTTCAATTCCGTTTCCGGCCCTGTCTGACCCGGCTCCAACTTCAACGGTGGCTCGTCCGGCTTGTCCGCCGCATGGCGGTCCAGATGCGGCAGGGCTTCCGCGTCGAGCAGCCAGAAGGATCCCGGCCCGATTCGCACAGGAGTCGTTCCGTCGTTGCGCAGGCGCAAGTAGACCTTGACTACCGCTTCTGTTTCATGCGCGCCAAGTTCGCACCGGATGATCTGAACCTTCAATCCCTTCAACACCGTTGCCGATGTCGCGACGTTGCTGCGCGGGATTGTCTTCCAATATACTGCCAGCGCCACGCCGAAGAGCAGCGCTGCCGAGACTGCGATGATCAAAACGCGAATCCGAGATGACATACCCGCAGTTTAACCTTGCTCCTGCCGCTTGACGAGGTCTTTGACTGTCGCCGGCGGTGCCCGATGCAGCGCAACCGGTCAGCGTTTGGCGGTGATGCCGAGGCCGAGCATCGGCACGAGGTCCTTGGCTTCGGTGACGCCGTAGTTGAAGATGATGAAGCCGCGCGTGTCGTGCTTGCGCGTGATGGCGATCTGGCCAATCGTACGGTCGGCGCCAAGCCGCGAGCCGGATGAACTGACGCCGATGCCGGGATAAACCGGCACCTTGCCGACCCAGTCTTTTTGAAGAGCGATCCAGCTATCAAACTGCCGGTCGCTCTCCGTGTAGTCCATCGGACAGACGAAATCGAGCCAGCCCTTGTCGCACCAGAGCTTCCAGTCCTGGCCGACGCCATCGCGGTCGGTGGCCCAGTTGCGGAAGACGGCGGCGGAAATCTTGATCTTCGGCGTCGCGACGCGCGCCTGTTCGCTGACGGCTTTGACGACGGTGGTAATATTGCTGCGACGCCAGTCAAGCCACTGCTGGCGGAACGGGCCTTTGCCGAGCACGTCCTTGGGCCAGTCCTTGATCTCGACACCGGCGGCTTTTGCGAACCGCGCGCGGCAGCCGGCGCAGAAACAATGATCGCCGTCGGGATAGCGGATATAATCGAAGTGGATGCCGTCCACGTCATAGTCGCGCGCAACCTCGACCATCGAGTCCACTTCCAGCTTCTGGTTTTCCAGGTGCGACGGGCAGAGCCACGGCTCTTCCTTGCCCTTCGAACTCATCTGGAGCCGGCCTTCGCTGCGCATTTTTTCGATAAACTCTTTCGGCACGCGGTGGCCGGTGTTCCAGTTCACCTTCCAGACGTGAATCTGGACGCCGTATTTCTTGCAGGCGGCGAGGCACTTCGCGATCTGGTCGCCTTTCTCCGCCATGTCGGGCGCCTGAGGCAGAACCTTGCTGTTGTAAAACGCCACGCCGCCCCAGAGCATGTTCGGGACAATGGCGGTGAAGCCGTTGTCGGCAAGCCGTTTGATCGCCTCGTCCCACTCCATGCCCTCGACGCCGAACGCACTGTGGCACCAAAATGCGCGGAACTCGCCGGCGAGCGGTTTCTGCGCCAGGCAGAACGCCTCGGATAGACACTGTGAGGCGGCTGCGGCCTTCTCGGAGGCTTCGACGTATTTCTCCTTCACGCCGAGCGCCACGGCCTCGGCGCGAAACTTGCGCGCGGCTTCGAGCGCGGCTTTGGCCTTGCGGTTGCCCTTGGCGGTTTTTGTGATGAGCGCAGCGGCTTCGTCGAAGTTCTTGCAGCCGCCGATCTGGCCGATGCGCTTGATGCCGGCGTTGGTGGTCTGCCACCAGAGATCGGGTTCGAGATGGCCCACCATCGCGAGCAACATCCGGCGCTTGTTGACGCTGTCGTCGTTCAGCAAGACGTGGGTCATCATAATGCAGTTGTCGGAAGCGATGACGGCGGCGTGGCCGGTGGGTTGGCCTTTGTCGTCAAGCCATTCTGCCAGCACGCGGCTGGCGCCAGGAACGGCCTTGGCGTCGTTGATGTTCCACGAACGCTGGCCAACGCGTTGCGGCGTGCCCGGCAGCGCGCCTTCAGCGAAACAAATGGTGGAGAATTGGCCGGGATTCTTCGCCTTGGTGTGCGCGCCACCCTCAATCTTCACGACGGGTCGGAGCTTCGCCGGCAGGGAGTAGAAC
>JBAZIR010000078.1:0-17982 GCA_041651735.1 Verrucomicrobiia bacterium | reverse complement strand
GTGATGATGACACCGGAGGCAACGATGAAGACGTTGGCGGAAGCACATTCGTTGACCGTGCTGTCTTTCTCGACGAAAAGCGCCTCAAAACAACCCGCAGCCTTGGCGCGCTGTGAGGCCAGCACGTTCGGCAACAGGCAGACGGTCTTGATGTCGCAACGCTGCCAGCGAATGTCGTCGGCGGTCATGATCGCCACTCCCTGCTCGCGCATTGCGGCTGTCGGGAGTTCCAGTTTGCGCACCGTGATCACCAACGTCGGAGGAACCGCTTGCGGAAATACTTTCGCCCGCTTCGTCGCGCCGCGCGTGATCTGGAGATAGACGAGCGAATCGGCAAAGCCGGCGCGCTTGACGGCTTCATGAATGATCTCCTCCAAGGCAGCGGCGGTAAACGCATGTTTCAACCCGATGGCCTCAAGGCTGCGAAAGAGGCGGCGCATGTGTTCCTCGACCGCGTGCAGCCGGCCCTGGTAAGTGCGCAACACTTCATAAATGCCGTCGCCGAGTTGGAAGCCGCGGTCTTCGACGGACACGACTGCGTCTTCAATGGAGGAGAACTTGCCGTTGACGTAAGCGATGGAAGGCATGATGGAGGAAGCGAAAGGCGAAACGTGATGATACCGGCGCGTCAGTAGCTCAGCGCGGCGAACACCGGATATTTTGCCAACTTCGTCGTGCCCGAAAAGAACTTCAACTCGATCAGGAAATCGCATTCGGCAACCTTGCCGCCAAGCTGTTCGACAAGTTTCGCGGCGGCGGCGGCGGTGCCGCCGGTGGCGAGCACGTCGTCCACGATCACGACCCGATCACCCGCCTTGATGGCGTCCACGTGCATCGAGAGCGTCTCGCGACCGTATTCGAGTTCGTAAGTTTCCTCGACGGTCTTGTAGGGCAGCTTCCCTTTCTTGCGCACCGGCACGAAGGCGACACCGAGCTGGTAGGCGACCGCGCCGGCGAAGATGAAGCCGCGCGCATCAATGCCAATAATGGCGTCAGGCTTTTGTTTGCTGTGTCGATCCACAAACAGGTCCACGACGGCGCGGAACAGCTTCGGCTGTTGCAGCATCGGCGTGATATCCTTGAAGATGACCGGCGGTTTCGGAAAATTGGGGATGTCGCGGATGGCGGCTTTGATTTCAGCTAGGGTGGCAGACATGGCGGCTATTTGGTCCGTTTGGGTTTTTCCTGCTTCTCCATCATTTTGCGGAGTTTCCGCAAGGCGATGTTCTGAATCTGGCGGATACGCTCGCGGGTCACGTTCAGTTCGGCGCCGATTTCCTCCAGCGTCTGTTCCTTGCCGCCGTCGAGGGCAAAGCGGTGGCGAAGGATCAACTGCTCCCGCTCGTCGAGCTTGTGCAGCAAGGCAGTGATGTCCTGCTTTGTGGACTTGTCCTTGAGCGTCTCGAACGGATCGAGCGCATTTTCGTCGCCGATGATCTCGCCAAACTCCGTGGTCTCGTCCTCGCCAATCGGCGCTTCGAGCGACGCCGGGCGGATGCTGACGGTGCGCAGTTCGGAAACTTTCGCCGCCGAAATGCCCAGATCCTTGCCCAGTTCCGCGTCGGTCGGATCGCGACCCAGCTTCTCGCTGAGCTTGATGGCGGCGCGGCGCATCTTGCCGATCTTATCCACCAGATGCACCGGCAGGCGGATGGTCTTGGCCTGATTGGCCAACGCGCGCTTCATGGACTGCTTGATCCACCAGGAAGCGTAAGTGGAAAGTTTGCCGCCCTTCTTCGGGTCAAACCGCTCGACGGCTTTCATCAGGCCGATATTGCCTTCGCTGATGAGGTCGAGCAGCGGCAGGCCGAGGCCGGAGTAGTCATGCGCGATCTTGACGACGAGCCGGAGGTTGGACCGGATCATCTTGTCGCGGGCGGCCTTGTCGCCCCTCTTGATCCGTTTGGAAAGGTCCACCTCGTCCTTGCGGGTCAGCAAAGGAATCTGACCAATCTCCCGCAAGTAAATTTTGATGCCGCCTTCGCTCTCCGTTCGGTCGAATCGCATGGTGACACTCCCAGGAACGCGGCCACCGGGATTACCGGTGGCCGCGCCACATTCCCTAGACTAAACTACTCCGCCGTTTGCTCAAGCTTTACTTCTCAATCGCAGCTTGCGCGGCAGCCAGCCGGGCAATCGGCACGCGGAACGGCGAGCAGCTGACGTAGTTCATGCCAACGCGGTGGCAGAACTTCACGCTCTCCGGATCGCCACCGTGCTCACCGCAGATGCCAACCTTGAGGTTGGGGCGGGTCTTGCGGCCGCGCTGGATGCCAAACTTGATGAGTTCGCCAACACCATCCTGGTCGAGCGTCTGGAACGGATCGTCCACCAGGATCTTGTTGCTGACGTAGTCGGGCAGGAAGCTGCCGATGTCATCACGGCTGAAGCCGAAGCTCATCTGTGTCAGGTCGTTGGTGCCGAAGCTGAAGAACTCACCCACCTCGGCCATCTTGCCAGCGCGCAACGCGGCGCGCGGGATTTCGATCATCGTGCCGAACATGAACGGCAACTTCTTCAGACCGAACTTCGCCTTCACCTCGGCAGCCACCCTGTCCACGATCGCGCGCTGATGGATCAGCTCGTTGGCGGCGCAGGTCACCGGGATCATGATCTCCGACTCAACCTTCTTGCCGGCCTTGATCAATTCCGCAGTGGCTTCGAGGATTGCGCGCACCTGCATCTCGGTGATCTCCGGATAGGTGATACCGAGGCGGACGCCACGATGACCGAGCATCGGGTTGGTCTCGTGCAGCCCTTCACCGCGCTTCTTGACTTCGTTGATGTCGATCTTGAGCGCGTTGGCGAGTTCCTGGAGTTTGTCTTCGGCCTTCGGCACGAATTCGTGCAGGGGCGGGTCGAGCAGACGGATGGTCAGCGGATGGCCCTTCAACTCTTCGAGCGTCGCCTTCACGTCGCGTTTCACGAACGGGAACAACTCATCGAGGGCCTTGCGGCGCTCGGCGAGCGACTTGCTCATGATCATCTTGCGCAGCAGGAACAACGGCTGGTCGCTGCCTTCGCCGTAGAACATGTGCTCGGTGCGGAACAAACCGATGCCTTCCGCGCCAAACTTGATCGCCTGCGCGGCATCCTTCGGCGTGTCGGCGTTGGTGCGAATCTTCAACACGCGGACCTTGTCCACGAGCTTCATGAGCGTGGTGTAGGCGGTGTTGTGCTCGAGATCCACGGCCACGAGCGGCACCTGGCCGAGATAAACGTGGCCCTTGGTTCCGTTGAGGCTGATCCAATCGCCCTCCTTGACGACGGTGCCTTTCTTGGTGCTGAAGGACTTGCCGTCGTCACTGACTTCGAGGTCGCCGCAGCCAACGATGCAGCACTTGCCCCAACCGCGGGCGACGAGCGCCGCGTGGCTGGTCATGCCGCCTTTGCTGGTCAGGATGGCCTGCGCCTTGTGCATGCCGTCCACATCCTCGGGCGAAGTCTCTTCGCGAACGAGGATGACTTTCTCTCCGCGCGAAGCCCACTCGACCGCGTCTTTCGAGGAGAACACAACACGGCCAATGGCGCCGCCGGGACCGGCAGGCAAACCCTTGGCGATGACGTTGGTGATGGCTTCGGCCTTCGGATCGAGCATCGGCAGGAGCAGCTCGACGAGCTGGTTCGGCGCGACACGCTTGATGGCAGTGTGGGCGTCAATCAGCTTCTCCTTATACATGTCCGTGGCCATGCGGACGGCTGCAACACCGTTGCGCTTGCCAACGCGGCATTGGAGCATGAACAGGCGGCCCTTCTCGATCGTGAACTCGATGTCCTGCATGTCCTTGTAATGCTTCTCAAGGCGCTTCTGGATGCCGTCGAGTTCATTGTAGATCGGCGGCATGATCTGCTGCAGCGTGGGCATGTCCTTGCTGTGGTCGTTCTTGGACTTCTCGTTGATCGGGCCGGGCGTGCGGATGCCGGCGACGACGTCTTCGCCCTGCGCGTTGACGAGGTATTCACCGTAGAAATACGCCTCGCCGTTGCCGGGGTTGCGCGTGAACGCCACGCCCGTGGCGCAATCATCGCCCATATTGCCGAACACCATGCTCTGCACATTGACGGCGGTGCCCCACTCGTCAGGAATCTTCTCGATGCGGCGATACTCGACAGCGCGCTTGCCGTTCCAACTCATGAACACAGCGCCGATGCCGCCCCAAAGCTGCGCGAGCGGATCTTCGGGGAACGGCTTGCCAAGCACTTCCTTGACTTTCTGTTTGAACTCGGCGACGAGGCCCTTGAGGTCGTCGGCGGTCAGTTCGGTGTCGGACTTGTAGCCCTTGGCGTGTTTGACTGCCTCAAGCCGCTCATCGAGCAACTTGCGGATGCCTTTGCCGCCCTTCGGCTCGATGCCCTCGGCCTTTTCCATCACCACGTCGGAATACATCATGACGAGGCGGCGATAAGCGTCGTACGCGAAACGGGGATTCTTGGTCTGCGCAATGAGGCCCTGAACGGTGGTGTCGTTGAGGCCGACGTTGAGCACCGTGTCCATCATGCCCGGCATCGAACGGCGCGCGCCGGAACGGACCGAGACGAGCAGCGGATTGTTCGGGCAGCCAAATTTCTTGCCCATCAACTCCTCGACCTTTGCGAGCGCGACGCCCACCTGCTCTTTGAGCACCTTCGGGTAGGTGTGCTTGTTGTCGTAGTAGTGGGTGCAGACTTCGGTGGTGATGGTGAATCCCGGAGGCACCGGCAGACGCAGGCTCGGGTGGCCGGCCATCTCAGCGAGGTTGGCGCCTTTGCCGCCGAGGAGATTCTTCATCGACTCGTTGCCGTCGGCCTTGCCGCCGCCGAAGAAATACACGCACTTGGGGGTCTTGCCGCTCTTGGCGGCCTTGGAAGCTTTTGTTTTAGCCATGGTATTAGTCCTAATTCGTTATATGTGACTTTGGACGGCGAAACCCCGCCGCCAAAGAAACCGGGAGTCTAGTGAAATGCCGCCGCCTGTCAAGGTCGCAACAGGATAAAAGCCAGATAAAACCAGCCCCGTCTTGTACGTGCCAACAGGTCGCGATCGCGCTGGAAATACGGAAGAAAAACGTCCATAAATACCCCGTTGGATGCGTTTTATGATGAGTCCAGACAAAACCGAAGCTGCGCCCCAAAACAGCCGTAACGCCTGGTGGATGGCACTGTGCCTGGCGGCCGTGACGCTCGCGCTTTTCTGGCCGGCAACACAGTGCGACTTCGTCAATTACGACGACAACGATTATGTGACAAGCAACAGTCACGTGCAGAAAGGCCTGACGACGGAAAACGTCCGCTGGGCATTCACAGTCTATTACGAAAACCTTCGAATTCCACTGACGTGGCTTTCGCACATTGTGGACTGGCAGCTTTATCGGAGCAATCCCTGGGGACATCACCTGACCAGCATCCTGCTGCATACGGCCAACACAGTGTTGTTGTTTCTTCTGCTGCGTTGCATGACCGGCAGCCTGTGGCGAAGCGCATGGGTCGCCGCGCTGTTCGCGTTGCATCCGCTCCACGTGGAAACAGCGGCGTGGGTATCGGAGCGGAAGGGCGTGCTGAGCACGTTCTTCTGGCTGCTGACGCTCTGGAGCTACGCCCGGTATGCGCAGTTCAACGCGCAAGGGCTGAGGACTCAGGCGCGGAGCGGCTATGTGCTGGCGCTGCTGTTTCTCACCTGCGGCCTGTTGACCAAACCGATCGTGGTCACGCTGCCGTTTGTGTTGTTACTGCTGGATTACTGGCCGCTGGAGCGGTGGAAACCCGGGCATACTCCGCAACGCTGGCGCGAACTGATCGTGGAGAAGATCCCGTTCTTCTTGCTGGCGGGAATCGTCAGCCTGGTGACGTTCTGCAAAGCGCCGGATGGCGCTCTCTCGGCGGGCCAGCGCATCAGCAACGCGTTGATTTCCTACCCGCGTTATCTGGGCAAAATGCTCTGGCCTCTTGACCTCGCAGTGCCGTATCCGCATCCGTGGCACTGGCCGCTCTGGGAAGTATTGCTGGCAGCCGCATTTCTGGCGGCGGTGACCCGATGGGCCATCCAGCAAGCGCCGCGGCGGGCGTATGTGGCGATGGGTTGGTTCTGGTTTCTCGGCACACTGGTGCCAGTGCTCGGACTGGTGCGGATGTCGGGACTTTACTCCATTGCCGACCGCTACACTTACGTCCCGCTGATCGGGATTTTTGTGGCGGCGGCTTGGGCCGCGGGCGAAGCGGCATCGCGGTCAAGGCCCTGGAGAACCGCGGTCAGCGCGCTGGCGGTGTTGCTGCTGTGCTCTTGCGCCTGGCGCACGGTTCATCAACTTGGTTTCTGGCGCAACAGCGGCACATTGTTCACGCATGCGCTCCAGGTGACTGATAAGAACTTCGTCGCCCACACCAATCTGGGCTTCCACCTTGAGAACAGCGGTCGCTTGGATGAGGCGATAAAGCATTACATGGCGGCGGTGAGAATCTGCCCGCAATATGGCACCGCTTGGAATAATCTGTTCAATGCCCAGACTGCCAAGGACCGCCTCAAGAAGATTGACGACAAGCGGAAAGAGTAAGGTTTTCTTGGGATGGGCAACAGCGCATCTTTTTCACATCCTGGCCATCCTTGTCCGGCCCAGGCAGATCATAATCAGTCTGCAATCACACTGGAAATACAGACGAGAACTGGCCATAAATAGCCGCTCGTGCGATTTGTGAAGAGCCTCGACAACACTGAAACTGTGTTCACGAACAGCCGGCGCGGCGCCGTCTGGATGGCGCTGTGGTTGGCCGTGGTGACTCTTGCAGTGTTTTGGCGGGCGACAGAATGCGGTTTCATCAACTACGACGACCCCAATTACGTCACCAGCAACAGCCATGTGCAACGGGGTCTGACGGTGGAAAGCATCCGATGGGCGTTCACGACCAATAACGAGGACCTTTGGATTCCACTGACGTGGGTTGCCCACATCCTGGACTGGCAGATTTACGGGAACAACCCATGGGGACATCACCTGACCAATGTGCTGCTTCATACCGTTAATACGGTGCTGCTGTTCATCCTGCTGCGTTTCATGACCGGTAGCCTGTGGCGAAGCGCACTGGTGGCTGCGCTGTTCGCGTTGCACCCGCTCCACGTCGAGACGGCGGCGTGGGTGTCGGAGCTTAAGGGCGCGTTGAGCACCCTGTTCTGGCTGCTGACGTTGGGCGCCTATGCCGGGTATGTGAGATTCAAGGTTCAAGGGATCAGGAGCCGGGCGGGAGGTTGCTATGCGGCGGCACTTTTGTTTTTCGCTTGCGGCCTGATGGCCAAACCGATTGTGGTGACGCTGCCGTTTGTGTTGTTGCTGTTGGATTATTGGCCGCTGGAACGGTGGAAGCCTTCGCATACGTTGCTACGCTGGCGCGAACTGGCGGTGGAGAAAATTCCGCTCTTCCTGCTGGCGGCCGTTTCCAGCGCGCTGACATTTTCAGCGGCCTCGGCGAACATCCTGACCGTGGACCAGCGCATCAACAACGCCCTGGTGTCCTATCCGCGTTATCTGTGGAAGACGCTCTGGCCGGCGGAGCTTGCCCTTCCGTATCCGTATCCGCCGACGTGGAACTGGCCGATCGGGGTGGTGATCCTGGCTGTCGTGTTTCTGGTGGTCATCACTGGCTGGGTAGTCCACCGGGCGCGGCGGCGGCCGTATCTGGCCACGGGCTGGTTCTGGTTTCTCGGCACGTTGGCGCCGGTGCTCGGGGTAGTGAGGATGGGAACTTATTCCCTGGCTGACCGCTACACCTATATCTCACTGATCGGCATCTTCTTGATGATGGCATGGGCGGCGGGCGAAGCTGTGGCGAGATATAATCCGCGGAAAAGCGTGGTCATCGCGTTGGCGGGGATGCTGCTGGGCTTGTGCGCCTGGCGCACGGATTACCAGCTTGGGTTTTGGACAGATAGCGGCACGCTTTTCACCCACACTCTTGCGGTGACCGATAGAAATTGCTTCGCTCACTCCAGCCTCGGCACTTACCTTCTGAGCAAGGGCCGCACAGACGAGGCGATGCAACACTACCGCGAGGCGGTAAAGATATGGCCCCAAGGCGCGCGGGTCATCATTATGGGTCCCGGCGGAACGAATCCACAGTCCACCGGCGGCCACCTCAAGAGCGGCAACTAGCGAGAAAAGAATAAGCTCCGGTCGCGCTGGCTCAGGTGTGCATCGTCAACAGGAACTCGGCGTTGCTCTTGGTCTTCTTCAGACGTTCGAGAACCAGTTCCATCGCTTCCACTGGCGGCACGCCGGAGAGGGCGCGGCGCAAGATGTAGATGCGGCTCATCTCGTCGGGGTGGTAGAGCAACTCCTCCTTGCGCGTGCCGCTCTTCTCGATATTGATGGCCGGAAAAACACGTTTATCCACCAGGTGGCGGTCAAGGCACAGTTCCATGTTGCCCGTGCCCTTGAACTCCTCGAAGATGACCTCGTCCATGCGCGAGCCGGTGTCAATCAACGCGGTGGCGATGATCGTCAGCGATCCACCTTCCTCAATGTTGCGCGCGGCGCCGAAGAACCGCTTCGGCTTGTGGAGCGCGTTGGCGTCCACGCCGCCGGAGAGAATCTTGCCCGAGTGTGGCTGGAGGGTGTTGTAGGCGCGCGCCAGACGCGTGATGGAGTCGAGCAGGATCACCACGTCTCTCTTGTGCTCGACGAGGCGTTTGGCCTTCTCAATGACCATCTCGGCGACCTGGGCGTGACGCTCGGGCGGCTCGTCGAAGCAGGAGCTGACCACTTCACCCTTGACGGTGCGCTCCATGTCGGTGACCTCTTCCGGGCGCTCGTCAATGAGCAGGACGATCAGGAATATTTCGGGATGGTTGGTGGCGATGGAATTGGCAAGTTTCTGGAGCAGGATGGTCTTGCCGGTGCGCGGTGGCGCGACAATCAGGCCGCGCTGGCCCATGCCGATCGGCACCAGCATATCCATCGCGCGCATCGCGATCTCGTCGGGCTTGCTGGTGATTTCGAGCTGGATGCGCCGGCGCGGGAACAGTGGCGTGAGATTGTCGAAGAGGACCTTGTCCTTGGCCTTCTCGGGATCTTCGCCAAAGACGGCTTCGAGTTTCAGCAACGCGAAGAACTTTTCCTTGTCCTTTGGCGGGCGGATCTGGCCGGAAATCAAATCACCATTGGCCAGGTCGAAGCGGCGAATTTGCGATGGCGAGACGTAGATGTCTTCGGGACAGGGCAGGTAGTTGTAGCTGGGCGAGCGCAGGAAACCGAAACCATCGGGCAGGATTTCGAGCACGCCTTCGCCCACCATGATGACGTTGGACTTGACGGCGGTCGCTTCGAGGATCTTGAAGATGACCTCGTGCTTCTTGAGGACGCCAACGCCCTCGATGTTGAGTTCGCGCGCCAGCTTGTTGAGTTGCGGCACGGCGATCTTCTGCAGATCGGCGAGATAGATGTTGCCGCCTTCGGCGATCACCTTGCGAACACTGTCTTCCGCAGCTGCCGAAACAGTTGCATGCACTTCGGGCGCGGCTTTTCTGATCGCCCTCTCTTCGGAGGCGAGCGCTTCCGCAGCCGCCGCTGTTTTCTTCGATGTTCTAGCCATAGTTATTTCCTCTCAATCTGAAATGTTGCCATCCGCCGGCGCCAGGGACTCCAATCGTTTCCATATCCTGGTCATCTGCTGTTCCAGCACCGCCAGCGAACATTCGTTCCACACCACAAAATCCGCGTGTTCCATCTTCGCCGTCATCGGCCACTGGGCGCGAATCCGCGCCTCGGCCTGCGCCCCGAAAAATCCGCGCTCACGCAGCCGTTGCCGCTGTGTGATTTCAGCGCATCCCACCGCGATCACCGCGTCGAACCAGTCTTGCACAGCCACTTCGTAAAGCAGCGGAATGACCACCGTCACCACGCCACGCCATCCGGCACGCTTTAACTCGATCAGTTCGCCCTGCCAAGCCGTGCGAACCTCCGGATGAACGATGTCGTTCAACCGTTGCCGCTGCTGTGCGTCGGCAAACACGATGTCGCCGAGCCGCTCGCGGTCGATCGCGCCGTCGGCATTCAAAATCTCCCGGCCAAAAACGCGCACCGCAGCCTCGAACCCGGGCATGCCTGGATCGAGCGCGCGGCGCGCCAACGCGTCCGTGTCGATCACGTGCGCTCCCAACGTCGCCAGCGTCATCGCCGCGGTCGTCTTGCCAGAGGCAATGCCTCCAGTCAGACCTATTTGAATCAAACTGTTCATCTGCCACCTAGTGAGTGGCATCGCTCGATGACACGCAAAAGGGGATTATTTTCACCACCAAACGCACTGGCGTCCGTGGCCTCCGAAGCCAAGGCCATCTCTCAAGGGCGCACAACTCTAGCGCACCGTCTCGCGATGTCAAGTGGTGTCAGCACAACGGCAACTGCCCTTGGGGCGACGGCTGCGCTTGTCGTCGCGCTTCTGCCAACAGCGACTTGAATCCAAACCGCTCGAACAACGCCGCGAGCCGTTCATGATCCGGCTCGACGCGGCGCATTCGGTCCCATTCGACCGCCACCGGCAGTGTCGCGTTCAAAGTCATTAACACGCGATTCTGCCGGATCCGCTCAGCGCATTGTTCGATCGCCGCACGCAGTTTCGGGTTGGTGATCTCGCCGCTGCGCGCCAGCACTGCCTCCGCGCCGCCAAATTGCGCCAGTAATTGCACGGCTGTTTTCTCTCCAACGCCCGGCACGCCGGGAATGTTGTCGGCGCTGTCGCCGGTCAAACAGAGCAAGTCCAACAGCTGCTCCGGCGGCACGCCGTAACGTTCCCGCACCCGGTCGCGGTCCATGAGCACATTTCCCTTGGGCAGCAGGCGCACCCCGCAAACCCGATCGTTGACCAACTGCATCAAATCCTTGTCAGCGGTGGCGATTAACACGCGTGCGTCACCCGCCAGCCGACAAACGGTGGCAATGACATCGTCAGCCTCGCAACCGGGCTGTTCCAACGACACGACGTGCAGGGCCTCCAGCACATCGCGGATGGCGGGTAACTGGACTCGAAGGTCGTCAGGCATCGGTTGGCGCTGGGCTTTGTAGGTCTCCAGCACCTTCAACCGTTCCTCCGGCAAGCCGGCGTCCCAAGCGACCGCCCAGTGGCTTGGTTGAAAATCGTCGGCCATCTTGCGCAGCATCTTCAGGAAGCCGAAGACTGCATTGGTCGGCTCGCCGCGCACGTTGGTCAGCTTGGGAATGGCAAAGAACGCCCGGTAAGCATAGCTGTGGCCATCAACGATAAGCAGGGTTTTGTCAGCCATGCGTGTGGCGCCAACAACTGGCAGCAGGCAACACCGGTTTGTTTCCTGGGTCCAACCTGAACGCGAATACTCAGGGCCGCGGGGCGGCGCCTGCGGCAGGCGCGGGTGGAGCGGTTTCCACCACCGACGCGGTCACCGGCTTCGTCGGGCTGATCTGGTCACCATAAGGATCAATCAACCGGGCGGTCACAAACACCATCAGGTTTTTCTTGATGGTATTCTCAAGTTCACTTCTAAACAGTTTGCCGACCAGCGGAATATCGCCAAGGAACGGCACCTTATCCTGAATCTTGGTGGCATCTTCGCGCATCAAACCGCCGAGCACGACCGTCGAGCCGTCAAAAACCATGACGCTGGTGGTGACACGCCGCGTGGAGAACACCGGCTGCGGGAACGGAAAGACAAGCGTATATCCTGCCGCGGCAGAATTGTTATTGATGGAACTGCTGCCCAAGGAATCACGGCTGCCGTAGTCGATGAACCCGTCGAAGTCACTGACTTCGGGAATCAGCGTCAGGTTGATCAAGCCGGTCTCACCAATCTGCGGCGTCACATTCAGCGTGACACCGAGGTTGCGCGTCTGGAAGCCGCCGGGCGTCGGGGGTGAGATCATGGGCGCGGAGACAGCTGCTCCCGATACTGCCGCAGCGGAGGAGGCACTGGCCACGCGAGGCGGCTCAAACTCGGTCGGATAGATGAACTCGCGCACGACTTCGATCTTGGCCTGCTGGCCGCTGATCGTGGTCACTTTCGGCGCGCAGAGCAGGTCCACGTTCTTGCGCTGGGATAGAGCGCGCAAAATGACCTGGAACTGGGGATTGCTCAGCAGGCCGGTCATCCTTGCCACGGCGTCACTGACACCCGTGCTGGTGGCCGTTCCACCGCTGAGCAGCGCATCCAGCTTGTTCCCGGACAACACGCCCGATTGAGACGCAAATCGATTTCCTTGGGTTACTTTCTCCGTAGCGGTGGCTACCGGAGTCTGGTCGCTCGGATAAACCGGGTAGGTGGGGGTATATCCACTGTTGGCGGTGCCGCCTCCGACACTGAACGCCGGCTCCGCTCCGCTGATGCTGCCAAAGCCCCAGTCACCCAAGGTCCAGTCAAAGCCCAACTCACGCAAATCGGTCTGTTGAATCTCAATGAACTTCGCCTCAATGGTCACCTGGGTTCCGCCGGCGCGCCGCAGGGTGTTCAAAATAATTTCGATGTTATCCAGTTCATCCGGCGTGTTCTTCACGAAAAGCCGGCTGGTTGCCGCTTGATAAGTCACCGAGGCTCCTTGATCGAACTTCACACCCGCATTCACGAAAAATGCCTTGATGTCGTCGCTGGACACACCTGTGCCACCACCGGCCGTCGGAGCAGCAGCGGGCATGGGCGCGGCTGGCGCTGGCGCTCCGCCCGGAGCACCGCCACCACCCGGAGCGGTGCCCGTCATGACCGTGGTGAAGATACCGGGCGGCACCTGAAATTCACGCATCATCATCGCGCCGGGCGGCTGATACGATATCGGCACGATGAGAATGGCATACTTGTCTACAATGAACTTCAAGCCGGCAATATCGGTCACGTAACGCAACGCATCGCGCAACGGCACATCCAACAGGTTCAGCGTAATCGCTGGCGTGCCGCTGATGGGCGCAGCGCCCGGCATGCCAGTCGGCACCGCAGGCAGTGCCGCAGGCAACGGCGCGGGTGCAGGTACAGGCGCAGAAGCATCAGGTGTTGGTGCAGCTCCCGGGGCTCCCGGGATTCCTACAGCGCCCGGAACCGGCGGAACTGCAGGGACGGGGGGAGGAAGTGGCGCAGCCGCCTCAGGCGCAGGAGCCGCTCCACCGCCACCGCCGGCGCCACCCAAGCTGCCGCCGAAGACAATGTTTACACCATTGCCACCTTGCTGCTTGTCAATCGCGCGACTTTGCTCCGCCAGGAAATTGACCACGTCAACGATGTTGGCCTCCCTGAACTCAATCTTCGGAAGACGGATCGTATCGAGCTTGTTTTCGAGCTTCTGCTTCTCCGGCGGAATGATCGAGGTTTCTGGCGCTCGAGTTCTGACTGTCGTGCGTGGTGCTTTGACTGGCGGCGCCCAAGCCTCGAGAGTATCGGCGGCATATTGTGTGCGCACACGAGCCATATCCACTTGGGCAGCGTGATAGCGCTGCTCGTTGACTTGCCGCAATAGCACGCGGGCTTCTTCGTTGTAGCGATCCAATGCCATCGCCGCGTTGATCTTCTCTGCAGCCAGATCGAGTTGGTTGCTCTGGAAAGCCAGCCGCGCATCGCGCAAAAGCTGGGTCGTCTGGTTCTGCGCCTTCCGGAACTCCGGCGTGTCGTCCACCTGGGGAATGGTCCGGGGCACGGTGTCAAGATCAGCAGTGCTGACAGGCGACTTGCCTCCTTTATCAGGCACTCCGGAGGCCCGCTCAGCGGTCTTGATAATGCCCTTGGCCGCAGCGTTGTTGGGATCGTACTTCAGCACTTCGTCCGCTGACTTGCGCGCATCTTCGTAATTCTTCGCCCGCATGGAAGCCTTGCCCTTGTTGATGTAGGCTTCAATCACACCCGCCTTGGCAGCGGCCAACTCCTTGGCGGCCACGGAACCTTTGGGCAGCATGCGAATGGCTTGTGTATAGGCGTCGGCCGCCTCGTCGAACTTACCGGCCTTCATGGCGGCCTGGGCATCCGCCAGCGCCTTCTGGCCGCGAATGAGCTGTTCCTTGCGGCGGATGATCTCCTGCTCGCTCAGTTCTTCGGGCGTGGCCAAAGCCGCGGCACCGACACTGGCCAGTGCGTTGTCCGTCTGAGCGCGCAAAGGCGCGGCCCACAATCCCAAGGCCAGACTGCCACACAGCAGTGCGGGCAAAAATTGGTTGGCTTTCTCCATGCTTCCTTTCACGCTCTCAGCGCATTTCGCGCCCCAAACACAAGACCAAGCCACGACTCAGTCTTTAGACTCTGCTCGTCCAAAACAAGACCGCTTCCAGAAACGCTCAAAACTTCTGAACCACTCGGGGGCGTTTCTTGTATTCCTTCTGAGTTTGAACATCTTTGAATATCAGTATAGCCTGACTGGTGTCAAGGCGAAGGAGTTGATATGTCTTGCCTTTATAGTTGAATTTGGAGCCTTGCTTCAATTCGGCACTCTGCTCTCCAGTGGCGCTGGATTGATAACGGGCCACAGGCTCGCTCTCCAAGACCTGCTTTCCGATCACCAAGGGGATCTCCTTGGTGACAGCGGCGGATTTCCGCTGCAACGTGAGCACCGAAACATCCGCCACGGCTTTTGCTCCGATGGCGGGATTAAACCACTCCACCTTCTTCTCTTCGTAGCGAAGCACGATGAACTCCTCCATGGTGCCATAGATGAGCTGCTTGATGGGAGGATCGCCGATTTTGACGAACTTGGTGCCCGCACCGGGGAGGTTGATCGCGAACACTTTATTTGTGCCAACCTCGGAGGCCACGGACATAAACTTCATCGGGAAGGTGCGGGAAGCCGCCCACCATTCGAGCTCTTCAGCCGGGTCTTTGGGGCCAACTATAGGAAGAGGAGGAGGTTCGTCCGCCAAGAACAGGTCTTTGCCGTTCCACTTCCACACGTCGGGGATAAACGGCCGTGGGCCGTCGTTGGTCCTCCACGCGGGCGGGTTTTTCAGCAGCGTCGAGATCTGCATCAGCTCGTTGGTGTCCAGCGGTTTGGCGGCCGACCGATTCTTCTTTATGTCGGGCAGTTCAGCTTCCTCCAATCCCAACCGGCTCGCCAACGTCAACGCGGTGGCGATCATCATCAGTGAGACAACCGCCAACGCAATCTTCTCGTAATGTTTCTTCAAAAACTCCATGACACTCCAGCCTATGGCCCGCTGCCTTACTTGCCGCCCGGCGGATTCGCGCCCGGTGCCGACGGCTCTCGAAACTCCACCAAGTCCACGCGCATTTTTACCTGGATCTTTTCCAAACCAAAAACAATGACTGGTTCCGCAAGCGCGGCCTGGCCCGGCCGCGCCGCCGGGCGCCCACCGGGCGCGCCGGGAACCGGCGCTTCGGGTGTGGCCGGCGGTTCCGCGCTAGCCTCGGCAGCCGTGAACGCCTTGCCCATCGCCTCGGATCGTCCGCCCGCCAGCATTTCGTTGCCGCGCGTGTTGAGAACCGCGATCGTGCGGACAATGAAAAACCGCGGCGACGATTCCAGCGCGCTCAGGATGCCCCGCAAGCCTTGCGTGTTGCAGGTGAACTCCAGTTCAAAAGGCAGTATGCGCGCGACCTCGCCGGGATCGTCGCGAATAGCTGTGGCGAAAAATTCGTTGCCGCCCGACTGGCTTGTCGGCTGCATCATGCCTGCCGCGGTTGAATCCTTTGGAATCTCCGCACCCACCGGCGCACGGCGAATCGCCGTAATCGAGAGGATGCGGTTGGTGAAAAGGATGTTCGAGAGTGTCTCGATCGTGCTCCACTGCGTCAGCAAGGTGTTGATCTGGTTGGTATCGTTGGCGGGTGTCGTGCCTTGGGTGACGTAACGGCCGAAGCCAAAGGCGAATTCCGACGGCACCGTGACGGCGTATTTCTTGGCTGCCGCCATCAGCTTGTTCTTCTGCTGCACCAGCATCGGATTGAACGCGGAGGGCCGGATGTTTTGCGGTGGCGGATTAACGCTGGCGAGGTTGGTCATCCACCGGGCAACGCTGAGGTTGGAATCGTTGCCGGAGAGCACCGCAACGGCATTGGAAACGATGAGCACGTTCTCCGCATGAGGGAACGGTCTCCGGCGCAGCAATCCGTCCAGTTCTGTGCGTTTTCCCTCCAGCGTGGTGGCCACTTCCTCCTCCTTGACGTAGTTCACCCAAACCTGGCTGTAACAAATGTAGCCAAGCACGCCAAGGCTGATGATCACACCGATCGTCAAACCGATGTTGTCCTTGAGCCAGGAGAGCAGGTTTTTCATAACGAAATCGGCACCTTCAGTTGCGCCGTAATGCTGAAGGTAAAGTTGATGTCACCTTCCTTGGGCGTGGGTCCCTTGGTGATATTCGTAGTCTTCTCATCAAAGAGGGAACTCTCGCGCAACTTGGTCAGATACTCCGTCGGCTTTTGCAGCCGTTCCGGTTCACTCGGCTTGTTGATGCTGCCGGCCACAATCAACAACTCGGTAATCTGCGGCTCTTTGCGCACTCCCTGCTTCTGGTCGGAACGACCGCCGGGCGACATGATCTCGACCGGTGGCGGCGCAATCTCCATGCCACCCGTGATTCCTCCAACAGGTACACCCGCGGACGCCGGCTGAAGCTGGATGATCCACGTATCCGCCGGCAAACGCTGCGCGAGGTCTTCAAGAATCTGATGCCAGCGCACGCGCGCTTCAGCCAGTTTCTTGATCTGGTCTTTGATCTGGCCGTAACGTTCCACGCTTTTCTGCTGGCGGGTGATCTGGCCTTCGAGCTGGCGCAATGCACGGATGCAGCCTTGCACCGTGTCCTTGGCAGGCGCGGCTTCGTCTCCCAGGATCCTCTGTTCGATTTCCGCGCGCTGGTTGAAGTAGTAGCCCCAGCTCGCCCCGGCCAGCGCCAGGCCGACTGCGCAACCGAGGAAGTAGATTTTCTTCTTGTTGAACTCGCGCCGCTCGGTGACGTAAGGCGGCAACAGGTTCACCTCGATGGGGCACTCGCCCGCCGCCAGCCGCAATCCCAACCCGACCGCGCCGCCGTAACCGCAGGCCTCCGCCGCCAGCCTCTCGCGGTCAATATTCGGCGCGAGCGCGATGTTGCGGAACGGGTTGAAGAACTCGACGGGAATCTGGAGTTTCTCGTTGAAGAAATGATCCGTATAGGGCAACGCAACCGAGCCGCCCGTCAGCAACAGCTTGGTCGGCTGCTGGCCGCCTTGTTGCGTGCGGTAGAAGATCACCGACCGCGTTACGTCGGCGTGGATGCGCGTCATGACGTTGCGGATGACTTTGCAGAGCCGCGCCGTCAACGGGTCTTCAGGCTCCTCGTAGGCGCCGCCCAGCCCGACGAAGCCTTTCCGGCGCTTCAACTCCTCGGCTTGCGCAAAGGTGATCTTCTGGTCCTCAAACTCGCGCATGATCTCCTGCGTGATCGTGTTGCCGCCAATCGGCACGGCGCGCGTGAAAATCTTTTCCTTCTCGATGAAGATCAGGTTGGTCGTCTTGGCGCCGATGTCCGCCACCAGCGTGCAACCCTCCTCGACCTCGTAGTTGTAGCGAACCGCGTTGTAGAGAGCCAGCGAGCTGACATCCACCAGTTCGACGTGCAGACCGGCCGCGTCCACGGCCTTGGCCAGCGACTCGATGATCTCGCTCTTGATGGCGACCAGCACCACCTCGTATTCGCCCTTCTCCGACGCGCCGCCGATGAGTTGATAGCCCCACACCACCTCGGACATCGGGAACGGGACGTTTTGCTGCGCCTCGAAGCCAACCATGCGCTCGATGTTCTCCGGCGTCGCTGCGGGCAGTTTCACGAACCGCGTGAACACCGACTGGCCCGCCACCGAAATGACCGCGCGACTCTTGCGCACGCCCTGCTCGCGCAGCATCTGCTTGATCGTGGCAGTAATAACCCCGCTGCGTTCGGTTTCCTGACCGGAGTCTCCAGGCAGATCCGTAACACCGTACTTGAGCAACCGCACGTCGCCAGACTTCTCGCGCTCCAGCACCGCCAGTTTGACTGACGCCGCGCCGATGTCCAGCCCTAGAACTCGATTTGCTTTCAAGGCGA
>JBAZIR010000077.1:0-18023 GCA_041651735.1 Verrucomicrobiia bacterium | reverse complement strand
CTTCGTGCATTCCCGGTCGCCTTGGTTGTCGCGCCACTTGATTGATCGTTGCCATTCATGATTCTGTCTCCAGCAAATCCCGCGTTCTACCGAATAGGGCGCGCTTTCTGACCGGATATAACGCGGGTGACTGAAATGCTGGTTGACCTGCCGTTCCGTCTTGCTGGCGGTGGTGCGACCGCAGTAAGTTCACACCATGAGCGACTTTGGAATACCCCAATTCCCGGTGGCGAGGCCGCGCCGCTTGCGCGCCACGCCGGCCCTTCGACGGCTCGTGCGCGAGACACGCGTTTCCACCGACAACCTCGTCATGCCGCTGTTTGCGCGGCCCGGCAAGGGTGTGCGGCGTCCGATCGCCTCGATGCCCGGCAATTTCCAACTTTCCGTGGACGAACTGGTCAAGGAGGCGCGCGAAATCCACAAGCTCGGCGTGCCGGCGATCCTGCTCTTCGGCATTCCCGACAAGAAGGACGCAAAGGCCAGTGGCGCATACGCAAAGCACGGCATCGTCCAGACCGCCGTGCGCGCCGTGAAGGACGCCGTGCCGGAACTGCTCGTCATCACCGATGTCTGCAACTGCGAATACACCAGCCACGGCCATTGCGGCATCGTTCACAAGCGGCGCGACGGCGCGCTGGACGTGGACAACGACGCCACCTTGGAACTGCTCGCCAAAAGCGCCGTCAGCCACGCTGAAGCCGGCGCCGACATCGTCGCCCCAAGCGACATGATGGACGGCCGCGTCGCCGCCATCCGCCGCGCACTCGACAAAACCGGTTTCGAGCAAACGCCGATCCTGAGTTACGCGGCGAAGTTCGCAAGCGGCTTCTACGGGCCATTCCGCGACGCGGCCGAAAGCCCGCCGCAATTCGGCGACCGCCGCACCTACCAGATGGATTATGCCAACGGCGACGAAGCCCTGCGCGAAGTGGCTCTCGACATCGCCGAGGGCGCGGACATCGTGATGGTGAAGCCAGCGCTGGCCTACCTCGACCTTGTGCGCCGCGTGAAGGAGCGGTTTGGCATGCCCACGGCGGTTTACAACGTCAGCGGAGAGTTCGCGATGGTGAAGGCCGCCGCCAAAAACGGCTGGCTCGACGAGCGTACCGTGGTGATGGAAACCATGACCGCCTTCCGTCGTGCCGGCGCTGACATCATCATTACCTACTGGGCCAAGGATGTGGCGCGGTGGCTGGCAGTGTAGCGCGAAAATCCGGCGCAACGACACAGAGGACACGGAGAATCGCAGAGGCTTGCTGTCCTTTGCGCCTCTGAGTTGAACGTTGCCGTCTCACCCGGATGGCCCCCACTTGACATCCACGAGCCGACACTCCACCCTCGTTTCGAGAACAAAATGAAGGTTGACGATTTTAGCAAAGAGATCCGCGACGCGGTCAAAGCGTACGAGCTTTACGTTGTCTGCATCGCCAAGACGCCGGATGAGTTCATGGAGAGCGTGCGCTCACTCATGACCAAGGCCATCAAGGTCTATGAGAATCGCACTCCGGGCCTCAAGCACGGCATCGCGCTCGATTCCCATCTCACCATCATCCTGAGCGAGCCGTCCGACGTGCCGGACGGCCGCCCGTTCTGCGGCATCTACTTCAACCTGCACTCGCCGTATCGCAAGAAAAGCGCTCCTGCGAAACCGAAGGCGTAACGCGAAGTTGCCCGGGCCGCCAGCCCGATAGGTTCACTTGCCGCAGCAGCAACAGGCAGGTTGCATCGCCTCGGCGAACGCTTCCGCCAGCACGGCAAGGCTCTCGTCGAGTTGCGCAACGCTAATGACCAGCGGCGGAGCGATCTTTACCGTCGCGCCACCGAAGCCGACCGGTGCGAACATCAGCAGGCCTTTCTTGTAGCAGAGGTCTATGACGCGGAAGGCAAGGTCGCCGTCGGGTTCTTCGCCGCCAGGCTTGACGCACTGCACGCCGGCGACGAGGCCTTTGCCGTGGACGGCGCCGATATGCGTCGGATACGTCTGCCGGAGCTTGGCGAGGCCGGCGAAGAGCCGCTCGCCCATTTTGGCGGCGTTGCGAACAAGCTTCTCGCGGTCGATCAGCTTGAGATTGGCGATGGCGGCGGCGCAACAGATCGGGTTGGCCGAATGCGTCGAGGTCATCGATCCCGGCGGATAAAGGTCCATCACCTCACTGTTGCCCAGCAGGCATGAGAGCGGCAGCGAACTGCTGATGCCTTTGCCACAGCAGATGAAATCGGGGCGCACGCCGTAGTGCTCGAACGCCCAGTACTTGCCCGTGCGCCCGAAACCCGACTGCACTTCGTCGCACACCAACAGCGCATTGTTCCGGTCGCACCACGCGCGGAGCTTGTGCATGTAGTCCACCGGCGCGAAGCTCGCCCCGCCGCCCTGGTAGCTCTCCATGATGACGCCACAAACGAGCTTCGGGTCCACCCCGGCGCTGGCGAGTTGCTTCTCGAACAACTCAAAGCTTGTGTCCTTGCAGCGGAAACCGTCGGGAAACTCGACCTGCGCGAAACCGGGGTCGAGATTGCCAATCCACGCCTTGAGACCGGGAATGCCGCCCACCTGCTGCGCGCCAAGCGTGCGGCCGTGGAACCCGCGCAGAAAGCTGACCATGATCAGCTTCTTTGGGTCCTTGAGCCGGCCGCGCGTGCGGCAAAGTTTGATGGCACACTCGACGGCCTCGCTGCCGGTGGAGAGCAGGAAACACTTGTCCATCTTCTCAGGCGCGCGCTCGACGAGCATCTGCGCGAGTTGGCTGCGAAGCTTGTGCGGGAAGAGATAGTTATGGAGCAGGCCGCTCTTCGCCTGCTTGACAATGGCGTCCACAATGGGCTTGCGGCCATGGCCGGCGTTGGTGACGAGCACGCCACTGGACCAGTCAATCCAACGGTTGCCCCACCAATCCTCCACGAGCGCGCCGTCGCCGCGCTTCCAGACCACCGGCGGCATGCCTTGCATGGACTGCGGCTCGTAGCGGCGCATGCCTTCGAGGACCGAAAGCGATTGCGGCACGGGCATCTTCGTCCGGATGCGGCGGAAACGGGTGGAGATTTTCGGAACGGCAACAGGGGTGATATCAAATTGTGGCATGGCTTCTATAACTCGCGATTCGTGATTTGTAATTCGTAATTCGTTTCCATAGGCCGCGCGGTTTATTCACGCGACAACAGCGGCCGGGATAATAGGACGGACAGGCAGCGCACACAACAAAATCAATTCATGTGAAATCTTCTTGCTGCGCTTCGGCTGCTGTGGTGTCGTGACCGGCATGGCCATGCGATCGATCTACATTTGCCTCCCATTGGCTGTGGCGTTGACCCTTGGCGCAGGCTTCGCGCGTGCAGCAGAAAAACCCGAGTCGCTGATTCCATTCAACAAACTTGACGCGGCGGCGCAGGCGCGCGTGCGACAGGTTGTGCCCGGCTACACGTTTTACCGAAAGGTGCACCTGCCAAAGCCAACCGTCCGCGCCCGATACGACATCTTCGAGTATCTCATCAACCACCTCGACCAGTGTTCCATCGTGGCGCAACTGCTGAAGATCGTCGAGTATCGCAGCGAGCGGCGGCCGGATGGTTCCTACTTCGCCGACAACCGCAAGGGCGCTGCCGGTTATCTCTGGCCACTCCTCGCCGCGCCAGGCGAGCGTCTTTATCTCGCGCAGGGCGCGGACAAGAAGGGCGAACCGGTATCGGGCAGCGCGGTGGTGCTGTTCCGCTACCGCAAAGCACAGCCCGGCGTCCTCGAATGCGAGCTTCATGGTTTCGTGAAGGTGGATAGCTGGATGCAGCGACTCTGCGCGCTGTTTTTCCTGCCGTTCATTACGACCACGGTGGATAACCGTTTCGGCGAGGTGGTGGACGTGCCGGTGCAGGTCAGCGAAATAGCCACCACCGACCCCGCCAAAGTGCTGAAGCTGCTCGACACGCTGTCGCCCGAAGACGCGGCAAAGATGAAAGAGTTTCGAGCGCTGCTCACCCAACAGGAGACGAAACCGTGAGCACCGCCGCCCTGCCGTTTGGCGAGAACGAGACGCTGTTCGGGCGTGACCGGACGGAGGGCATCGTCGCGGTCGAACTGGTGCCGGGCGACGACAGCGCGATGCGCATGTTCCTGCGCGAAGCCGGCCGGCTCAAGAGCGTGGCGCAGCCTTTTCAGCCGTTCCTATGGCTTACGGACGCGGCGTTCCTGAACACCTGGTCCGGCAAGGCGGAGATCGAACCGCTCACCGGCAACGGCGAGTTCCGCTCGCTGGCCACGTTCCGGTCGTGGTCGGAATTCCAGTCGGCACGGAGACACCTGCTCGACAGCACCGGCACAACCGCGGCCAGCCCGGAAGCGCCATTCTATTTTCTGAACGACCCGGTGGCACAGCACCTGATGCGCACGGGCCAGACGTCGTTCAAGGGCATGCGTCTCGACCAACTCCGCCGCCTGCAACTCGACATCGAGACCTACACCGGCGAGGGCTATGAGTTCTCCAACGCCGAGCGCGCCGAGGACCGCATCCTCCTCATCTCGCTCGCCGACAACACCGGGTGGGAAATGACGCTTGCCGGCGACGAGAAACAGATGCTCCAGAAACTCGTCGAGGTCATCCGCGAACGCGATCCCGACGTGATCGAGGGGCACAACCTTTTCAAGTTCGATCTGCCTTACCTCACGGCGCGCGCGAAGCGGCATCGTGTGAAGCTCACCCTCGGTCGTGACGACTCAGCACTGAGTTCGTATCCATCGCGCGTGCAGATCGCGGAGCGGACGATCAACTATCCGAAATTCGAAATTTACGGCCGGCATATCGTGGACACGTTCCTGCTGGTGCAGTTCTACGACGTGAGCACGCGCGAGCTGGAAAGCTTCGGTCTGAAAGACGTGGCGCGGCATTTCGGCCTCGCGCCGAAGGACCGCACGTATCTGGAACCGCACGAAATCCCGAAGCTCGCCGACTCCGGCGCGGCAGGCATGGAAAAGCTTGCGCGTTACTCTCTGGACGACGTGCGCGAGACCCGGGCGCTGGCGGCACTGTTGTCCCCCAGCTATTTCGTGCAGGCACAGATGTTTCCCTACGCCTATCAGGACGTGGTCGTGCGCGGCAATGCGACGAAGATTGATGCGCTCTTTGTGCGCGAATACCTGCACCAGCGCCGGGCGCTGCCGAGGCCGGAGCCGGCGCGGCCCTACGAGGGTGGCTACACCGACATTTTCCACGAGGGTGTGGCGCAAGACGTGTGGCACTGCGACGTCGCCTCGCTCTATCCGAGCGTCATGCTCGCATTCAACATCGTGCCGAAGAAAGACGAGCTGTCCATCTTCAGTTCGCTGCTATCGGAACTGCGCGATTTCCGCCTGCGCGCGAAGGCACTGCTGCGCGAGGCGAAGGACGAGGCGGCGCACAACCACTTCAACGCGCTCCAGCAGACGTTCAAGGTCGTCATCAACAGCTTCTATGGCTACCTCGGCTTCGCGCAGGCGCACTTCGGCGATTTCGACGCGGCGTCGGCGGTGACGGCCAAGGGACGCGAGACCTTGCAGGCGATGATCGCGTGGTTGCGCCAACGCGGCGCGCACATCATCGAGATTGACACCGATGGCATCTACTTCCAGCCGCCGAAAGACGTGGCCGGCAAGCCGGAGCGCGGGATGAAACTGCTCGACGACGAACTCGCCGCCACGCTGCCGAAGGGCATCGAGGTCGAGTTCGACGCGTGCTACCGGGCGATGTTCAGCTACAAGATGAAGAACTACGCGCTGCTCGACGACGAGGGCCGCGTCACGATCAAGGGCGCGGCGCTGAAGTCGCGCGGGCTGGAGCGGTTCCAGCGCGACTTCATGGAGGACCTGCTGCGGCTGTTGTTGGAGGGCCGGCGGCGCAAGGAGATCCTCGACAAGCTGGAGGAATACCACAGTGCGCTCGAACAGCGGCGCTGGCCGGTCGGGATGTTCATGAAGACCGAGACGCTCAGCGACTCGCTCGACGTTTATAAAAAGAAAATCACCGCCGGCTCCGGCAAGGGCGGCCGCAACCGTTCCGCCGCTTACGAACTGGCTATGCGCAGCGGTAAACCGTATCAGCCCGGCGACCAGATTTCATTCTACATCATCGGCGACACAGCGAAGGTGACGGCCTACGAGACGTGCAAGCCGGTCAGCGAGTGGGACCCACAACGGCGCGACGAGAACGTCGAGTATTATATGGACAAACTCGTTGCTCTTTATAAAAAGTTCTCTAGTTTCATCCCTGTATGAACGGAACCTGGATCCATATCGAAAATGCGGCGATCAATGTCGGTGTCGCCGCCCTCACCTATCTTGTGCTGATGGCCGCGGCGCATCCGATGAAGAAGCGCCTGCGAGTGCCACTGGGTTTCTCGTTTCACATCTTTGCCGCACTCTCGGCAACGCTGGTGGCCTGGGGCTTCCATCAGGCACATGCCGCGCCTTACACGACCCCGTCGTGGTTGCTATCGGTGCGCAACGTCCTCATCAGTGCGTGGGCGGTGTTTCTGGCGTTGCAGCTCAACAACGTGTTGGTGAGATTCGTCTGGCAGTTCGCGCTGGAGGAAAAGCGCCAGGTCAAAGTGCCCAAACTGTTACGCGACATGGCGAAAACGCTGCTGGTGTTGGCGGCTGTCCTCTGGGCGATGAAGTTTGTCTATGGCCAGCAGCTCGGCACGCTCATCACCGCTTCGGGCGTCGTGGCCATCGTGCTCGGCTTCGCGCTGCAAAACCTCCTGGGCGACGTGGTGGCTGGCATCGCGCTGAACATGGAGAAGCCGTTCGATATCGGTGACTGGATCTGGGTGGGCGAAACAGACGGCGAAGTCATTGAAGTCAACTGGCGCGCCACGCGCCTGCGCACCCGGGACGGCAACTATCTCATCATCCCCAACGGAAACATCACCAAGCAAAACATCACCAATTTCCACTATCCGAACCGCGTGCATGCGCTGAAGTGCTCCGTGGGCGTCGAATACGGCGCCGCGCCTAACGACGTGAAAAACGTCCTGCGCCAGGCCGTGCAGCGCACCCCCGGAGTCCTTCCGCAGGAACCGCGCATCCGGCTGAAACAGTTCGGCGACTCCGCCATCAACTACGAGATCAAGTTCTGGGGAGATAATCGCGCCGCCTCTGACGACGTCCTCAGCGACGTGATGACGAACATCTGGTATGCGCTGCGCCGGGCGCGCATGAGCATCCCCTTCCCCATCCGCGACGTGTTCATGCACCAGCCCGCCGAAGCGGACAGTATCGATCAACGGCGCCGGGCCGATGCCGAACGCGCGTTGCGGGGGAAGGAACTGTTCAAACCGCTCGACGACAACCAGATCGCGGCGCTGGCCGGTCGCGGACGGCTGGTGCGCTTCGGCCAGGGCGAGATCGTCATCAGCAAGGGCGAGGCGGGCGACTCGCTGTTCCTGATCGTCAGCGGCCAGGCGTCGGTGAAACTCGCCAAAGAGGGTGGCGGCGAGGTGGTTGCTGGCACGTTGAAGACGGGCGACACATTTGGCGAGATGTCGCTGCTGACCGGCGCGCCGCGCAACGCGACCGTGGTGGCAGAGAGTGACCTGCGCTTGCTGGAGATTGGCAAGGACGCGCTGGGCCCGGTGTTGCAGGAAAATCCAACCGTCGTTGAAGCGTTGAGCCGGTTGATGGCCGACCGCCAACTGGCCACCGACGGTCTCTTCAAACAGCAGCAGCATACGGCCGAAGCAGCCGCAACCCGCAAGGACTATGCCACCACTCTGTTGCGCAACATCCGCAAGTTCTTCTCCATCTAGACTCGGCGGCCGAATCTCGTTCTGCGTCTTCAACGCCATGAGAACGTCGAGTATTGTGTGGACAAACTCGTGGCGCTCTATAAAAAGGTTCGCCAGTTTCATCCCGGCGTGAGCCGGTCGGAAGAAAGGTAGATTCATCTCCATGAAAAATCGCGTTCTGTTGTTCATACTCGTTGTATTCATCGCTCCAATTGGGCTCCTTCGCGGCGCAGAAATCTCAGCGCAAGGCAGCGCTGTGCTTGTGCCACCCGGTGAATACCGCGTGGGCAGTTGCGTGGCAAAGGTCGCGCAAGCCGCCACGCTCGCAGTCGCACCCGCCCCTGTCCTCGCAATCACCAATGAGCCGGTGAAGCTTTCCGCCGACAAACCCGCCGGCTGGTCCAAAGGCACGCGGCTGCGCGCCTGCAATGCCCGCGACGTGAACGCCTGCGGTTCGTTTGTGCCGGGTTCGTTGGAAATCCGCCGCACTCAGGGCGGTGCACAACTCAAGGAAGGCGCCGATTACCTCGCGGACACTGCGTGGGCTCACGTCGGCATCGGGACGAACAGTTGTGTCACCACCACGGACACCGTCTTCGCGAGCTATCGCTACTCGTTGATGCGAATGGACACCATCCAGGTTTCAGCCGATGGACGGGCGACGCTCAAGGCTGGCGAGCCGCATATCAGCGCGCCGGTGCCGCCGGAGGCCGATGCAGGCTGCACTGCCATCGCCCACGTGTGGGTGAACTACCGAGATACCGAGGTGAAGGCCGATCAGATTTACCCGATCACCGAGACGGCCGCACAAGCCGTCACGGGCAGCACGTCCGGCCGCATCCCGAAGACTCTCGCGAAGCTGAAGGCGGGCGGTCCTGTGAAGATCGTTTGCTGGGGCGACTCGGTCACCGCCGGCGGCAACGCGTCGAAACCAGAGTTGCGTTATCCGGACGTTTTCGCCGCCGGGCTGCGCGAGCGGTTTCCGCAGGCAAAGATCGACATGCAGAACATCAGTGCCGGTGGCTCGAACAGCCGGCAGTGGCTTTATCCGGACAAGTTCAAGTATCGCGGCAAGCCGTGGCAGGAGACCGGCGTGACATGGCAGCGGATCGCCGATGCGAAGCCCGATCTCGTCACACTGGAGTTCGTCAACGACGCGGGGATGACCCCCGCGGTGGTGGATGAGGTTTACAGCGACATCCTCAAGCGTGTGCAGAACATCGGCGCGGAACTGATCCTCATCACGCCGCACTTCACGATGTGGCGGATGATGGGTTTCAAGGGAATGCGCGAGGTGGAGCGGCGGCCCTACGTGCTGGCGCTGCGCGAGTATTCCAACAAACACAATATCGCGCTGGCCGACGCCACCGCACGCTGGGAGCATCTCTGGAAGGAAGGGTTGCCCTACCTGACGCTGCTGCACAACACCATCAACCATCCCGACGACCGCGGTCATAGGCTGTTCGCCGAAGAGTTGTGGAAGTGTTTCCGATAGCCGTAATACTCACAGAGCCTGTGGCCTCGGACTGTTGCGCCGGGTTTTGATAAGACCGCTGAAGAACTCGAACTGTCAGATGCGGTGTTGAAGGACGGCCATACGAACCGGCGGAATCATGACGGGAATCGCCGACTCGCAGAGTCGGAATCCACATACCACGTTCTTGGACACCGGCAGCAAGCGCCTCAGGTTGAGCAGAATGAGTCAACCCGAGGGACAAGTAACTGAATCTCTTCCGGCCAAACGACATGCGCTTGTGACTGGAGGAAGATCACTGCGCTGAGTATTCCCACCTGATCCCGGGCGCGCTGCTCACGCTGGCATGGCTCGTGCCGCGACACGATGACGCCTTTTGTGGATGGACAAACGGCCTGTCAAAAGACTAAAAATGAAAAACCAAGGAATTCAATTCATGTCACCATATCCGAGAAATGGTTCTGCCATGCCAGCCGCTGCTTTGCTGTCCTGTCTTCGTCGTTACCTTCGCCGCCGTTCTTGTGCCGTCCTGCTGCTCGCCGCTTTGCTCGGCGTTCTATCCAGTGGCAGCGCCCGCGCGCAATCGTCCGAAAGCGGAGCAGGAACCATCGGCTTAACCTACGGCAGTCTGATTACTGGTGGCGGCACTTTCCTCACTTATACTAATAGCGTCGCACTCGTCGGTTTCGGCGGCACCAATCTCATTCTAAATATTGCGGGTTACTCATTCCCCACCGGCGCCCTTTATACGAACAGTTTGTTCGCAATCACGAATACCAGTATTTCGCTCTTCCACACCGGCGCGGTGACCGTCACCGGCACGCTGAACCTGTATAACTCGGGTGTTTCCAACGGCGCGTCACTCTTCATCGGCCGCACCACCAACGCTGCAACGGTAAGCATCCTGTCGGGAACCAACACGTTTACCGGTGGGCTGATTATCTCAGGCCGCTCGGTTTTGACCAACTCCGCCACGCTCAACACGCCGACGCTGACGATCAGCAACTCAGGACTATTCCTCATGAATAGCGGTGTAGCGGTGGTGAACGTCGTGACCAATGGCGGCACTTTCATTCAGAACGGCGGTCTCTTCGACCCGGCGTTTTTCGACAACACCGGTACGTTCACCCTCCTGAGCGGCACCAATCAGGACACGGTGTTCCTCAACAGGGCCAGTGGCACCGTCAACCACAGCGGCGGCGAGCACGATGTCAGCGTCGCCACCAACTTCGGCGCGTGGAACGTCTCCGGCACTGCCGTCGCCAACCTCACCAACTTCATCAACAACGGCGGCACTCTGGCCGTGAGCGGCGGCGGCGTGCTTAATGGCGTCGTGACCGTAGGCGACACGGGTTCCTTCAGCCAACTGATCATCACCAACGGTGGCAAAATCCTTAGTGGTGGCGCGGCTTTTGTCGGCTTCACGGCCACCGCCAGCAACAATTCGGTGCTGGTCAGCGGCACCGGCTCGCTCTGGAGCAACTGGTCACTCCGTGTGGGCAACTATGGCTCCGGCAACAGCCTGACGATCACCAACGGCGGCCGGGTCTTCGACGTCTCCGGCGTCATTGGCAACGATAGTGACGCCAATGGCAACTCGGTATTGGTCAGCGGCGCAGGCTCGCTCTGGAGCAACAGCGGCTCAGTGCATGTAGGCGGCGGCAGCAACTCCGGCAACAACCTGACCATTGCCGACGGCGGCCAGGTGATCAACAGCGGTGGTTACATCGGCTACCCCGGCGGCAGCAACAACTGGGTCTTGGTCATGGGCTCGGGCTCGGTCTGGAGCAACACGTCCATTCTGAATGTCGGTTATTTTGGCACAGGCAACAGTCTGACGATCACCAATGGCGGCCAGGTCTTTGACGCCGGCAGCCGTATCGGCGTCTCTCCCGATGCAAACAACAACGCGGTTTTGGTGACCGGCAGCGGTTCCGTCTGGAGCAACAATGGTTTACTGGTCGTTGGCGACGATAACAACTTTGGGAACAACCTGACGGTGGCGAACAGCGGACGGGTGTACAGCACCACCGGTTATATCGGCAGCTACAGCAGCAGCGGCAGCAATAACTGGGTCTTGATTACCGGTTCCAATTCCGTGTGGATCAACAGCAGCACGCTGGCGGTCGGCGACATGGGCCAATACAACACGCTGACGATCTCCAATGGCGGCTTCGTATCCGACACCACCGGCACCATCGGCAAGACCGCCAGCGCGAGCAACAACTCGGTGGTGGTCACCGGCACCGGTTCGACCTGGAGAAACAGCGGCAATCTTATTGTTGGTTTGAACAGCGCCGGCAACAGCCTGACGGTCAGCGACGGCGGCGCGGTTACCGGCTATGGCTATATCGGCGCTAATGCCGGCGCGAACAGCAACCGTGTGTTGGTGACGGGCAACGGATCGAGCTGGCTCTATCCCAGTCTTTATGTCGGCGACACGGGGTCCTTCAACCAGATGACGATCAGCAGCGGCGCACAGGTGTCGGGCGTTCATGGCTACATCGGCTATGACAGCAACTCGTTCAACAACACCGTTACCGTCACCGGCACCGGTTCAGCCTGGAGCAACGACGACTCCATCTACATTGGCTTTTCTGGTTCCGGCAACAGCCTGACCATCACCAATGGCGGCACAGTGTCTGACTACGCAGGGATCATCGGACGCAATATTGGATCGAGCAACAACACCGTGCTGGTGAGTGGCGCCGGCTCGCTCTGGACCAACTCCGACAATGTCCACGTGGGCGTGGCGGGCAACAACAACAGCCTGACGATCACCAATGGCGGCTTGGTATCCGACACCGCCGGCTACATCGGCTGGACGGGGAGTAGCAACACGGTGCTGGTGGCTGGGACCGGCTCGGTCTGGAACAACCAAGGAAGCATGTATGTCGGCGGAAGTGGCAATGACAACAGCCTGACGGTGAGCGATGGCGGCCAGGTGTTCGGCAACACCGTCAGTATCGGCAGTGGCGGATATGGCAACACAGCGGTGGTGGCCGGGGTTGGCTCTCTTTGGAGCAATAACGGCAGTCTTTATGTCGGCCCATCCGGGCACGACAACAATCTGACCATTACCAACGGCGGCCAGGTCATTAATGCGAACGGCTACGTCGGCATCTTCATCCACGGAAGCAATAATACGGCGCTGGTGTCCGGCGCCGGCTCGGTCTGGAGCAACAGCGGGGACTTGTTCGTCGGCAGAGATGCCAATGGCAACGCGCTGACCATCTCCGACGGCGGCACGGTGTTTAGTTCCAATGGCTTCATCGGCAACAGCTCTTACTACACGGCCAACAGCAACACGGTGCTGGTCAGCGGCACCGGCTCGCTTTGGAACATCAGCAACAACCTCTTTGTGGGTGACACGGGGTCGTTCAACCACTTGACCATCAACAATGGCGGAACAATCATCAACGGCAGCTCCTTCATCGGCTTCGCCGCGACTGACAGCTACAACACGGTACTGGTGTCCGGCGCTGGCTCGGTCTGGAGCAACGGAGGCGTTGTGGCTGTCGGATACGCAGGCTCCGACAACAACGTGACTGTCACCAACGGCGGCCAGGTCTTCAGCGCCGACACCTATATCGGTTTCGCTGGCTCCGCCAGCAACAACACGGCGCTGGTCACCGGCGCGGGCTCGATCTGGAGCAACAGCAACAGTGTGTTTGTGGGCGCCTTCGGCTCCGGCAACAGCCTGACCATTGCCAACAGCGGCCAAGTCCTTGCTGCCAACGGCGTCATCGGTTACGGCAGCTACACCAGCAACAATACGGTGCTGGTCACCGGCGCTGGCTCGGTCTGGAGCAACAGTGGCAGTCTTTACGTCGGCTACGACGGCTTTGGCAACCGCTTGACCATCACCAACGGCGGCCAGGTCTTCAGCGCCGACAGCCATATCGGTTATGAAATCAATTCGGCCAATAACACCGTTCTTGTGACCGGCACCGGCTCGGCTTGGAACATCAGCAGCAATCTCTACGTTGGCGACCTCGGCTCCGGCAACAGCCTGACCATCGCCAACGGCGGCAGTGTGACAAACGTCAGTTGCTGGATCGGCAATTGGGGTAGCGGAAGCAATACGGTAACGGTCACGGGTGCCGGTTCGATATGGAGCAACAGCGGCATCCTGGTGGTAGGCAGTTCCGGCGACAACAACCGCATGATCGTCACTAACGGCGGCCAGGTGTTCAGCGACTTTGGGGTCGTCGGCGGCGATGATGACTTCGGCTACGGCGACTCGCCCTCGACGGGTAATTTTACGTCGGTGTTCGTGACTGGCCCGGGCTCACTTTGGAGCAACTACGACGGCTTGTATATCGGCTGCTACGGTTCCAACAACACCCTGACGATCAACAATGGCGGTCAGGTCTTCAACGCGAGAGCGGAAATCGGTTTCGATTCCAACGCAAACAACAACGCGGTCGTGGTGACAGGTTCCGGTTCGGTCTGGAATAACGAGACTGTTGTGGTCGGCTTCTACGGTTCAGGCAACAGCCTGACGATCACCAATGCCGGTCAGGTCGTCGCCAGCGAAGGCGGCGTGATCGGTTTCGGAGACAGCGCCAGCAACAATTCGGTGCTGGTCACCGGGGCCGGCTCGATCTGGAGCAACAGCGACTATCTGGCTGTCGGCTTCTACGGCTCCGGCAACAGCCTGACCATCACCAATGCCGGCCAGGTCTTCAGTGATTTCGGTGTCGTTGGTTTCGCGAACATCGCCAGCAACAACTCGGTGTTGGTCACCGGGGCCGGCTCGGTCTGGAGCAACAGTGGCACCATCTACGTCGGCTACGGGGGTTCTGGCAACAGGCTGACCCTCGCCAACGGCGGCGAGGTCTCCAGCGATGAGGGCATTATCGGTCTTCTGGCCGACGCCAACAGCAACTCGGTGCTGGTCACCGGCACCGGCTCGGCTTGGAACATGAGCAGCAACTTGTATGTCGGCTTCAACGGTTCCGGGAACAGCTTGACCATCACTAATGGCGGATTCGTGGCCAACGGCGATGGCTACATTGGCGCTGGTTTCGACTCGTCCTCCGACAGCAATACGGTGCTGGTCAGCGGCGCTGGCTCGCTTTGGAACAACAGCGGCAACCTTTACGTGGGCGCCACGGGATCGTTCAACCAATTGATCATCAACAACGGCGGCCAGGTCGCCAACGTCAAAGCCTATGTCGGCCACGACAGCAACTCGATGAACAACTCGGTGTGGGTCACCGGCGCCGGCTCGGTCTGGAACAACAGCAGCAACATGTATGTCGGCTTCAACGGCTTTGGCAACAGCCTGACTATCACCAACGGCGGCAAAGTCTTCGACCATGTCGGCGCCGTCGGCGTCAACAGAACCGCAAGCAACAATACCGTGTTGGTCACTGGCGCCGGCTCGTCCTGGAATAACCGCGACGATCTGTATGTCGGTAACTACGGCTCCGGCAACAGTCTGACCATCGCCAACGGCGGCGTGGTGGCCGACGTAAACGGTTACGTTGGTTTCGACGGCAGCCTCGGTGGCGGAAACGACAACTCGGTGCTGGTGACGGGCAGCGGTTCGCTGTGGAGCAACGCCAACGTTGTGGTTCTGGGCGACTCGATCGGCCTCCTCGGTTCCCCTCATGCCGGCAACAACAGCCTGACGGTGACCAACAACGGCAGAGTGCTGGCTGGCGGCGATCTGAATGTGGGTTACAACGGTTCCGGCAATTCCATGGTTATCGCCGGCAGCGGTCAGGTCATCAATGCCGACGGCCACATCGGTTACAACGCTTGGGCCAGCAACAATGCTGTGACGGTGACCGGTTCCGGTTCGGTATGGAGCAACAGCGGCTCGTTGTATGTCGGTCGCAGCGGATCTGGCAACAGCCTGACCATTGCCAACGGCGGCCATGTGTTCAATTCCAACGGGAGTCTCGGTCACCACGCCACGGCCAGCAATAATACGGTGCTCGTAACCGGCTCCGGCTCGGTTTGGAGCAACAGTGGCTGGCTGTCTGTCGGTGAAAGCGGCTCCGGCAATAGCCTGATCATTTCCAACGGCGGCAAGGTGTTCAATACCACCGGTGATCTCGGTTACAACGCCACGGCCAGCAACAATACGGTGCTGGTGACCGGCGCCGGCTCGGTTTGGAGTAACAGCAGTTGGTTGTCTGTCGGTGACAGCAGCTCCGGCAACAGCCTGACTATTGCCAATGGCGGCAAGGTGTTCAGCGCCGCCGGGGATATCGGCTACGACGTCGGCGCGAACAACAACTCGGTGATGGTGACGGGCACCGGTTCGATGTGGAACATCAGTGGTGATTTCAGTGTGGGTAATTCCAGCAGTGGCAACAACATGACCATCGCCAACGGTGGCAGCATGTCGAACGTCAGTTGCTGGATCAGCAACTGGGGTGGAAGTAACAACACGATGCTGGTGACCGGGACGGGCTCGATCTGGAACAACAGCGGTATTTTGGTAGTGGGCAGCAGCGGCAGCAACAACAGCCTGACCATTCAAAGCGGCGGCCAAGTCTTCAGTGACGCCGGGGTGGTCGGCGGTGATGGCGACCTCGGTTACAACGACTCGCCGTCCACGGGCAGCTTTTCGTCAGTAACAGTGACCGGCGCGGGTTCGCTCTGGAGCAACAACACCAGCCTGTATGTCGGCTACTTTGGCCACAGCAACAGCCTGACCATCGCCAACGGCGGCCAAGTGTACAGCACCACTGCCTATATCGGGGCCACTGGCGGCGCAAAGAGCAATGCGGTGCTGGTAACCGGTGCCGGATCGCTTTGGAACAACAGCGGCGACCTCTACGTAGGCGGCACAGGATTGTTCAACCAACTGACGATCAGCAACGGCGGCAAAGTGCTCAGCGCGAGCGGCACCATCGGCTCGTTCAACTCCGGCGGAAATTCGGTGCTGGTGACCGGCGCCGGATCGCTTTGGAGCAACAGCAGCGACGTGACGGTCGGCGACGTGTTTGGTGTCAACAATAACATGACCATCTCCAACGGCGGCCAGGTGTTCGACGTGAATGGCTCCATCGGCAGTGGTCTGGGTGGTGCCAACAGCGTGTGGGTCACCGGCGCGGGTTCTCTGTGGTATAACAGTGGCGTTCTGGATGTCGGCCCTGGCCTGATTGGCCTCAACAGCTTGACCATCGCCGACGGCGCAACGGTCATCGCCACCGACGTCGGCATTGGCTCCATCACTGCCGGCGGCAACACTGTCACCGTCGATGGCGGCTACCTCTACGCCACCAACGCGACGGGCACGGGCGTGCTCAGAGTGCAAAAGGGCGCCCTCTCGCTTACCAACGACGCCGTCGTCGTAGCCGACGTCTTCTATGCCAACAACGGAGCCAGCAGCGTGGTCAACCTAGACGGAGGCACCCTCAGCGTCGGCGCTGCCACCGTTTCCAACAACGCGTCGTTCTTCATCGGCAACGGCGTCTCAGAGGCGGCGTTGTTGTTGAGGAGTGGCGTCAGCTCCTTTGCCAATGATCTGGTCATTCGCAACAACGCCACGCTGACGATCTTCAACACCGTGAACATCGCCGGCAATTTCACCCAAAGCACGGACGGCGTGCTGATGGTGGAATTTGGCGGCACGGCGGCCGGCCAGCATGGCTACCTGAACATCGCCGGCACCGCCAGCCTCACAGGCCTTGTGGAAGCGGTAGCTTTCAACGGCTTCACCCCCACCAACGGCATGCAGATCACTTTCCTGCACGCAAGCGGCGGCTGGACGAATGGGTTCTCCAGTTTCACCAACCTGACGACGCTGCCGTCGCAAACGGCTTTGGCGGCGTTCTTGATCTACCCGGATGCCAATGACGTGGCGGTGAAGTGGAACTATTTCTTTACGCCCTATGCTCAAACACCGAACCAACTGGCGGTGGCGGGCGCCTTGAACGCGGAAGTGAACACTCCCAACATGGCCGAGTTGATGAACTATCTGGGCGGGCTGCCGGTGGGGCAGTTGCCGGCGGCGTTCGATTCACTCTCGCCCCAGGGGTTGACGGCCATGCCACAGGTGGGAACGAGCATGGCCAACACGCAGCTCGGCAACCTTCAGTCCCGCTTCGGCGCGTTGCGCAACGGTGTGGGCGGCGGCTTCAACGGCGGCTTCAGCCTGTTTGATCCGAGCGGTGTCATGGATTGGATCGACCGCCAACCGCGCTTTGCCTCCATGCTATCGTTGGAGCAGGAACTGGCCATGACCAGGGACACGCTCACCTCCGGCATCACGCGGCGGTCCGCGGACAATCCTTGGGGCGTGTTTGTGCAGGGCGCCGGACAGTTTGTGGGCGTGGATGCCGTCCAGAACGTCAACGGTTACCATGTGACCTCGGCGGGCTTGACCGTCGCCATTGACCGCCAGGTGCTCGATGCCGCCACCTACCCGCACGACCAGATCGTGGTTGGCATGGCGCTGGGCTACGCCAATAGCAGCACCTACCTGGCCAATGACGGCCGCGTGGACATCAACGGCGCGCAAGGCACCGTGTATGGCATGTGGTTCAAGGAAGGCTGGCACGCGGAAGTGGCCGGCGGCGGTGGCGCTAATATTTACGACACCAAGCGGCGGGTGCTGGGACAAGACGCGACCGGCGAGGTTCAAGGCCGGGACCTCCAGGGCATGTTGAGCGGCGGCTACGATTGGAAAATAGGCCAATGGAAGTTCGGTCCCCTCGCCACCCTGCAATATACGACGGTGGACATTGACGGCTTCACCGAGAGCGGCTCGCTGGCGCCGCTGACCATCGGCTCGCAGAGCATGGACTCACTGCTGACCCAGGTGGGCATGCATCTGTCG
>JBAZIR010000076.1:0-18040 GCA_041651735.1 Verrucomicrobiia bacterium | reverse complement strand
CACGATGCGGGCCGTCATGCTTTTCTCGTCCTGGGAGAAACGGCGATGCACGGCGGCGACAACGTAATCGAACTGCGCCAGGATATCGTCACTGTAGTCCAGCGAGCCATCCTCCAGGATGTCCGCCTCGATCCCGGCGAACACGCGGAAGCCGTGCTTCTTGAACTTCTCGTTCGTCTTGCGGACGTCGGCGATGTATTCGGGAATCTGTTCATCTTTCAGGCCGCGCGCCTGAAACTCGCTCTTGCTGTGGTCGGCGGTGCCGAAATAATCCAACCCAAGCTCCAGCGCCGCCTCCGCCATCGTCTCGATCGTTTCGCGGCCGTCGGTCCAGGTCGAATGATTGTGCAGCGCGCCGCGCAGGTTCTCCTTCTCGATCAGTTCCGGAAGTTCGCCCTTTTCCGCCGCCTCGATCTCGCCATTGTCCTCCCGCAACTCCGGTGGGATGTAATCGAGTTCTAGCGCCTTGTAGATATCCTCCTCGGTGCGGCACTTGACGACGCTGCCGCCGTCGCGCGCACCGGCCGCGTCCTTTTCCTTGCCGGCCTTGCTGAAACCGTATTCATTCAGCGACAGCCCGCGCTGGAGCGCGCGGCCGCGGAGGGCGATATTGTGCTCCTTCGAGCCGGTGAAGTAATTCAGCGCGAACGGGAACTGCATGTCGCTGACCACGCGCAGGTCCGCCTGGATTTCGCCGTCGAGCACGACCGATGACTTGGTGTCGCCCTTGGCGCTTACTGAGGTGACACCCGGCAGCTGCACAAACATCTCCATCAAAGCAGGCGCATCCTTCTCTTTCGCGCTGACCAGAAAGTCGAGATCGCCGATCGTCTCGCGGCAGCGCCGAAGGCTGCCGGCCGCCCCGCAGCGGATCGTGGCCGGGTGCGCGCGCAACGCTTCAAGGATCGGTTGCGCCACAGCGAACGCTGTGTGGTAATGGTGCCGCCCCGCGAAGCGCCGCAGTTGCTCGATGCCTTGGAGGATTTTCTCCTGCGATTTCTCGCCGAAGCCTTCGAGCGCGGCGACGCGCCCGTCCTTGCATGCCGCCTCCAGTTTTTCCACCGAGTCCACCTTCAGCTTCTTGTAAACGACCTGCGCCCGCTTCGGACCGAAGCCGGGAATGGCGATCATCTCCATCAGCCCGTCCGGCAGTGACGCCTTCAGTTCCTCGTAGTAACCGAGCCGGTCCGTCTTCCACAGCTCGGTGATCTTTTGCGTCAGCGCCTCGCCGATGCCTTTCAGCTCGCCGAGCTTGCCGGTCTCGATGAGTTCGCCGAGATTCTGTTGCAGGCCGTCAATCAGCCGCGACGCGTTGTGATAGGCGCGGGATTTGAACGGGTTTTCGCCCTTCAACTCCAGCAGCGTCCCGATCTCATCAAGGATTTCCGCAACTTTCGCCTTGTCCATACATCAACAGACTAGACTCTCGTCGTCACGGTTTCAACGCTCCGCAATCGCATGGTCCGCCCGGGGCGCTTGACCTGTCGTCGCGGCTTGTTACACTCGTCACGGTTCACCCAAGGAGGTTATGGCGGAACTTTCAGGGCAGACATTCGCGGGCTACGAAATCCTCGCCAAACTCGGCGAGGGCGGCTTCGGCGCTGTCTATAAGGCCCGCCAGCCCAACCTGAACCGCCTCGTCGCACTCAAGATCCTCGCGCCGCATCTGGCCGCCGACGCCGACTTTGTCGCCCGCTTCAAGCGCGAAGCCACTCTCGCGGCCAGCCTCAATCATCCCAATCTTGTGCTGGTCTTTGCCGCAGGCCAAAGCGACGGCAGCCACTACATGGCGATGGAATTCGTCGAAGGCGAAACTCTTCGGAACCGCATCGAGAGCCACGGCCGGCTTGACCCCCGCGAGGCCACCGCCATCGCCGTTTATGTCGCCCAAGCTCTCCAGTATGCCTGGAACAAATCCCGCCTCATCCATCGCGACATCAAGCCCGACAACGTCTTCGTTTCCAAAACCGGCGAAGTGAAGGTGGGCGACCTCGGCTTGGCCAAGAACGTCGGCCAGTCCACCGCCGGCATGACCGCCACGGGCATGATGATGGGGTCGCCTCATTACATCAGCCCCGAACAAGCCAGCGCGAAAAAGGATATAGACTTCCGCGCCGACATCTACAGCCTCGGCTGCACGCTCTACCACATGCTGACGGGCAGACTGCCTTACGAGGGCGACGAACCGATGGCGGTGATGAACCTCCACGTCAACGCGCCGCCGCCGGCGATCTTCAAGGTGTGGCCGACATGTCCGATGCCGCTGGCGTTGCTGGTGGGCAAGATGCTGAAGAAGAACCCGCGCGAGCGCCACGCCAGCTACGAGGAATTGATCGCCGAACTGACCGCCGTGCATGAGAAACTCACGGCGGCACAGACGGCCGCCGCTGCGCCACCGTCGGGCACCATCACGTTCCTGTTCACGGACATCGAGGGCAGCACGCAGCTTTGGGAGAAACACCCGCAGGCGATGCCGATCGCGCTGGAGCGGCACAACCAACTCCTGCGCCGGACGATGGAATCGCATGGCGGCTTTGTCTTCAAGACCGTCGGCGACGCCTTCTGCGTGGCGTTCGCCTCCGCGCCGAACGCGATGGCGGCGGCGTTGGCGGGGCAACGCGCGCTGGTGGCTGAGCCGTGGGGCGCGACGGGGCCGTTGCGCGTGCGCATGGCGCTGCACACCGGCGCGGCGGAGGAGCGCGGCGGCGACTACTTCGGGCCGACCGTCAACCGCGTGGCGCGCGTGCTGGCGGCGGGTCACGGCGGCCAGATCCTGCTCTCCAACGCCACCGAGCAACTCGTGCGCGACCATCTGGCCGAGGGCGTGAGCCTGGGCGATCTGGGCGAGCGTTCGCTGAAGAACCTCACGCGCACGGAGCGCATCTTCCAGGTCAACCTTGCCGACATGCCGACGCAGTTCCCAACGCTGCGCGCGGCGGCCAGTCCTTCAACAACCCATCGTCGCCGTCAGCGCATGATGCTCTACGGCGGCGCGGGCGCGGGCGTTCTCGTGCTGCTCATTGGCCTGCTGTTGTGGTCGCCATGGAGCAAACCTTCTTCCCAAGACTCCAATACTCCATCACTCCAACACTCCGCCGCCCGTCCCGTGGACGAAGCGTTCATCGCCGAGGTAGCCAGGTGCAGCCCGGAGAATCAGGTCCGACAGGTGATGGAAAAGCTGAAGCAACTCAACCCCGGCTTCGATGGGCAGGAGACGCACGCGGTCGAGAATGGACAGGTGGTCGAGTTGTCAATCAGCGACTCCAGCATCGTCGATATCTCACCCCTGAGGGCTTTGAAGCGTCTCCGGAGTCTCACTTGTTCCGGCCGCACCGTCTCCGGTCAGCGTGCGCGGCTGTCCGATCTGTCGCCACTGCGCGGCATGTCGTTGGAGCGTCTCCAGTGCTCAAATACTGAAGTCGGTAATTACACGCCTTTGGAAGGGATGCCGCTGAAGAAGCTCGATTGTTATGCAACGCGTTTGAAGGATCTCTCGCCGCTCAGACTTGTGCCGCTTAGCGACTTGAATTGCAGTGCCAACCCGGAGCTAACCGATTTGTCTCCGTTGGAAGGAAAACGGATGGAACGTCTGGACTTTAGCTCCACATCCGTCAGCGATCTTTCCCCGCTGTCGAAGATGCAGGTCAAATACCTCACGTGTTTCAAAACCAAGGCGGCTGATCTCTCGTCGTTGAGGAACGCGGGCCTGATGAGTGTTCGCTGCGACTTTGACCCCAAGCGCGACGCGGCCATCCTGCGTTCCATCAAAACGCTGAAAAATATCAACGGCCTGCCCGTGGCGGAGTTTTGGAAGAAGGTCAAGGCGGGATCGGTGCCCCTTGGCTGCCCTGGCAAGGAAAGAGCTGACGCCACCGCGCACCAAGCTGCGGCAGCAGAGGAACCAGTGGCAGCGAGTGCTTCTTTTGACGAACACTGGCAGGACTGGATGGCGGAGCAACGGCAAAGCGGAAAGATTCCCAACAACTTCAAGGATGATGGCGGTATTTGGGTGAGGACAAAGCCTGGCGCCACGACGGGCTTGGCGTGTTTCTTGCGCGATGGGGCCGCACGGACAAGCTTTACCCTGCCCGATCAAACACATACATATGCAGGACTTACCCTGCGCCGGGCGGAGAATCGAGGGGCATACCAAGCTTTGGTATCGAGAACATCTGTAGGTTTTAATCGTTTGGAAGCGAAGAATCCCGGACAGTCAGAAGACTCGCCACCGAATAACAGAGAACTAAGCAGATGGCCACTACCCGCAAATGTTGATCCTAATCAGGAGATGACCCTTGAGTTCCGCGCTGTCGGAGATGAATTCAGCATCAAGGTCAACGGTCAGCTTGTTGGGACTTTCCGCGACTCCACTTACAACCGGGAAGGTGAGGTTGCTCTCCTTTACAAATACAACGAAACGGGCGCGCGTGTCTCCCGGATCGAAGTCTTGAATCTGGACGGGGCTTCCGCTGCAACGAGTGCGCCCGCAGCTGCCGCCGCGCTGAAACAACTCGGCAACGTCTTCACCAACTCGATCGGCGCGGAGATGGTGTATATCCCGCCGGGCGAGTTCCTGCTCGGCAGCACGAAGGAGGAGCAGGCGTGGGCGATGACTAAAGGGATGTATGAAGAATTCGTGAAGCCCGAGGGTGAAGCGCCGCGCAAGACGAGGATCAAGGAGGGCTTCTGGATGGGGCGGACGGAGGTGACGGTCGGCCAATGGAAAGAGTTTGTGACGGCGACGGGTTATCAGACGGACGCGGAGAGATTGGGCTATGTAGACACGCAGACGTTGGGCCGTGCAAAGGGATTGAGTTGGCGCGACCCGGGATTTGGCGAGCCGCCGCAGGCGAATCATCCGGTGTGCTGCGTGAGTTGGAACGACGCAGTGGCATTCTGCGAGTGGCTGACGGAGCGCGAGCGGAAGGCGGGGCGCTTGGCGGCGGGCCATGTGGTGCGGCTGCCGACGGAAGCGGAGTGGGAGTATGCGTGCCGTGCAGGGACGCAGACCAAGTTCTGGTGGGGTGAATCGGAGAAGGATAACAAAGGGCGGTTGAACGGAGCAGGGAAAGGCGACGGGTTTGAGTTTGTCGCGCCGGTGGACAGTTACGGTGAGCGAGGACGAAACAAGCTCGGCTTGGCGGACATGCTGGGCAATGTTTATGAGTGGTGCTTGGACGAATACGATGACAAGCAAGCGCATGAAGAATGCTATAAAGGCAATCCCCTCCAACGGGTGTTGCGGGGCGGTGGATGCTGCTTCGGCTTTGCCTTCACTCGCAGCGCCCACCGCAGCCGCGGCGGCCCATACTCCCCGCGTAACGACAACGGCTTTCGGGTGGCGGTGGGCGCAGATGTGACCGGCGGCGAAACTTCGACACCTACAACTCCATCAGCGACCGCGCCGAAGGAAGACGGCATCCTGGCTCCGGTGGAAACGCGGGCCAACGCGCTGACGGCGAATCCAAAAGTCGGCGAGGTCTTCACGCTTGATGTCGACAAAGGTGTCACGATGGACCTGATGGGCATCCCGCCGGGCGAGTTCATGCTCGGCAGCACGAAGGAGGAGCAGGCGTGGGCGGTGGCCAACGGCGGGAAAGCGGAATACATAAAGCGCGAGGGCGAAACGCCGCGGAAGGCGGCGATCAAGCAGGGTTTCTGGATGGGGCGAACGGAGGTGACCGTGGGCCAGTGGAAACAGTTCGTGGCGGTCACGGGCCACGCAAGCGAAGCGGAGAAAAAAGGCAATGCCTGTTGCTACGACCGGGTGGCCAAGACCTTTACAGACATGGAGGGGAAAAGTTGGCGGGACCCGAACTTTGGCGCGGCGCCGGAAGACAACCATCCGGTGTGCTGCGTGAGTTGGAACGATGCGGTGGTGTTCTGCGAGTGGCTGACGGAGCGCGAGCGGAAGGCGGGGCGGCTGCCATCAGGCATGGTGGTGCGCTTGCCGACGGAAGCGGAGTGGGAGTATGCGTGCCGTGCTGGCACGCAGACGAAGTTCTGGTGGGGCGAATCGAAGGAGGAAGGTGAGGGACGGTTGAACTGGAACGGGACGGCGGACGGTTTTCCGTTTACGTCGCCGGCGGATCATTATGGCGCGCGCGGGCGGAATGGTTTTGGTTTGGCGGACATGGCCGGCAACGTGCAGGAGTGGTGTTTGGACAACTATGATGCGACGGGAGCGCATGAGGAGTGTTGGAAAGCCGGCGCGTCGCGCGTGTTGCGGGGTGGCTCGTTCCACGGCCTCATGCCCGCCCTGGCACGCTGCGCCTGTCGAAATTCCTTCGGTCCTGGCGTCTCGAATTCCAGCTACGGGTTCCGGGTGGTCGTCGCTTCGCCGCGTTGAGCCGGGGCATGGCGAAGCCCGAAATCGCAGGCCGTGGCTGTGTGTAGCCGCCGTCGTGAGACGGCGGACAGGGCTCGTATGCCGCCCGCGCTCACTTCCCGATGCAGTAGAGGTTGGTGAGCGTGCGAATGAAGATTTGGCCGCGGCTGATGGAGGGGGAGGCGTAGCAGGATTCCTTCTCCTCGCCGAGCGGGTTGACGGCGATTTGCTCAAATTTCGGCCCGGCCTTGATGACATGGATATTGCTGTCGTCGTCGAGAAAGTAAAGCAGATTGCCGGCGCGGACCGGCGACGGCCAGTGATGGCGGCCGAGTTTTTCCGTCCAGAGTATCTTGCCGGTCTTGGCCTCAAGGCAGCTCGCGTGGCCCATGTCGGACACGATGAAGAAATACGGCCCGCATACGATCGGCGACGGCACGTAGGAAACCACTTTCGCATCCAGCTTGTGGCGCCAGGCGATGTGCGTCTGGGTGATGTTGCCCGTGCCATCCGGCCGGATGCCGACGAAATGTCGCTCCGGGAAACCGCCGCTGATGAAGAAGACGCCTTCGGCGAAAACCGGGCTGGCGACGAACTGTTCGGTGGGGCCGTCCATGAGCCAGTGTTGTTTGCCGGTGGCGGGATCGTAGCTGGCAACACACACGCTGCCGCTGAGGACCATCTGCGTTTTGCCGGCGGCCTCGACGATGATCGGCGTGCAGTAGGAACGCGTGCGATTCGGGCGATCCGTGCGCCAACGCTCGACGCCCGTGTTCTTCTCATACGCCACGATCCATGCCACGTCGTCCTGGTCGCAGTTGAGGATGACGAGGTCTTTGTAAAGCACCGGCGAGCTGCAAAACCCGTGCTTGGAGGCGAACGTGCCGGGCGATTTGCGCCAGAGTTCCTTGCCCTCCATGTCATAGCAGGCGATGACGATGTTCGGCTTTTGCAGGAATGCGACCCAGACGCGCTGGCCGTCGGTGGCGGGCGTGCCGCTGGCGTAGCTGTTGAGCCGGTTCATCTTCTCTGGCGGCGAGGTCAGCACGGTCCGCTCCCAGAGTGTCTTGCCGCTGCGCCGGTCGAGGCAGAGCAGCATGCGCTTGTCCCCGTCGGGGACGTAGGTCGTCACGAAAACGCGGTCGCCCCAGATGATCGGCGAGGAGTGCCCCGTGCCGGGAATCGCGACTTTCCACGCGATGTTCTGTGTGCCGTTGGTGCCACTGCTCCAGCGGGTGGGGATGTTCGTCTCGTCTGAAACGCCGTCGAGTTGTGGTCCGCGCCAGCACGGCCATTCGCTGGCGAAGACGGTTGTTGCAAGAACTGCCGCTGCGATCCCAAGGCACTTCAGTTTGATGAACATGGCCGCGGAGTCTACCGGGAACCGGCGGAAAGTGGATGCAAAAAAATCAAGCCCCGCCGCGCCGAGACCGCCGGATCGCTTCGGTTCAGACGTAAACCTTCTTCAGATACTCGATGGCCTGGCGCGCGATGGTTTCGGGGTCGGGGTCGTATTTGAAAACTTCCACGGAGACGTATCCGTCGTAGCCGATCTCGTGCAGCGCGGCGACAAACGGTTTGTGGTCGAGGCCGCTGGTGTTGGGGCCGCGCCGGTTCGGGTCGTTGGCGTGGAAGTGCCGTACGACGCCGCGCGATTCGCGGATGATGTCGGGGATCGGCCGGCCTTCGTCGCACATGGCCTTCACGTCGAGGTGCAGCGCGAAGTTCGGGCAGTTCACCATGCTGACGAGCCGGCGGCCGTGCTTGGCGGTATTGATGAAGTTGGTGTCCGGGCGGCCCAGCGGCTCGATGGCAATCGTCACCCCGCGCGCCGCGGCCCGCGGCATGATGGCGCGGAAGACTCCGGCGGCGAACTCCATGCCCTGCTCGATCTCCACGCCCGCCTGCAAGTCGCGCTGCTTGGGTGAACCCCACACCAGCACATCACCGCCGAGGTCGGCGCAGAAATCAACGAGCGCCTCGCCGTAGTGGGCGGTGGCTTCGCGCACGGCGCGGTCGGGCGAGGTGAGATGGAAACCTTTCGTGAACGCAAGCAGCCAGTGCAGGCCAATGATTTTGACACCGGCGGCAGCGGCGGCGTCGCGGAGCTTCTTGCGCTCGTCGGCGGAGATTGTGCGGACGTCGTGGCTGAAGGTGAACGGCGCGAGTTCCAACGCGTGGTAGCCGAGCTGCGCGGCGCAGCGGCACTGTTTCTCGAAAGGCCAGGGTTCCCACGGCATCTTCTCGGCTGGCGCGAAGGTTTCGTTACAGATGGCGTAGCGCACGGCAAATCCTCCTGTGAAGCACGGAGCGACAAGCGCCGTCGTGCGGGGCAATCAAAGGTTTTCGCTGATCAACTTCTGGAGTTCTTTCTTCGGCTTCGCGCCCGCGGCCTGCGCGACAACCTGGCCGCCTTTGAACATGATCAAAGCCGGGATGCTCGTGACGCGATACTGCGCAGCCAGTTCGTTGGCGTCGTCCACGTTGCACTTGGCGATCCTGGCCTTGCCGTCGAACTCGACGGCCAGTTGATCGAGCACCGGGGCGATCATCTTGCAGGGGCCGCACCACGGAGCCCAGAAATCCACGAGCACCGGCAGGGGGGATTTCAGCACCTCGGCATCGAAATTGGCAGCGGTGATTTGAACGATGTTGGAGCTTGCCATAAATCAAAATCCTTTGAACGACGACGTCCCGCCGGGGAATGCCTGCACGGAGCTTCGCGGTTTAACCCAAGTGCGCCTTCAGCAAAGACCAGACCGCTATGCCGGAAACGAGCACCACCAAGATGCTCAATATCAAGTCCACCAGCGTCGGTCCACCCGCTATCATCTGGACTGGAGCAGGCGCCGAGACAGCCGAACCGGGCGCGAGAGGCGGCGAAGGAATCTTGGGAATATCCGCCGTCTGCAACTTGACCGTGGGCTTTGACACAGACGTGGCAGAGGACGACGACGCAGGCTGGGCCACCGGTGAAGCTGTGGTCGCGGTAGGAGCCGCCGCGGCTGTGACGGTGGACGGAACCTGTCCGATGGGTTGGGCGCGGATGGTGGGCGGCGGAACAACAGGCGCGGCCGGTTTGGTGGCGCCGGGAACACTGCCTGTGGTTTTCTTCAGCCGCGATGTCTCTTTCTTCGGCACGACCGGCATGGCTGCTACCGTGGCGCCAAGCTTTGGCGTTCCTCCCGTGGCGGATGGCCCAGCAGCCGCACCGGCAGCCGATGGCGGCACCGGCCGAGGTGGCAATGTGATGCGCACCGTGTCTTTCTTTTCTTGTTTGACTGCGTCGCCCGCCGAAGGAGTCTCAGCCATAATAACCTCTCAATTTCGGCGCAGTATAGCCATCGTCCAAGACCTGTCAAAGTTTTTCTCCCGGCGGCGTGTCATTTGTCGCGGCCCACATGGAGGCTGGCGTCCGCGTTGCCAGTGTGTGTTGGCAGCCAGCGCGCCCTAAAACACGAAAGGCTCCGGTGTTGCCACCGGAGCCTTTCGCAATCTGTCGTTTGGAGGACGGCTACTTCTTGCCTTCGTCCTTCTTGTCTTCCACCTGCTTCTTCTCGGCTTCCTCGAACGCCTCGCCGAGACCGACCATGTCTTCGCCAGGCTTGAGCTTGTCGAACTCCTCACGAGCCGCTTCAAGCTGCTCGGCGTTGTAGTTGGCCGCCTTGATGGAGAGGCCGATGCGGCGCTCGGAGCCATCGATCTTGATGACACGGGCGCGGACATTGTCGCCGACCTTGAGCACGTTCTTGATCTTCTCGACGTGCTCTTCACTGACCTGGCTGATGTGGACCAGACCGTCAATGTCATCCTGCAACTGGATGAACGCGCCGAAGCTGGCGAGCTTGGTGACCTTGCCCTCGACGATGTCGCCGACCTTGTATTTCTGCGCGATCTGCTTCCACGGGTCTTCGCCGAGCTGTTTGAGGCCGAGCGAAATGCGCTGTTGCGCGCCGTCCACTTCGAGGACGACTGCGTCCACTTTGTCGCCCTTCTTGAGCAGCTCGCTGGGGTGGTTGATCTTCCGCGTCCAGCTCATGTCGCTGACGTGGACCATGCCGTCAATGCCTTCCTCGATCTCCACGAACGCGCCATAGCTGGTGAGGTTGCGGACCACACCGCTGACGTGGGTGCCGGTCGTGTATTTCTCGGCGACCTTGCTCCACGGGTTCGGTTCGAGTTGGCGGATGCCGAGGGAGATTTTCTTGTCGTCGCGCGCGATCTGAAGAACGACCGCCTCGACAACGTCGCCCACGGCCAGCACGTCGCTGGGCCGCGCGATGCGCTTGGTCCAGGAGAGTTCGCTGACGTGGACAAGACCCTCGACGCCTTCTTCCAGTTCCACGAACGCGCCGTAAGGCACGATGTTGACCACCTTGCCCTTGACCTTCATGCCGACCGGATACTTGTTCTCGATGCTGTCCCACGGATCAGGCGAGCGCTGCTTCAAGCCGAGCGACACGCGCTCCTTTTCGCGGTTCACGTCGAGGACGACCACTTCCAGCATGTCGCCGACTTTGCAAACCTCGTTGGGGTGATTGATGCGGCCCCAGCTCATGTCGGTGATGTGGAGCAAGCCGTCCAGACCGTCCAGGTCGATGAACGCGCCAAAATCGGTGATGTTCTTGACCACGCCGTGGACAACCATGCCGGGTTGCAGCTCGGCGAAGAGCTTCTTGCGCTTTTCGTTGCGCTGCTGCTCGATCAACTCGCGGCGGGACAGGACGATGTTGTGCCGGTCCTGGTTGATCTTGACGACCTTGCACTCGATGGTCTGGCCGACAAATTCCTGGATGTTCCTCGGCGGGATGACGTCCACCTGCGATGCCGGCAGGAATGCCTCGACGCCGATGTTCACGATCATGCCGCCCTTGACGACAGCCTTGACCTTGCCAGAGACCGTGCCGCCTTCGTTGCAAATGACAATAATGCGGTCCCAGTTCTTCTTGGCTTCGGCCTTTTCGTACGAAAGCACAACGGTGCCTTCTTCGTTTTCGAGCTTTTCCAGCAGCACTTCGATCTCGTCGCCAACGTGAACGGCCGCGGGATCAATAAATTCGTGTACGGGGATGTTACCTTCGCTCTTGTAACCGATGTCCACGACGACGGCGTCGGGACGGATTTCGATGATACGACCCTTGACGACGCTGCCTTCGGTGAAGGCCTGGGCGGTCTTCGCGAACAGCTCGTGCATGGGATGGTTGGACTTGGATTTTTCCTTGTCAGTTGGCATACGGGGGGACGACCACGCGCCGCAACGGGCGTGCCTGAGAGGCGGTGATACGACTTTCTATCTTTGATTGTTCAATTCCTTCTGGCTCCAGCCGCGGCGTCTGCCGCTCTCGCCGCCCGACCACGGGCTGCGGAAAAAGGAGCGCGGTTTATAGGCCACTCCGCCCCCGAACGCAAGGGTTTCTTTAGCGGTTTTCTTTTGCGGTTTTGGGACGGCCCCACGCCGTTGAAGTGATCGTCAGAAGAGCCGCGAAGATTTAGTGGACAACCGCCGCGCGGAGGGTAGAAAGGGTGGCGTCATGAGCAAACCATTGGTCATCGGCCTCATCGGTTTCGGCAACATCGGCAGCGGCGTCGTGCGCACGCTGGCCGAGCGCGCCGAACTCATCCGTTCGCGCCTGCCGCGTCCGATCGTCCTCAAGACGATTGCCGACAAGGACACCGTCACGAAACGCAACGCGCCGTATCGGCCGGAGCAGATCGTCGGCGACGCCATGACCCTTATCAACGACCCGGAAATCGAAGCCGTGATCGAACTCGTCGGCGGTCTGGAACCGGCGCGCACGTTCGTTGAACGCGCGTTGCGCGCCGGCAAGCACGTCGTCACCGCCAACAAGGCGTTGCTGGCCGTCCACGGGCCGGAACTGATGGCGCTGGCGGAAGAGAAGAACGTCGGATTGCTTTTCGAGGCCAGCGTGGGCGGCGGCATCCCGATCATCCGCGCGCTGCAGCAGGGCCTTTGCGCCAACGAACTGACGAGCGTCCAGGGCATCCTCAACGGCACCTGCAATTACATCCTCACCCGCATGGGCGAGCGGGAGATGCCGTTCTCGCAGGCGCTCGACGAGGCCAAGTCCCACGGTTACGCCGAGCCGGACCCGACCTACGATATCGAGGGCTACGATACCGCGCACAAGATTGCCATTCTTGCCTCGCTGGCATTCGGCATGGACATCCGCTTTAAGGACGTTTTCACACAAGGCATCACGCAGCTCGAACCGGCCGACATCCAGGCCGCACACGAGATGGGCTACACGATCAAACTGCTCGGCATCGCCAAGCGCGCCGCCGCCGGCGCGGCTGCCGAGGTGCGCGTGCATCCGACGCTCATCCCGCTCGACTCGCCGCTCGGCAAGGTCAACGGCGTCTTCAACGGCGTCCTCGTGGATGGCCGGCCCATCGGCACGACCATGTATTACGGCCGCGGCGCAGGCGCGGATGCCACCAGTTCCGCTGTCATCAGCGACCTGATGGCGCTGGCGGCGGACGAAAGCCGCTTCAGCCGCTGGCGCGACGGCCGCCTCCGTGTCCAGCCCGGCGCGAAGGCCATCAAGCCGATGGACGCGCTGGAGACCCATTACTATATCCGTTTCACGATGGCCGACCGGCCGGGTGCGATGGCCACCATCGGCCACGCGCTTGCCGACCAGGGCGTCTCCATCCGCTCGATGATCCAGCACCAGAGCGACGATTCCGGCAAGCGTCCCGCGACAATCTCGATCGTGACCCACCTTGCGAAGGAGAAAGGCATCCAGGCCGCCATCGCAAGCATTGAAGGCCATGAGATGAGCGCGGCCAAGGCGTTCGTGCTGCGAGTGGAAGAATAACCGCCGGGCGGAACTCGATCATCGCGAGCCGCGCGGCTTTGGGTTGAATTGAGCATGCGAACCAACTGCGCCAGAATCCTCGGCGTCGTGGGATGGATGATATTCCTCACGGCGGCAACTCTTGCTTCCGAATCCGCCAAGCCGCTCGATCTCTATGTCGCCACCACCGGCAACGACACGTGGTCGGGCCGGCTGTCTGCGCCAAACGCCGACCGCACCGACGGGCCCCTTGCGACGCTCACCGGCGCGCGCGATGCCACCCGCAAGATCAGAGATCAGAGAACAGAGAACAGAAATTCCATTACCGTCCATGTCCGTGGCGGCGTCTACCGTCTCGACGCGTCCTTTGTGTTGGAGCCGCGGGATTCGGGTGTGACGTTCGCGGCATATCAGAAAGAGAAGCCCGTCTTCAGCGGCGGGCGCGTCGTGACCGGGTTTCACCGGAACGGCAAGCTGTGGGAGGCGGAGATTCCTGAAGTGAAAGCCGGGCAATGGTATTTCCGGCAGCTTTTCGTCAACGGCCAGCGCCGCCAGCGGGCGCGTTCACCGAACACCGGCTACCACCGCATCGCTTCGCAACTGCCGGGACCTCGTGACGCGCACGGCAAGGAAATCGCCCGCGACAAGTTTGTCTTCAAGCCGGGCGACCTCCAGCCGTGGGCGCGGCTCGGTGACGTGAACGTCGTGCTCATGCACTCGTGGGAAACCTCGATCCATCCGCTGAAATCCGTGAACACCGTCTCGAACGTCGTCACGTTCGCCGCGCCGTTGAAGGAATGGTGGTGCATCGGTTACTGGGAGAAGAATCAGCGTTATTATGTTGAGAACGCGCTCGAACTGCTCGACCAGCCCGGCGAGTGGTATCTGAACCGCGAAACCGGCGTGCTCAGCTACTGGCCCATGCCCGGCGAGCGGCTCGGCAAGACCGAGGTGGTTGCGCCCCGGCTCACCGAGCTGGTCCGGCTCGCCGGCAATGCTGACGAAGGTCGATTCGTCGAGCGCGTCACGCTGCAAGGGCTGGCCTTTCATCACAGCGATTGGGTCCTGAACCCGAAGGGCAATAGCAGCACGCAGGCGGCGGTCGAGGTGCCTGCAGCGGTGATGGCCGACGGGGCGCTCAACTGCGTGTTCGAGCGTTGCGAGGCGGCGCACGTCGGCACCTATGGCGTCTGGTTCCGGCGCGGCTGCAAAGACTGCCGCATTCAGCAGAACCGTCTTCACGACCTCGGCGCGGGCGGGGTGCGCGTTGGCGAGGATCGCATGGCGAAGACCGACACGGCCGAATCAAGCCGCACACTTGTGGATAACAATCACATTTTTGACGGCGGCCGGGTTTATGCGGCGGGCGTTGGCGTCTGGGTGGCGCAGAGCAGCCACAATCGGATTTCGCACAACGACATTCACGACCTGCTTTACAGTGGCATGAGCATCGGCTGGAGCTGGGGTCTCGAAACCAACCGCACTCATCACAACGTCATCGAGTTTAACCATATTCACGATTGCGTCCACGGCACCCTCAGCGACGCGGGTCTCATCTACACACTCGGTGTTTCGCCCGGCAGCGTCATTCGTAACAACGTCCTTCATGACTTGTGGCCCTACGAGCAGCCCGCGCTCGGTTGGGGTGTTTACCTCGACGGCCGGACCGGTGACTACCTCATCGAAAGCAACGTCGTTTTCAACACGCTCAGCGGCGGCCTCATGTTCAACAACGGCGGCCACGCCCATCTTATCCGCAACAACATTTTCGCATTCTCGGCCAACCAGGCACTCTGGCCTTACTCGGAGAAACGGCCGAGCACACTGCGCAATAACATCGTCTTCCTGACGCAGGGCACGCTGCTCATCCCGCACGGCGAGCGTTCGCTGAACGAGCGGCTTGCAGCGAAGGAACCTCCGGGTGACTGGGACGAGAACCTCTATTGGCACACCGGCGGCGCCGATCAACTCCGTTTCTACCGGCACGCGTTTGTGGAGTGGCAGACGCTTGGCCTCGACCGCCACTCGCTCATTGCCGACCCCCAATTCGCCAACGCCGCGCGCCGGGATTTCCACCTCAAACCCAAATCTCCCGCTCTCGCGCTTGGCTTCCAACCGATAGACACGAGCCGCGTGGGCCTCTATGGCGATCCCGCGTGGGTTAACGAAGCGCGCCACGCCCGCTGCCGTGTCCATCCGTTGCCACCGCCGCCACCCGCGCCGAAACCGCTGGCGGTGAATGACGACTTCGAGAAGACTGCCATGGGTTTGCCGCCAACCAATGCGCGCGTGGACGGCGAGGCAAACGGCGCTTCCATCCGTGTCAGCGACGAGCGCGCCGCCAATGGCAAACACAGCCTAAAGATCACCGACTCGAAGACGCTCAAGCCCACGTGGCAGCCGCATTTTTATTACCAGCCTCACATGACTAGCGGCATCGTGCGCGAGAGCTTTGATGTATGGCTCGCGCCGGAAGCACAGTTCGGCACCGAGTGGCGCGACAGTACGGTGTATCCGCACAACATCGGCCCCAGCGTCAGCTTCAGCGGCAGCGGCGGGGTCATCGTGGGCGGCAAGACATTGGCACGGATGCCGGCTGGCACATGGTTTCACGTCGAGATCGAGGCGGCCCTCGGTAAGAACGCCCCGCGCACATTCAAGCTCACGCTGACGCCGCGCGGCGGTGTGCCGCAGGTTTTCAGCGACCTGCCGATTTCCGGCAGCAACTTCCACGAAGTCCACTGGCTCGGTTTCAGCAGCACCGCTGCGACCGATACGGCGTTCTACCTCGATAACCTGCGCATCTCACAGAAACCGGACAAGGTCGTGCGGTCATCGCGGTGAACCCTGTTCAACCGCACCGGCCCGCAACATTCCCAGCCTCGTCACGTCATTTGCCCAACGTCTCGAACAACTGATCCGGCGTGAGCCGAGGTGAAATCACATAAACCGGCTCGCCCGGTTTCAGAGTGCGAGTTGAGTCCGGATTGCCCATCAGGTCGAGTACACTCGTGCCTTTGGCCGTCAACACTCGCGATTGTTCGCTCCAGACCACTGCGACAGAGCCGCGACCTTTGGAAAAGAGGTGAACCGTCAGGCCGTTCTGTTCGCGCTTGCCGGCAGACTTGGCCCCGTCGAGTTGCTGTTCCAACGCGCTGTAAGCCATCATCGTCGGCTTCGGCCGGCCGTCGTAATCCATCAGAACATAATAGCCATTGGCCATCGTCGAGAACCACGGCAACGCGCCACGCACACCGCCTGTGTAATAGTAACAGATGTTGACCACGCCGGAGGAAAGCATCTGCACCATGCCTCGCACCAGGCCGCACGCGGCATCCGCACCGGTCAGGTTCCTGGTAGCGCCGGCTCTCGAGCCAAAAGGCGCGCCGCGACTGAAACCCTCCTGCGGCAGCCACGATGCAAACGGCGGGCAACGAAGACCGCCCTCGGTCATGTAGATTGGCTTCGGCTTGCCGTGCACCTGCATCTGTTCCACGAAGTGACGCACTTCCTGCTCGATGAACGCCGGTTCGCCCGGCGCCTTCGGCTCTGTCACCGCCGGGCTCCAATAAACGTGATAGGAAAGGGCATCCATGAAGTTGAGCGCGTCTTGCGCCAGCACACGCCGCGTCCACTCAGCCGCGTATGACGAGAAACACCCGCCAATAACCACCGCCTGCGGATCGGCGCGTTTGATGGCGCGATAAGCGACCTTCAATAGTTCCGCGTATTCTTCCGGCGTGCCGGCGAAGAAACCCCGCCCATACGGCTCGTTCCACACTTCCCAGTGGCGAATGCGATCCCGGAAGTGCTCGACCGTGCGGAACACGTAGTCTTCCCACTCGGCAACATCGCGAGGCGGCGCGCTCGTCCAACTGCCGTGGTCCTGATCTTTCGGATGTGGCCGCCCTGCCCAAAGCGGCGGATGGCCGAGGTTCGCCATGATTGCAAAACCGCGTTTCCGCAGTTCGTTGATCTCTGCGTCACGCCACACCCATTGCCCTTTGTCCGGCTCAACAACGCGCCAATGGCAAAAGTCGCCGAAGTCGTGCAACCGCACCCAGCGCGCGCCCATCGCTTCCGACGCGAGCAGCGTGTTGGTCGGCTCCGGCGTGGTCGCGGTCACATGGGTGCCGAACATCGAATGGGTCCGCAGTTTCCGGTCGCGTTTCGGGAACACGCCGAACCACACTTCGCCAGTCACCGGCGAATCGTCAGCCTGCACGCGCACACGATACATGCCCGGTGTTTTTGGCCGAAAAGTCGTCCGATCCGGGACGCCAGCTTTTGCCGGTCGTGAAAGCGTTGTCACTGGCCGCGACCAGAGATCCTCCAGCGTGTAACGCAGCATCGTGTCGCCTGTGGCATGCGCCGTCACCTCGACGTTCTCTCCAACGCGACACCATCGTGTCGGCGTCTCGGCCCCGATTTCGACCCGATGCGCCGGTTGGTAATCGCTCGCATCGCCTTCCTCAATCTGCACGTCATCGAGCCATATCGTCCCGCTCGGCACAATCCGCGCGACGTAATCCTCCCACATCGCCGGCATCGCGGTGCCACTGACTTGATACCGCGCCCACGTGGTCGTTGCGTTCACCGTGGCCTTGCGCTCGTTGCGGTTGCCGGGCGAGTCACCGCCTTCGTCGGCCCATTCGAAGAACCGCAGCGTCACGCGCGTGCCCGGTTCGGCGGCTTTGATCCATGCGCTGAGCGTGTAACGCTGGCCAGGACGGATGTGGAACGGCCGGCACTCGATGCCCGCCGGCGCGGTGCGCGGCCGCGTGGCTGCGGCCAGGGGCCGGTTCAGCGGGAGCGTCACGCTCGGTAATGTGGCCTCGCCGATGCGCGCGCTGCACGAGCCTGAATGTGCCGCCGTCCGGTCCACCATGAAGCC
>JBAZIR010000075.1:0-18196 GCA_041651735.1 Verrucomicrobiia bacterium | reverse complement strand
GGCTTCTGGGCAGGTTCTTCCACAGACCAGAGCCACCCAAAATCCCCCAATCCTCTCGCTGGTGCCCTTTTCCTCTCTCAGGGATAGCCAAACTCCAGGCGCGTCACGGAGTGACGCGGCTACTTGCAGGCGCCGACGGTCGTCGGCTCCAAGTCATCCTCCCTACTGGCCGAGCGCCTTCAGTTCGGCTTGGGCGCAGTAATCATACACGCGGCCCTTGCGATTCATCGCCACGCATTTTCGGAAACAGTCGGCCGCGCCAGTCTTGTCACCCGACAGCAGCCGTTTCATGCCCGCGTAATACCATCCTTCCGCACGCTGTTCCCGCTCTTTGCTTGCGTCAGGCGAGGCCGCCGCCGCCATCAGATCGCTCTCGCGGGTTTTGCCGAGCAGGAACTCCGCGACCCGAGCCGGCCACGGGTCGACGGCCTTGCTGCGCTTGTCAAAGTAAGCCGCGAGTTCCTTGTCCGCGGCCTCCTTCTGGCCCAACTGCGAGCGGACCACCCAGAGCCTCAAGTATGACCAATCCCGCGTCGTCGAGTCACCCCATTCGCAACTTCGGCGGAGATCGGCCAGCGCGTCGCTCCAACGGTGTTGCATATAATGAACACAGGCCCGGTGGTAACGGGCGTCGCCGTCTTTCGGGTCAAGCTCGATGGCGCGGGTGCAGTCAGCCAACGCCTTCTCATAATCACCTTTTCCGCCGCGGTTGAGACCACGCTTGTAGTAGGCGCGGGCATACTTCGGGTCGAGCTCGATGGCGTGAGTGTAGTCGGCCATCGCCGCATCCGGGTCGCCTTTCCACTGCTGGACGCCGCCGCGGGCGCTGTAGGCCCAGGCGGATTTGGGATCGAGTTCGATGGCGCGGGTGCAGTCGGCGATGGCCTGGTCATAGTCATCCTTGCGGCTGTAGGCGACGCCGCGGCAGCCGTAAACGTCGACGTATTTCGGGCTGAGCTCGATGGCGCGGGTGTAGTCGGCAATCGCTTTGTCATCATCTTCCCAAGAGTGCGCGATGCCGCGGCTGTAATAGGCGGTGGCGTCTTTCGGATCGAGTTCGATGGCTTTGTTCAAATCAACGATCGCCTTGCCATGATCCCGCTTGCTGAGGAAGGCCACGCCGCGTTGGCGGTAGGCGGTGGCGTCTTCCGGGTCGAGTTCGATGGATTTGTCAAAATCAGCAATCGCCCGGTCATACTGCTCTTTGTTGTTGTAGGCGACGCCGCGGTTTCGGTAAGCGCGCGCGCATTCGTGTTCGAGCGCGATGGCTTTGGTCAAGTCGTCCATCGCCTGGTCGTAATCCTTCTTGCCGATGAAGGCCGCGCCGCGGCCACAATAGGCGCGGGCGTGCGTGGGTTCGAGCCTGATGACCTCGTCAAACTCATCAATTGCCTGGTCGTACTGGCATCTCGTGTTGTAGACGATGCCGCGCCTGTAATAGGCGCGGGCGTATTTTGGATCGAGTTCGATCACTTTGCCAAAGTCGGCCATCGCCCGGTCGTTCTGGTCTTTCCGAGTGCAGGCGATGCCGCGTTCGAAGTAGGCGAGGGCGGATTTGGGATCGAGTTCGATCGCTTTGTTCAAGTCAGCGATCGCGAGGTCATACTGTCTTTTGGCTCTGTAGGCAATGCCGCGGTTCTGGTAGGCGCGGGCGTATTTGGGATCGAGCGCGATGGCTTTGCCATAGTCCACAATCGCCCGGTCGGTTTGTTCTTTCCAGCTGTAAGCGACGCCGCGTTCGCAGTAGGCGACGGCGTCTTTCGAGCCGAGCGCGATAGCTTTGTCAAAGTCAGCGATCGCCTTGTCATAATCATTTTTGCGGTGGAAGGCAACGCCGCGTTCGCGGTAGGCGTCGGCGTGTTTGGGACTCAGCTGAATGGCCAGAGTGAGGTGGGTGATGGCGCTGTCCCAGTCGCCTTCGCGGCGCTTATCGAGGCCGGTCTCGTAGAAACAGGTCACGGCCATCATCCATATCACGACAGCGCTCAGCGACAGAAACACCACCAGCCCGATGCTGGCCAGACAGCCGTAGAACAACCGCCCGTGTTTCCTCTTGGGTGTCGCGGGCACAATGACGGGCGGGATGTCCGGTGAGCTCATGAGATTCAATCCGATGTCATGGTCTTCAACACAACTCTGCAGTCAATGGCATTATCTCTGCCAGCTCCATATGAAAGTCATCCGCCCTACAGGCCGAGCGCCTTCAGTTCGGCTTGGGCGCAGTAATAATTCACGCGGCCCTTCCGACCCATCGCCACGCATTTTCGGAAACAGTCGGCCGCGGCAGCCTTGTCACCCGACAGCAGCCGTTTCATGCCCGCGTAATACCATCCTTCCGTGCGCCGCGCCTGCTCTTTGCTTGCGTCAGGCGAGGCCGCCGCCGCCATCAGATTGCCCTCGCTGATTTTGCCGAGCAGGAACTCCGCGATCGGAGCCGGCCACGGGTCGGCGGCGTTGTCGCGCTTGTCAAAGTAAGCCGCGAGTTCCTTGTCCGCAGCCTCCTTCTGGCCCCACTGCGAGCCGACGACCCAGAGCATCAAGTGCGCGTAATCCTGCATCTTCGAGTCCGCCCATTCACAACACCGGCGCAAATCGGCCTGCGCGTCGCTCCAACGGTGTTGCATGGAATAGGCACAGGCACGGTAGTAACTGCCACGACCGTCTTCCGGATCAAGCTCGATGGCGCGGGTGCAATCAGCGATGGCCTTGGCATAATCACCTTTCCAGCAGTAGGCGAGTCCGCGCCAGTAGGAAGCGCGGGCGTTTTTCGGATCAAGTTCGATGGCTTTGTCCAAGTCAGCAATCGCCTTGTCATAATCACCTTTGCTGCAGCGGGCCATGCCACGGAAGCAGTAGGCGTGGCCGTATCGGGGGTCGAGCTCGATGGCGCGGGTGCAGTCGGCAATCACCTGGCACAATCATCCTTGTTGTTGTAGGCGATAGCCCGGTAGTAGTAGGCGCGGGCGTTTTTCGGGTCGAGTTCGATGGCTTTGTCAAAGTCAGCGATCGCCTTGTCATGATCACCTTGGCGGGAGAAGACCACGCCGCGTTCGTAGTAGGCGGGGGCGTATTGGGGAGACAGTCGGATGGCTTGAGTGAAGTGGGTAATGGCTTCGTCCCAGACACCTTCGCGGGACTTATTGATGCCACGCTCGCACAGGAAGGTCGCAGCGACCCCAATCCCCAGAACCGCACATAGAAACAGCGCCACCGCGATGCCGGCCAGCCAGCAGCCGAACTTGCGTGAGTTTACTCCCGCGAGCGTGTCCGGCGGCGCCTGGGGTCTCGAAACCCAGGCGATGTGGTGCCAAAGACGCCAATAGTACACAACCTCGAAGATGAGCACGATAATAATGCTAACCCAGCCCGTCTGTGGCTCTGACGATTCAGGGGCCGCTTCCCCGACAATCCAAAGAAGTAATTCGCATGCGCCCCAAACGCCTAGAATAGGTCCGAAGATGCGTATGGTAAGGGGTATCGAGAGGCAAATGGCGCGGGCGATGAAGTCTCTGTCATCCCCGGCGCGATTGATGCGATAAGCGCCATAGGTACCCCCGACCGTGGCGATGATGTTGATGGCGGACAGGATGATCCTCGCAGATGAAATCGGCTCTGGATGGCTGAACAAGTTGTCTGAGCCCACGGCTATCAGCGTCATGAACAGCAGGAAATACTTCATGCGCTCCCGCTCGGTGAGCGTGCCGTCGCGGAGTTCTTTGGCCAGTGCCTTCGTATTCCAGAGATACATGATGATTCCAGCTCCCTGACTGTATGTTTGCTTCACCCCGGCGGGCCGATGCGGCTGCCCACCGGTTTCACCTTGAGGCACAGAGATTGTCACGAGGCCGGCGGCGCGTCAATCAAACGTGGGACAGGCGGGACGCGGAAAGCGCGAAACGCGAAGCGGTGGAGACGGATTCACCGCAGAGGCGCGGAGAGCGCGGAGAGAACGCCAACAAAGTGGGACAGGCGTCCCGCCTGTCCAATCATCATCCATAGACAGGCAAGATGCCTGTCCCACTGTAGTGTTCATCTCACCATCCGTCGCCGGAAATCCTGAAGGGATTTCATCACTCAGCCCGGGGTTGCGCGGCACGCGCTACCCTGGGTCATACGTCCAAACAATGATCTACCCCAATGGGGTTGAATCATCTGAACGCGTTGACACGCATTGTGGAAGATGGATTTCGATGTAGGCCACATGCCCTCACGTGGCGATCGTTCATGATGATGATCGCCGGGTCGGGGGCCCGGCCTATAGAAGTATGGCTGGGACTGGTTCCAGCATTAACTTATTGGATAACCCGATGCTTATTATGGGATGACCACCTTCACGCCTTTAAACATGAAGGGATTATCACTGAGTCTCAGAGGTTTGCCGCTGGCGGTGGCTACATTTTTCAAAACCACCTTTTCGGTCTTAACATTCGGGTATTTCTCCTTGTAGGAATCGTCTGTAAACTTCGCGTTGAAGTTGGAGAAAATGGCCGGCCCGCGATATTTATCGGGATGATGGGTGTCATCGATCCGCAGCGTGTCGATGGCAATCTGTTTAGGCATGTAGCAGGTATAACCGAAGTCGTGCTGGCCCGAATAGGATCCACTGATCAGAGCCGCCGTGGCGGGTCTGCCGCAGGAGGGAACGAAAACGCAGTTCTTGATAATGAACTCGCCTTGCCAGGTGCTGCCGTAATCGGAGCGCAGGTTGATGAAACTGCTTCCGTAAACCGTGCTGTTCTCCACGACCAGCGTGCCAAAGCCGATGGCGTTGATCCCCGCATGGCCCAGCGTCGAATTGCGGATTGTAACGTTGGCGACCCCTTGATGGGCATCAAAACGAGAGAAGTTGCACTTATCGAGAAGGAGGTTCTTGCAGAAGTTGGAGCCCATGATGCCCCAGCGGCTGCGGTCCTTGATGTCATTGCTCTGACTGCAATTTATGAAGGCGATGTTGAGCGCCTGGTTGAGGGAAATGTCGTAAGTCCCCATGCTGACCGGTTTGCCCGCCGAGCCGATCGTCACAAACGTCTTGTGCCCGGTGAGGGTTGAATTTCGTACCGTAACGTTGGCACAAGAGTTGATGTTAATAAATCCGCCGTACGGCGCGCCATGCTCTCCCTCGCCAGTGATGCGGTGCTCCACTCCATCGACCACGACGTTTGAACGCCTAATCCCAATCCCCCGACTGTAGTAGCTGTATCTCGATTCGTCAGTGTTGGCTTTCGTGGTAAACCGTCCGCCGGTGATGGTCAGCCGCGTCTTATCCATCGGATGGGCGGTGATTCTTGTGATCGGGTCGAAATCCCAAATGATCGGCGTGTTCGTATCAATCCGGCCGTCCTTGTCCGCAATGAAGGCGTCGGTTTGCGGGGAGCCATTGTTCTGGTTCAATCCGAACCGGATGAAGTGTTTGACACGAGAATTGGAAACGCTGATGAGACAGCTTCCGGGCAGCGAAGCTTCGATTCTGGGCTGACTCTTCTTGAGAGAAGAGATCCCCTTGAGCGCGAACGGCTTCAGGGAAGATTGGACAATGAAGATGTGCGCATTGCGGTTCAAGACGGCGGTGTCGTCAATGACAAATCTGGCCATTCCCCAATCGGTGTCCGTCTGGATGATAGCTGTCTTGTTCTTTCCCCCGATGTAATAGGTGGCCCCTTCGTCGGCCTTTACGGGCAGCCCGTGCTGGTTGGCGAATTCATGAGCCCGGACTATGGCCTCGATATCATCGGTCACACCGTCTCCGACGGCTCCGAATTTTGCATACCGGACCACCTCAATATGATCTTCGGTTGCTTTCTTGTTTGGTTCTGCTGAAAAAACGAACAGGCCTGTTCCAAAGAAACAGAGGGCCATGGCTGCGACCAACTTTTCATGTATTCTCATAATAACGAAACCTTCTGCACATCATTAAATCACACCCGTTAATCAGTGTCGCCCCTGTAAAAACAACAGTTCCAGATTCGCTGTTCCTTTTCCGCCCGGATTGCAGTTGAAATCAACGTAGGCGGAGTCCCCGACCCTTGAAACGGTAAAGGCGTGTTCCTTGCCGTCAACCCAAAGATGAGAGCAACGTTTCCCATCGGGGAGCAGGATATGCGCCTGGATTTCGCGGGCCGGAGAACGGAGATGATAACGCATCCCCGCGTCTGTTTGAATATAGCGGATATCAACCACCTTCCCGCTTTTCTCGTATCCCGTGATGTAGCGCAGCTCCGAGTAGCCGGTCACAGGGAAACGGGGTGAGAAGGCGATGGCGTCGTAGCCGCTGCCGACATCTTTGACGCCGGCGAGACCCTCGTCGATGGCCGAGAGCAGGCTGGCTGCGCCCCACGCGCTGGGTCCGCCGCCCTGCGGCTGGCCGTCCTTCGGCGAGTAGAGGAAATAGACTTTCCCGTCGTTTTGCCGCATCATGGTTTGGAGGCGGAGAAGGATGTCCCACCCGTATTTCTCATAGCCGTTTTGAAAGGCTGCTTTGGCCAGCTCGCCTGCGGTAAAGGGCGAGATGGCTCCGTTGACGTATTCCCCTGGTTTGTAGCGGCCGAAAAGCTCATACGGGGGATCGATCGAAAACCACTCCGCAAAGGCCGAGGTTGTCGTTCTGCGGCGCATGTACTCCTGGATGATGGATCGCGACTGTGCCACCGTCGTCACGCCCCGGTTCATGTCGTAGGTGTTGGAAAGCGAAAGACGCTCGTGTTCCCGATTGTCCACACCGGAGTGCCCCAGAGGAAGCTGGTGGATGAAAAATCTGCCGTTCCAAAGATGGGTGAACATATTGGCCTTGATCGTTTCCGCTCGATGCTTCCACGCCCTGGCTTTTTGCGTATCTCCGAAACGGTCGTTCATCCAGGCCAACTGGCTCATGGCCTGATAAACGCCCGAATTGTCGCCGTGCATGATGGCCATGGGCGTGTTCGCTTCTATCCGGCGGTTGGTTGACGAATGGGCGTCGAAGGTGAAATCCCACGTGTCGATGGTGAAGGCGCGCTTGACCAGACCGCGCTCTTTGTCCCAGCGCTTGGGATCGCTGGTGATGAAATTAATGCCTTGTTCCAGTTTTGGCAGGACGCTTTTGAGCCACGCCGCGTCGTCCGTTACGCGGTAGTACTGCAGGCTGCCTTCGACCACAAGGTATTCGATGTCCGCCTCCAGCTCCAGGCGGACGAGAGAGAGGTTGTCTTCCGGATAGAGCCTGTAACAATCGGGGTTGACCATTTTCCAGTGGAAATCGTCCATCTGCTTGATCAGCTCGAAATAGCAGCCGTCCGCCCGCTGCGTGTCGATAATGAATTGCAGGAAGGAGCCCAGCTCGTATTCCCAGTGGCAATACCCTTTCATCTCGTGCACGTGGTCGCGAATCCAGTTGTTGCTGCACGTGAGTTTTTTGCCGTCAATGAAGACCAGACGGCGGTCGGCCCAGATCACATTGCGCAGTTGCTGCATCATCTCCCCGAGCGCGGCGTCCTTTGTTGTCAGGATGCAGGGCATGCCCATTTCCTTGTTGTTATAGGTGCCGTTTTTCCGGCCTTCAGCGCGCATCGAAGGCAGGGGATGTTGGAAAGGAATCCGCGCGCCCTCGTTGAGGGTCCATCCGTCGTTTGCCTGCGTCACAGAAGCCAACGTGAGGACGGACATTGTGCCATAGACTGCCAGCCGAAATTTCATAGAGGTCTTCTTAGAACAAAAAAGTGAGTGTTCCTTGTCACCATGCTATTTCCCTCGCATCGCACAGGGCTTGCAAGCCATTTTGCATCCCCAAAACAGGCTTTGATTTTCACCCCAAACAACCCATCATGTCCCCCGAAATCGGTGGCGGTGAAACGGCAGCGAAACGAAATCGGGCATCGGCGTCAGCGACAAATGAGGAAACCGAGGTCACAAGCCGTGGGAGAACGCAATCACATCGAGGTCAACTCAGACATCTGACAAGAGCATATGTTTGCGGCCATGTTCAATTTCTACATGCTGTTCATTAGCGCAGCCTATGTGATTGCAGATGCTGTGATCCTCGTAGCCGCTTTGTATGGCATAAGGGGGCGCTACAAGGTCGGTTTATTATTGCTTGGGCTTGGAAGCCTGTTGGGTTTTTTCACTGATGGCACGGGGTTGGTCGCCGAACTCCGAGTTCAACACGTGGTCAGTGTGATGCCTGGCGGGGAGACGTTTGCAGCTTTCAGCACCGTGTCGAGGTGGATCAGGCCCGCAGAGATTGTTTTGAACGTTGCCGCCATCATCAGCCTGGCCGTTGTGAATCTCCGGCCACTCCCGCAAGAACACACGCCTGCGAAAGTGATGTAATGTATACGAACGCTTTGATTTACAGCTTGGTTGCAATCGTGCTCTGTACTGCTGCGACGGGGATATTGGGTTACAGTGTCAGGAAAGTGTTTTCCCGCGGCCTTCTTCTCTTGGCGATTGGCTTCGGTCTTGAGGCCGTCACGGAAATACTAAGGTTTCCGGTGATTTTGAGCGCGTATTTGAATGCAGAGATAAACAAGGAAACGGCGCGACTGTTGTTCCCGATCAGCATGTTGACCGAAACGGCGGGACTTCTGACAGCGGTTTGTGGTGTGATTGCATTATCCCGATCGAGCAAGGGAATCGGCGGCAAAGTGTCCGGCACGGAGCGCGGGAAAGAGCTGGAACACAAGATCATCAGCCCGGACTGAACCGATGAGTAAGAAATGGGTCTTTGGTTGGTTTGTTGCGGGAGTGATCACCGGACTTGCTGCCGTTAGTGTGTTCTACACGCTGATCTTTCCTGGGCCTGAGATCGTTGCAACGGATGAGGAATTGGCTGAATTGAGGCAGATTGAAAAATCGAATCCGGAAGCCGATGCAATCAGCGCCCTCAGACATGGGGACAGGCGCCTTCTGAGCGTCATGGGGTTTGCGGAGCACGTCCCGGTTGCTACTGGAGATGTTACGGGCTCGCGGATTCCCGCGAAACACGGTGTGAGAATGATCAAAGGAACTACGGATTGCATAAGAGGAAAGGAACAGTTTCGCTTGCAGCCGATCGCGCATGAGTATGCGCGAAAATACAACTGCGTGATCCTTCGCGAAGCGGCAGCGGGCGCTTCGGAGACGTTGAAGCCCAATTAGAAATCTGGAGTTGAACCCCGAGGCTGTGCCGGCGATCACACATCCCTGTGGGGCGATGAAGGCAAAGATGAAAAGAACGGCTGATGTTGGGACGTGAGCCGAGACCCGTAAGGATACCGAGAGATGATCAAGGCAGTTTCACCAGATTCAGTAATGATCTGCGCGTGCGCCATGGCAGCGTGCTTTCTGCAATGTTGCACGAGTCTCCACCAAACCAGTCACGCTCGCGTGTCGTGGAGTGTTATTGAGGGGAGGGGGAAATTCATCCCTGTAGATGATATCAACCAGATGAACAGGAAGCTGGTGAACTTGAAAGTTCATCTGCCGAACGAAGTCCCTTTGAAACTTGAGCCAATCCTCGACCACATCAACCGCCGGCTCCGAGAGGAGCACATTGGTTTTACAATACGCACTTATTGGGAGGATCCCACCCAGGCTGATCGTGAGGCAACGGATGTTTATTTGTCGAATACACTGATGTTCCTCATGGAGAGGATGCCTTATTGTGCGGGTTTCGCAGGAAGAACTGACGCTGAGATACGGCAGGAAATCGCTGCGAAGACGGTGTTCGATCTGCTAATGTCTTTGGCCAACACGTATGATTACATGTCTATCAGTTACTTCAAGGACATGATAGTTGTGTCTCGTTCGATGGGTGCACCTCACGAACAATCCGGTTTCGAACGCGACCCGGAGCGATTGAGGAACCTTCCCGACAGATGTCCGTGACAAATGAGGAATTCATGGCTGCAAATGAGATGTTTGTGAGCGCGTTGCGAACGACCGGAGATTTGGCCGGCGTCTTTGAATTTGACGGTGTGGCAGGATACTTCTATCTATACGAAACAAAAGGCGCTGAAGGTCGGAAGGTGGTTGCTGCAATTCAGGTTGTGACCGGAAGCCCCGACTTTCGCCAGGAGGACGTCACGATTCGGTGGGATGCCTCCGAAAGAATAGTGGGGCTGTTCGTCAGACAGCGCCTTTGGGCGGCATTCGATGGGGACGCCCGGGTGAAATATGGCGGAAACTATCGGGCTGACACTCAACCGTTGATACCCGCGGAAATCGTCCATGTGTTTGAATCAAGATAACATGCAGAACCGTTTGCTCTCCGGGTCCTCGGCGTCTGCTGCGGTGAGCGATGCCTGCGACGCCGTCGGCACCCCATCACTCCGCAACCCCAATACTCCATCACTCCAATACTCCACTTCCTCAATACTCCAATACTCCAACACTCCATCACCAATGGGACACCTCTCATGACACAGAAATGGAAATTGATCGGTAGCTACACCGTTCGGAAATATAAGTGCGGTCTGATGGCCGGTGACCGCGTTCGCCTCTTAAAAGAGGTCATCGTGACGCAAGGGGAGAAGCCAACAGGAGAAGTGTGGCGCGAAGGCGAGATATGGAATGTGCTTACGGGGGCAAAGGAAGATCCGGGTGTTGTTTGGCTGATGAAACCCGATGGCAAACGGGCGGTTTGGGGTGACAATATGAAAATATACGAGTGGTTTGTCCGGGTGGGCTCGGAGCCACAAGCGCGTGGCGGAAGGTGACGAAGATCTTCGAACCTCCAGCGCGCGCCGGCATCCCGGAGTGAAACCGGTCGGCAGCGCCGAGGAAGAGTTAAAAGTTAAAAGTTAAGAGTTAAGAGTTGGGGGAAACGCGGAACGCTGAACGTGAATCGGGGAATCGGTCCGCTAAACACGCGAAAGGACGCGAAGGGGGAAACGGGGACACGCTGAAGCGTGAACTCCAACACAACTCGCTCGCGTTGGAGTTCAAGCTTCAGCTTGTTTGCGTCTTCGAGGTGGATCGTGACCTCCGGGCGCGATTTCCTTTCGATCAACTTCCACAACGCGTCCGGCGTCTCCGAGGTAGGGCAAGCCGTCCCTGGCGAGCCGGGGGCGGGACGAGGGAAGCGGCAAGCGGGAAGAAGGCGCGTTCTCGTAGCCGCCGTCGTGAGACGGCGGAGTCCGCTTCTGTGGGTCCAATCGGATAGAGGCGCGCGCGGCTCGGCGGGACGCCTCGCCCTACCCACGCCAACGATCACACGATTTTCCTTCGACCACGAAAACGCGCCCGGAGGTCGCGTTCCACCTCGCAAGATGACGCCTCGCCCGCATCCGCCGCCGGAAATCCTGAAAGGATTTCATCACTCAGCCCGGGGTTGCGCGGAACGCGCTACCCTGGGTCAAGCATCCAACAAAGATTCTACCCCAACGGGGTTGAATCATCTGAACGCGTTGACACGCATTGTGGAAAATGGATTTCGATGTAGGCCACGTCCCCGACGTGGCGAGATCATCATGAACCGTCGCCGCGTGAGGGCACGCGGCCTACACCATCCCGAGTCACGTTTCCCGTTTCACGTTTCACGTTTCCCGAGCCCCGAACCCCGAGTCCCGACTCACGTCAGCCGCTCCGACGAAGACCGCTCGTGTCCCTATCGAACCACAGTATCATGGCTTGACTGCGCAGCGGCACGGATGCTTAATCGCCGCGGAGGTTAATATGGATAACACTACTGCATCCATCTTCGGCTTGGTGTTAATTGTTCTGCTGCTGCTCGGTTTCTATGTCCGTTTCCGCTTTCGCGATCCGCTGAATCAGGAGTGCCACTTCATTCCCCAGCGGCTCGACGGCGCTCCCATCAAAGGCTCCCTGGCGCAGTTCCTTCACATCAATTGGCGACCGGAGGATCGCGATCAGGCGCAGCGGTCGTCACCACTCATTTGCAACTGAATGAACTCGTCAAATCCAAGTAGCTTCGGCCCTGAAGTGCTGCTGGTGTTTGTCGGCCACAGCAGTGACGCCGACGAGGAAGCCCGCGCAATCCGTGATCTGGAGCGCAACCTACAACGTGAATTTGAGCACCTGCAACGGGTCGCACGTGGAACGTTCCCTTTCAAGACTGTCCGGTGCTGGGAGTGGAACTATGACGCGCAACCGAAGGTTGGAGGCCAGGATACCTCGATTAACCCGCATTTGGATCGAGCGAACATAGCCCTCTTCGTGTTCAAGGAGCGGATCGGGCAAGTGACATGGAGTGAACTGGAGCGGTCACGACGGCGCGAGCCTCCCGGGATCCCTGTCGTCGCATTTTTTCCCACATGCCCTCCTGAGAGCGGCAGAATGTCTGACATTAAAGTTGTACACGCATGGGCCGAACTGCTGGAAAAGAAACGCAGCCTCACCCGTGATTGGACAGAGACAGATTCAAGGTCGCTGAGGCCGACGACAGACTACCGAGATGTCAATGACCTCAAACAAATCGTGCTGGAGCAGATGAAGAACGCGCTAGGCATAGTATTGTGTCCCACGCTAGCGAAACCGGTTGAAGTGCTGCCCGTGCCGGTGGCAACAGGTTTCCTCGGCAGCCATCCCCACTTGACCTATGATCGCCGTCCCGTTCTTGCTCATTCAGTTAAAGAACTGGACTCAACCCTCATCCAGCGTTTCCTCGAACGGCCCCTGTCAAGGGAGCAACTGCGCCAGGTCGGTGTCAACGCGGAAGCCGCCACGCTTCCCGACAAGTTAACGGCCCTCGGCTGCCTTTGTGACGGGCGACCAACTCTCGGTGCCTTCCTGTGCTTCGCTCCCCCTCTGCTGCTGGCCAACAAGTTTGAGGGCTGTAGCCTCCAAATGGTTGTTTACGACCGCACGACCAAGGCGCCTTCGTCGACAAGCATCAACAAGGTTCACGGAAATTTGCCCATGCTCTACGAGGAGGGAATGTCCTGGCTAACGAAGGGAGCAGGCCTGAAACGGCGAGGACGTGCAGGACAACCTGATCGGGATGAGTTGGAGATTCCGGAGATTGTTTTGCGCGAGGCGCTGGCAAACGCCTTGGTGCATCGCGATTACGAGACCGATCAAGTCCGGGATCAACCCACTCGATTGGAAGTCTTCCCCGACCGGGTTGAGGTTACCAGCTTTGGCAACCTGCATCCTTCTGTGCCGGCTAAGGTGCTCAACCAGGACAGTGACAACAGAGTTACATGGAGGCGGAACCCTGTGGTCGCAACAATCTTTCAACACATGAGTCTTGTTGAGCTGAACGCAAGCGGTGTGTCACGAATGCGCATGGAGATGGAGAAAGCGTCTCTGGCGTTCCCTAAATTCATCGCTGATCTTCATGAAAGCGTGGTTCGCGTGGTGTTGATGCGCCCGGCGAGCGGCGGCGAAGAACCTGATGAGTCCACACGGCCGATGGCTCCGCAACCCGGACAACTCCGCGCGTTTATCAGCAGCACGGTTTTCGATTTGCCTGAACATCGCAAGCAAGCGGTTGAAGCGTGTCTGCGTCAGGGCATTTTCCCAGTATCAATGGAGCGTGCAGCGGCAGAAGATGCCGCGTGCATCGAGATATCCAGGGGGATGATCGACAAGGCTGACGTCTTCATTGGGGTTTATGCGTGGCGTTACGGCTGGATTCCCCAAGGCAGTGACACTTCCATCGCCGAGATTGAATTCAATCGGGCCGTGGAGAGAGGGATTCCAATTTTAGTGTTCTTAATGCACAACGATCACCCCGTGACACGCGCAATGGTGGAAGTTGAAAATGCAGCCCAACATAAACTCGCTGCGTTCAAGAAGAGAGCGGGCAAGGGTCATGTTTGCGTTCAATTCCGATCGCCCGAAGAATTGCGTAGTCAACTCATCCAAGCATTGGCCAACTTACAGCCGCTAAAGCCAACAACATCGAGTTCCACCGGCTACGTCCCCGGCCCGCTTCGCCAGCTTCCACAAGCGCCCGACCTTGTCGGACGCGACGACGAACTGGCTGGGCTTGAGACACTGCTGACGACCTCTGCCGCGGGCGCCACCATCTCCGGCAAACACGCCGGGCTGCAAGGCATGGGCGGCGTTGGCAAGACGGCGCTGGCGCTCGCGCTGGCTTGGCGGCTCAAGGACCGCTACCCGGACGCACAGCTCTTCGTCACCCTCCACGGCACCCGCCAGCCGCTCACGCCCGCCGCAGCCATGCAGGCAGTCATCCGCTGCTTCCTCCCCGACGCGCAGTTGCCGGAAGAGATCGAGCAGCTCCAGCCGATCTACAACTCGGTGTTGCAGGAGGGAGGTCGCCGTTGCCTGCTGCTGCTGGACGATGCGGTCGGAGCGGAGCAGGTCACACCCCTGCTGCCGCCGCCGGGCTGCCTGTTGCTGGTGACCTCGCGCCACCAATTCACTCTGCCGGGGCTGACGGTGCGCAACCTCGACTGCCTCAAGCCTGACGAGTCCGTCGAACTGCTGCTCAAGCTCGCGCCACGCATAGGTGGCGACGCTGCGGCGGCAGCGGAACTTTGTGGCCACCTTCCGCTGGCGCTCGATGTTTTCGCCGGCATGGTCAACGAGAAAACACTTCTTCCCGTATCCGAACTGCTCCAGCGTTTGCGCGGCAAGCAGGCGACGCTGGAGAAGGTGGACGCCGCCTTTGCCGTCAACTGCGAATTGCTCGACGAGCCGTTGCGCCGGCGCTGGTATCGGCTCGGGGTCTTTTCCGCCAGCTTCGACCTTGATGCCGCCGCGGCGGTGTGGGACGAAGCCCCGCAGGCCGTTGAGATCCAAGCTCCAGCCCGCCCGAACGAACACGGACAGCCGGACACGCCAAAGCGTGAACTTCAACCGGAAATCCGCGAGGCCATGCAGAACCTCGTCAATGCCAGCCTGGTGGAATGGAACGAGAGCAACGGGCGCTTCTGCCTGCACAATCTCGCCCGCGACTACGCAGCCCGGCAACTGACGCCGGAGGAGGAACTCGCCACACGGATGAGCCATGCACGCCATTTCACGGCGGTTGCCGACCGCGCAGACGGACTCTATAAGACACGTGGGAAAACGCTGGATGGGCTGGCGCTGTTTGACAGCGAGCGCCGCCATATCGAAGCCGCTTTCGAGTTTCTGCATTCCATCTGCAGCAGCGGTCTCCGACCGCCGTCCGAAAACTCCGCAGTCCAGCCGGCGGTCAGAGATCGCCGCTACAGCAAAGAAGCCGTCGTCGCTGCCTGCCGCCAACTGGTGGCTCTTGTGGACGCGGTGGCCTATACGGGCGGCTTGCGGTTTCATCCCCGCCACCAGCGCGTCCCCTGGCTGGAGGCCCAACTTGCCGCCGCCCGCGAGATCGGAGATCGGCAGAACGAAGGCACCGCGCTGGGCAACCTGGGCGTTGCCTACAAGAACTTGGGCGACGCCCGCAAAGCCATCGAGTATCACGAGCAAGCGTTGGTCATTGACCGCGAGATCGGCGACCGAGTCGGCGAAGGCCAGGACTTGGGCAATTTGGGCACTGCCTACTATTCCTTGGGCGACGCCCGCAAAGCCATCGAGTTTTACGAGCAAGCGTTGGTCATCGCCCGCGAGATCGGCGACCAGCGCGGCGAAGGCGCGGCGCTGGGCAACTTGGGCAACGCCTACGCCGACTTGGGCGACGCCCCTAAAGCCATCGAGTTTTACGAGCAGCGGCTGGTCATCGCCCGCGAGATCGGCGACCGCCGCGGCGAAGGCACCGCGCTGGGCAACCTGGGCGTCGCCTACAAGAACTTGGGCGACGCCCCCAAAGCCATCGAGTATTATGAGCAACGACTGGTCATCGCCCGGGAAATCGGCGACCGCCGCGGTGAAGGCACCGCGCTGGGCAACCTGGGCGTCGCCTACAAGAACTTGGGCAACGCCCCCAAAGCCATCGAGTATTACGAGCAGGCGTTGGTCATTGACCGCGAAATCGGCGACCGGCGCGGCGAAGGCAACGCGCTGGGCAACCTGGGCAGCGCCTACGGCGTCTTGGGCGACGCCCGCAAAGCCATAGAGTTTTTCGAGCAGCACCGTGTCATCGCCCGCGAGATCGGCGACCGCCAGGGCGAAGGCAACGCGCTTTGGAACTACGCGCTGGCTTTTGAGAAGCTCGGCCAGCGGGACGAAGCCATTGGGCGTGGTGAGGATGCGCTGAAGATCTTCGAGCAAATCGAAGACCCAAATGCCGCGATGGCGAGAGCGGCGCTGGCGAAGTGGAAGGGAGCCGAGGGAAGTTAAGAGTTAACAGTTAAAAGTTAAGAGTTGGGGGAAACGCGGAACGCGAAACGCGAATCGCGAATGAGGTGGATCGCGACCTCCGGGCGCAATTTCCTTTCGATCAACTCCCACAACTCGTCCGCCGTTTCCGAGGTAGGGCGAGCCGTCCCTGGCGAGCCGGGGGCGGGACGCGGCAAGCGGGAAGGGGAAAGCGGCAAGCGGGAAGGGGAAAGCGGCAAGCGGGAAGGGGAAAGCGGCAAGCGGGAAGGAGCCGCGTTCTCGTAGCCGCCGTCGTGAGACGGCGGAGTCCGCTTCTGTGGGTCCAATCGGATAGAGGCGCGCGCGGCTCGGCGGGACGCCTCGCCCTACCTGCGCCAACGACCACACGATTTCCTTCGATCACGAAAACGCGCCCGGAGGTCGCGTTCCACCTCCGCCCGCCCTCGCTTTTTCCTGAACTCTGATCTCTGATCTCTCTCCGTTCCCCCCTTTCGCGTCCTTTCGCGTGTTTAGCGGGCCTCTTTCCTCTTCCCGCCCTCCGCCTCCGCTACCAACACTTAGCAACCCATCCGCTCCATCATCATCAACAACTCCACAGCTACGGCTCACTCCCACGCTCTCGGATACTCCGGCTGCTCCACCGCCACCATCGGCGGCCGTTCCAACGGCGCACCGCAGTCGCGGCACATATTCCTCGGCGACGCATCGTCAAGCCACGCCACCCGATGCGGACACCCTCCCCGCACCGGCTCAGCCGGCTCCACGCGAACACCCGCCATCTCGCACACCAACCCGGCGGGCAACTGACTGCGCATCGTCATCATCCGCTGACTCAGATCGTTCATCCCAAGGCCTCCGCAACCGCTTCCGGACCGACCTCCCCCCGCGAGCGAAACGCCTCGATCCACTCCGGCACAAACTCCGCGCGCCGGCCGACCTTGCGATACTTGATCCGCCCGGCGCTCATGTGCCGGTTCAGCGTCCGAACGCTGATCCCCAGCCGTCGCGCTGCATCATCCCGCGACAGCGGCTCCGGCGTCCGCCCCGTCAAGAACCGCTGCGCCACCGCCTCCGCCTCCAGCGGGTCCACCATCACCTCCACGCGATCCGCAAACGTCCGAATCACGGCGCAGCGCTTGAAAGTCAGCGTGCAAGTCATAGGCTTCAGAGGGGAGGGCGGCCGGCGCGGCAGGCGTGGCTCGCGGCGCTCCGAATGTCGCGAAACGCGAGCTTCGTGAAATAATCACTCACCGAAGTGATCTCCTGTTCGCGCTTCAAATCCCTCACGCGCTGCCGTATCTTCGGGGCAAGCCGGCTCGGGATGCTGATAGAGGTGACTGTGACATTGGCATTGTGGCTCATAGGTCCATGCTCTCGGTTGCTTGATGTTGTTAATTGTTACTAACATATAATGAACAAAAGGCGCAAGCAGAAACTTACTTGCGACGACGGTTATTAAATGTTACTGTCTTCCAAACACAGTCAAAAGCACGAATACAGCGGAGTTGTCAAATGCCAAGAAATGTAAAAGTCACAGCGATCAGCCTGCCCAAGGACTTGGTGCCGGAAATCGCGCAGAGAATGAAAGAGCTGCGAATGCGGTCTCGCAGCGACTACTTCACCAAACTGGCGGAAAAAGACGTCAGCGCCGGCGGCCCGCTCATCATCGACGTTCGCAAAACGCCCGCCGCCAGCGCCGCCGCCAGGGAAGGAAAGAAAGGCAGCAAGAAGCGTTGACGAGCACCGGCGCGGCCGCGCGTCAAGGGCGCAGCGCCCAATACCGCCCCGCGTCCGCCCTCGACACCAGCGCCTTGTAATGCGCGTGAAACACGCGCTTATCCCCGTGGCGCATCCGGTTCGCCGTCACATCCGCATCCCCGTGCATCGCGAAATCATACGAGCCGAACGAATGCCTCAGCCCGTCATGAGGCCACCGCTCGATCCCGGCCGCCTCCCGTAGCGACGCCAGCCGCCGTCGGAAATTTCGCGCCGGCACCGCCAGCCCCCCGGGCTTGATCCCGCACAGCGGCAGCCACGCCGCCAGCGTCTCATGAATCGGCACACTCCCCCGGCT
>JBAZIR010000074.1:0-18292 GCA_041651735.1 Verrucomicrobiia bacterium | reverse complement strand
GGAGAGCGTATTGAATCATTTCGGAAGTGCTGCCGACCTGCAGCTTCTTGAGGATGCGCGCGCGATGAGTGCTGATGGTTTTTTGGCTCAATCCGAGGTCGGCGGCGGCGGCCTTGCCGGACTTGCCCGCGACGATGAGCCGCAGCACCTGAAACTCCCGGACGGAGAGGTTCTCATGCGGCAACGCGGAATTGCCTGCCCCCGCCGTCTGTACCAACCGCCGTCTCAGGTCTTCGCTGAAATAGCTGCCGTTCTCCAGAATCTGCTGCACTGCCCGGCCCAATTCCTCCGGCGCGCGCTCCTTGGTCAGATAGCCGGCGGCCCCCGCGCGCAGCATGTGCAGGGCAAACTCTTCCTCGCGGTGCGCGCTGTAAACCAGTACCGGCAGTTCCGGCCGGCGTTGCTTGACCTCGCGCAACACTTCCACGCCGCTTCGACCGGGCAGCGTAATATCGAGGACGAGTAAATCCCAGGTTTGCTCCTCCAACAGCGCCAACGTGCCGGCTTCGTCGGCCGCCTCGCCGAAGCGCAGCCGCGGGAATTCCTCTCTCAGGATTTGCATGATGCCCAACCGGGTGCTGGCGTGGTCCTCGGTGATCAGGATGCGCAGTGTTGTTTTCTGTCGGGGCTTCTTCATCGTTTCACTCCTTCTTCGACATTTCAGCCATCGGCAGCCGCACCGTTACGGTGGTGCCTTGGTTGCGAGTGCCGTGGATGAGCAACCCGCCGCCGAGGCTGCCGGCTCGTTCGCTCGCGCCCAGCAGGCCCAGCGAGTGGGGGTCGGTCACGGCGCTCTTGGGGATGCCCCGGCCATTGTCGCTCACCCGCAGTTCCACCCATCCCGCCCCGGCCTGCAGCCGGATGTTCACCGCAGTGGCCCTGGCGTGACGGGCCACATTCGCGAGCAGTTCCTGCAAAATCCGGTAGATCGTCGTCGAGCGGGGCCCGTCCAGCGGCAGCGGCGCGGGTGGCAGCGCCATCCGGCAGCGGATGCGCGTGCGGGCCTGAAACCCTTTGGCGAGCCATTCGATGGCCGGGACCAATCCCACCGTGTCGAGCAGCGCCGGGCGCAGTTCCCCGGAAATGCGCCGCACCGACTCCATCTCCATCTCGACGCGTTTGCTCATGGCGGCAATCCTGCGCTGGATGGCCGTGCGGCTGCCGACGCCTGCTTCTGCCAATCGCCGGCCCAGCCAGGCGAGGTCGAACTTCAAGTCGGTGAGCGCGTGGCCAAATGTGTCATGGATTTCGCGGGCAATGTGGATGCGTTCCTCCTCGCGCACTGCTTGCTGCTGCGCCATCAACGCGTGCAATCGCGCCTCCGACTGCCGCAGCGCCTTGATCGTCTGCTTCCGTTCGGTGATATCGCGGATCACCATGCTGATGCGGGGTTCTCCCGCCTGATTGCAAAATACCGCAGAAGAAATCTCCGCAGGGAACTTCGAGCCGTCGCTCCGGATCAACGTCAATTCGCCGTGGAATCGCCCGGTGCGGGCGCGTGCCTCCAGGGCTGGCGCCAGCCGCGGGTCCGAGGCATCCATCACGCCTTTCCGCCCGAGGTGGAGCAGTTCCTTTTCCGAACGTCCGAACATCCTGCAGGCGGCCTCGTTGGCGCCAAGGATTCGCCCATCCGGCACTGTGAGCAACACCGCATCCAGGCTGGTTACCACCAGCGAACGATAGCGATCCTCGCTTTCCCGCAGCGCCTCCTCCATCCGCTTGCGTTCAGTGATTTCCACCACAAGAGCGCCGACGCCTGCCGGGGTTCCATCCGCTCCTGCCACCGGAAAGTATGACTCCAGCCAATGTCTTTGGACGCCCGGCTGTTTCGGTGTTTCACCCGTGACTTCGACGTTTAATATCGGTCGGCCTGTGGCGAGCACCTTCCGGATGATGGGCTCGACCACGCGAGCGACCGTGGGCAGCACCTCGCCCACGGTCTTGCCCAGATGTTTCTGGACGGACAGACCGTCGAGATCTGCCAGCGTGTCGTTGATCTGCACGATACGCAGATCCTTGTCCAACAACACCAGCCCGGCCGTGGCGCCTTTGAAGAACGCATTCCACTGCTGCTCCTGCAACGCCACCTTGTCCTGCCGCTTCCTGCGCACGGTGATTCCAGCGGCCGGTCCGGCGTTGGATTGCGCTGATACTCCCCCGGCCTGCCGACGCACGCCGGGCGGCAATTTGGCCGCGGACTGTTTTTGGAACTTCATAACATCCTTCAGCTGTTCCTTCGGGACGGATTAAGGATCAACTTAGAACTCCGGGTTGCTGACCGCAAATCACGGGTTCTTGTTTCTTATGGCATCGTCCCCAACGCTTTATCCCCTTGTCCTCGGCAGTGTGAAATAGAACGCCGCGCCTTCGTTGAGAGTGGACTCCGCCCAGACACGGCCACCGTGGCGCAGGATGATGCGTTGGACCAACGCCAGACCCACACCCGTGCCCTCAAACTCGGCGTCGGTGTGCAGCCGCTGGAAGACGCCGAAAAGTTTTCCCACGTATTCCGGATCGAAACCCACGCCATTGTCTTTCACGCAGTAAACCACCTCGCCGTTCGAGTCACGGCTGGTGATTTCGATCTCGGCCACCGATTTCGGGCGGGTGTATTTGACCGCGTTGGAGATCAGGTTGACCCACACGAGGGGAAGCAAGGCCGAATCGCCCTGCGCTGCCGGCAGCGGATGCAGCTTAAAGCGAACGTCGCGGCCCGGCGCCTGCGCGACGCAGTCGTGGAACGCACGCTGCGCGAGCGCGCCCATGTCAATGGCCGTCACTTGCATTGCCTGCCGTCCGATTCGCGAGAACGCCAGCAGGTCGTCAATCAACTGCCCCATTCGCTCGGCCTCGGTGCGAATGATCCCCAAGGTGCGCTGGGCTTCCGCGTTCAGATGCTGCCCGTGGTCCTCGCCCAGGATGGCCGCGAAGCCGTTGATGGCTCGCAACGGCGCGCGCAGGTCATGGGAGACTGAGTAGCAGAACGATTCGAGTTCCTTGTTGGAGGCTTCGAGTTGAGCGGTGCGTTCAAGCACCCGCTGCTCCAGCGTCTGATTCAACTTCTGAATCGTCTCTTCCGCCTGCTTGCGCTCGGTGATGTTATGCTGCCAGATCAACAACTGCATCATTTGGCCGTCCGGGCCAGGGATGGGCTTGCAGCTGGACTCAACCCATATCCAGGAACCATCCCGGCAACGAATACGATGCTCGGTAAAAGTGGTCTGGCCTGCCCGATTCGCCGCCCGCGACTGCTTGATGAGGGGAATATCGTCCGGGTGCAATCGCGTGTCCCAAGCGGTTCGCATGACCTCCTCGGGAGTCCAGCCTGTCACACGGTAGAAAGAGGGACTGATATAGAGACGGTTCTCCTGCGCGTCGAGGAGGGTCACAAAATCCTCGACGTTCTCGGCCAGCAACCGGTAGCGAGCTTCGCTTTCCCGCAAAGCCTCTTCCGCCTCTTTGCGCGCGGTGATGTCCTCGACGGTGCCTTCGTAGCGGAGAATCCTGCCGTCCGCATCGCGCACAGCGCGGGTGTTGCCCGAAACCCAGATCAACCGCCCGTCCTTGCGGCGCACGCGGCTCACGAAGTCGGTCACCTTTCCATGTTCTTCCAACACCCGCCCGAGTTCCGCGCGCCGGCCCGGATCCACATAGAGTTGAACGGCGGCATCGCGCACGCCGGCGATAAACTCTTCGGGCGACGCATAGCCGTGGATGGCCGCCATGGCGGGGTTGGCGCTGAGCAACCTGCCGTCGGGCGTGCTCTGGTAGATGCCCTCGACCGCGTTCTCGAAGAGGCCGCGGTAATTCTGCTCGGCTTCGCGCAGCGCCATCTCCGCTTGCTTGCGTTGGGTGATCACGTCGAACAGGGCTACGAAGTAACCCTCTTGAGGCCGGTACACCGAGATCGAGAACCACATCTTCATCGCTTCTACGTGAGTCTCGAATTTCTCGGGCGCGCCGGTCCGCACCACGCGGCCGTAGATTTCAAACATCTCCGGGTCTTTTTCCTGGATGCCGGGAATGACCTCGGACACTCGCCTGCCGACCACCTCTTTCAATCCCGTCAAGCGTTCAAAGGCGCTGTTGACGGCGACGTAAACAAAGTCCGACGGCCGGTCCTTCTCGTAGACCATCCGGCAGTAGGCAAAGCCGTTCAGCATGTTCTGGAACAAGGAACGATAGCGCGCCTCGACCGCGCGCAACGCCGTTTCGATTCGCTTGCGTTCGGTGATGTCGCGGGTGATCGCCAGGTAGTATCGGTCGCCGCCAATCTCCACCACGCGGCAACTGATCTCGACCAGGAAGGTGGAGTCGTTCTTGCGGCGATGGATCGTCTCGAAGATGGCGCTGCCCTGGGTTTTGACGGCCTCCATTTGTGAGGAGAACTTGTCGCGCGTTTCCGGGGCGCGCAGGTCGAGGATCTTTATCTGCCGTATCTCGGCCGGCGTGTAGCCGTAGGTTTCCAGCGCGCGGTCGTTGGCCTCCACGATCCTCCACTCGGCGTCGGCCATCACGACGATGTCGTTGGCGTGGTGCATCAGCAGGGCGAGGCGGTCGGCCAGCGCCTTGCGTTCGCGCTCCAGGGACAGTTGGTGGCGCAACGAGTCCGCCATTCGCTGCCGCCAGAACAGCACCACCACCAACGCCACGACTGCCATCAGCAGGGTCAAAGCGAAAATGGTGGCCCATGCCTGTTGACGCAACGGCGCGAAGACCTCTTCCTGGTCCACCTTTGCGCCCAGGACCCACGGCGAATCCTGAATCCGCCGGAACGCCGTCAGGACCGGCACGCCACGATAGTCCACGCCTTCCACCAGTTGCTCGTTCGCGTTTCCGCGCAAGAAGATGGCCGATGGAAGATTGGGATGACTCAGGGGGAAAGAGATGTTCAGCGCTGCATTCGTGCGGTACCGAGAGTCGCTGAGATGGACAACCCGGTCACCCTCGCGGCGCATCAGCCCGATTTCTGCCGTGAGGCTCGGTGTTGGCCAGGACTGGATGAGCGGATAGAGGAACACACGCGGGTTCAGTTGCAGCAGGACGGCGGCTATCGGTTGTGCCCCGGTGTCATTACGGGCGTTGGGCGGCAGGACGCCGAACACAATATCCAGATGCGACTCGGCTGCCGGACTGTCCCGGTGCAGATCAACGAAGGCGGGTTTCGGCGCCTTGAACGCCGCCGCGGCGTGTTGCCGTGCTAGAGGAGCGGCCTTCTTCTCGTCGTCCGGCAACGCCAGACGCAAGTTCATGTCGCGATCGAAGAGGAACAGCCGGGAGTCACGGTTGACAGTTCTCAGCAGCGACAACCAGGGCAGGAGTTCTGCCTTGGCCGACTCCGACGCAGGGTTGTTGAGAAACTCCTGCACCTCCTGGCGGGCGACTCCCGAATGGGCGAAGATGCGGGCGTCGCGCAGCCGTTCCGCCCGCCAAGTGACGATCTGCTCGGCTTTGAGTCGGGCGATGGTGGTTAGCTCGCTCTGCATTGCCTTGCGAGCGTGGGCAATTTGACGCCGCAAGTGCATGGACCCGACCACGGCGATGGCCACCACAAGCACGACAGACACGGCCAGCAGCCGGATCCAGAAGCGCCGCGAGTTGGCGGCCACCCCGACCCACGATTCACCCATCACGTAACACAGCCATCGCTCACCATGCAGGGTCAACGACAGGATTCCCACAGCCACGATAAAGAAAGCCGGCACCGTTGACGTGGCCGCCGGCCTCAGGTTTCCACCCACCAGCAGATGCACACCGGACATGTACCCCAGAAGAACACCACAAATAATGAGTAGGATGGTCAGAGCCGATCCAGTGGCCAGGCGCTGGCCTGCCCGGTTCCTCGACTTCTCCGGCGCCTCCAGCAGGCACAACAATGCGACCGCCGCGATGAAGAAAAGCACGGCTGACAGTGGCGTCATCTGCTTTACGACCGGGCTGTGGGGCACGGCTCTCATCCGTGCCAGCCAGGATTCCATCGGCAACTCAACCCCTTGCAGCCGCACCCACAGAATCAACAGTCCCATGAAACCGATCAGGGCTGCGCTGGCAAAGACGACCCATCGCGCCGGTCTGGACGCGGGCCATCCGGCTCGCAAGAAGAGAGCCACGTTGAGTAGAACCATCAACCACGCCGTCAGCGGGGCCATCGCGAGATATTCCGGCCCCGACATGGAGCAGGGCGGCAGACCGGGGATCCAACAGATGGTGCACGCCAACGCGATGCTACCGCTGGCCGTCGCACAACAAAGCGCGAGCCGGCGTGCGCAGGTCGTTGAGTGTGTTTCGGACTGTACAGTCACCGATGCTTCACTCATCTATACGTTCGCACAACAATCATCCGTTCTCGGCTTGTCACATATCAAACATATTGCCTGATCTAAAGCAACCCTGGCCTGAATGGGCGGCAGGATGTGAATTCGGAATGGCGAACCGCTCCGTGACTCTGTAGCCTGAGCCCATGTTGTTGACACTCACGACAACGCACAGTCCAGCCACCGACCTGGGTCACTTGCTTCGCAAGAATCCGTCGCGCCCGCAATCGTTTGATCTCTCGTTCGGCAAGGCGCATGTGTTCTATCCCGAGGCCACGCCGGAGCGTTGCACGGTTGCCTTGTTGGTGGAGGTTGATCCTGTCGGGTTGGTGCGCAATCGTCGTGGACCCGCGGGCGAGGGAGGTGCGTTGGAGCAATACGTCAATGACCGCCCTTACGCCGCTTCGTCCTTCTTGAGTGTGGCTATTGCTGAAGTCTTTGGCAGTGCTCTCTCCGGCCATAGCAAGGAGCGCCCCGAACTGGTCAACACCCCGATACCGCTGCGCGTGATATTTTCTGCATTGCCGTGCCGGGGCGGTGAGGAGCTTTTGCGAAAACTGTTTGAGCCGCTCGGCTACAGCGTGTCCGCGCGCCGCCTGCCGCTGGATGAGAATTTCTCCGATTGGGGAGACAGCCCATATCACCGGGTCGAGTTGGCAGCCCGCCTGCCACTGCAACAGCTCCTCTCGCATCTTTATGTCCTCGTACCGGTACTGGACAACGACAAACATTATTGGGTCGGCGACGATGAGGTAAGGAAGCTATTGCGCCACGGTGAAGGCTGGCTGGCGTCGCATCCCGCCCGCGAAGCCATCACGCGCCGCTACCTCAAACACCAGCGCAGCTTGGTGGATGACGCACTGGCCCAGCTTGCCGATGAGAGTGAGCCTGATCCCGATACAGCGGCCGAGGTTCACGCACTGGAAGAAGAGGCCATCGAGCGCAATATCAGCCTCAACGAACAGCGTCTTGGCTCTGTGCTGGCCGCGCTGAAAGCCAGCGGTGCGACACGCGTTTTGGATCTGGGTTGCGGTGAAGGCCGCCTGCTGCAGGCACTGCTCAAAGAAAAACAATTCACTGAAATCATCGGCGTGGACGTATCACATCGCGCGCTCGAAATCGCCAGCGACCGGTTGCATTACGACCGCCTTCCGCCCATGCAGAAGGAACGCCTGCGCCTGTTGCATGGCTCGCTCATCTACCGCGACGAGCGTCTCGCCGGCTTTGATGCCGCCGCCGTGGTGGAAGTGGTCGAACACCTTGACGCGCCGCGCCTGGCTGCATTCGAGCGTGTGCTGTTCGAGTGCGCCAAGCCAAAGACCATTATCATCACCACCCCCAATCGCGAGTACAACGTGAAATGGGAGACGCTTCCGGCCGGCAAGCTCCGCCACCGCGACCATCGGTTCGAGTGGACGCGCGCGGAATTCCAAGCCTGGGCCAATGGCGTTGTCTCTCGCTTCAACTATAGCGTGCGTTTCCTGCCTGTTGGCCCCGAAGATGCGGTGGTGGGTTCGCCGGCACAAATGGGGGTGTTTGAATTGCACTCCGACTCTTGAACAGAATATGCGTGCGTCACTCCAAGAAGTTGCCGCAGTGATGGAATCGAGCCGGGTTCCCAAGAAGATCACACAAGAACCTTTTGATTACGAGCCGGGACATTACGCACGGCTGTGCGATCTCAAGAACAATCAGCCAAGTGATCGTGACCTGATCGACTACGCCTTGGACATGACCTACATGGTGCTTCAACCCGACCTCTTGCGTCATTTGATGCCGGTGTTGTTGAATGCATGGAGGCGCGATTTGTTTGAAGGAGGGGCGGCTGGGTTTGGAGGATTTGTCGAGCATTTCTGGCCGTCGCTGCTGAAAGGGGAAGCGCTTCGAACAATCTTCTCGGATGCGGAATGCGCAGTTGTCATGCGTTTCATGCGGGACACGATTTTGGATCGACTCGATGTTGAGGATTCGCTCGCTTTTGAGGGATCCGGGGCATCGCCTTATGAGTGGGTTGGAGCGTTTGTCTCCTTCGGCGTTCTCTTCCCTGACATTGAATCCCTCTGGATCGAGTGGTGGCAAATGAAGACATCCGGGCATGCTGTTGCCGCGTTTCAATACGCCTCAGCGCTCCTTTACGAAGACGACAAGAATCCCGTGTTTGCACCGTGGACACGAGAAAAGGGCGGTGGACCACCAGCCGTTTGGGAATGCGGATGCCACCTGTACGATGTTGGCTGGCGAGAAGAGAATCTTCACTTTCTGCGCAGGACTCTGAGTGTTGAATACATTGAGCAGCGCCTGCGAACGGCACAAGGCGTGATCACGAACGCTGCAGCCAAGGCGATTGCCTCAAGGATTGTTGGTGATCTGCCCACCCAAGCGACTTTGCTCTCGCTACGCATTGAACAACTTCCAGCCATCTTGACCAACTTGTCAGACACTGACGGATTCACGATTTCAGGAAAGTCCGAATGAACCTTGCGATTCCAGAACTCTCCTTCGTAGTGCTGATCGGCGTGTCCGGGTCGGGCAAGAGCACGTTTGCGCGAAAGCACTTCAAGCTGACGGAGATTCTGTCCTCCGACTACTGCCGCGGCCTGGTGTCGGATGACGAGAACAGTCAGGCGGCGACGAAGGATGCTTTTGAGCTGCTTCATTTTATCGCCCGCAAGCGGCTTGCGGCCGGGAAGCTGACGGTCGCTGACGCCACGAACGTGCAGCCGGAATCGCGCAAACCGCTCGTGGAAATCGCCCGTGAATTTCACTGTCTGCCGGTGGCCATCGTGTTGGATGTGCCGGAGCGCGTGGCGCACGAACGGAACAAGACGCGCTCCGACCGTGATTTCGGCCCGCATGTCATCCGACAACAGGAGCAGCAGTTGCATCGCTCCTTGCGCAAGCTGGAGAGGGAGGGATTCCGCCACGTCCATGTGCTCAAGTCATTGGAGGAGATCGAAGCCGCTGTCATCGAGCGGCAGCCGTTGTGGAACAATCTGAAAAACGAACACGGCCCCTTTGATATTATCGGCGACGTTCACGGGTGCTTCGACGAACTTGTGGAGCTGCTTCGCCAGCTTGGACATGGCGTGGATGAAACCACGCATGCAGTCCAACCTGCCAATGGACGCAAGTTGGTATTTGCCGGTGATCTCGTGGATCGCGGGCCCAAGATATCACAAGTGCTCAACCTGGTGATGAATGCCGTCGCCGGCGGCGCGGCGTTGTGCGTGCCGGGCAACCATGACGTGAAGCTCATGCGCAAGCTGCGGGGCCGCGATGTTCAAATCACACACGGTCTCGCGGAGTCCTTGGCGCAACTTGCCAACGAGCCGGAAGATTTCCGCAAACGCGTTGTGGATTTCATCGACGATCTCGTCAGCCATTACGTTCTCGACGAAGGCAGACTCATCGTTGCCCATGCGGGCATGAAGGAATCCATGCAGGGACGCGGCTCGGGTGCGGTGCGCGAGTTTGCGTTGTTTGGCGAAACAACGGGCGAGACGGATGAGTTCGGTTTGCCGGTGCGCTACAACTGGGCTGCTGAATATCGCGGTGTGGCAACGGTGGTTTATGGGCATACGCCCGTTCCTGAGCCGGAGTGGTTGAACCGCACCATCAATATTGACACAGGCTGCGTCTTCGGCGGAAAGCTGACTGCGCTGCGATATCCCGAAAAGGAACTTGTTTCCGTTCCAGCCAGACAAACCTACGCCGAGCCACGCAAACCGTTTCTCCCGCCGGAAGACCAGGCGCCGGCCTTGTCTGTGCAGCAGGAGAATGACGATTTGCTCGATCTCGCGGATGTAATCGGCAAACGCATCGTCAGCACCCGCCTGCACGGCAACGTGACCATCCGTGAGGAGAACGCCACAGCCGCCTTGGAAGTGATGAGCCGTTTCGCAGCGAATCCCAAGTGGCTGATCTATCTGCCGCCCACCATGTCGCCGAGCGAGACGAGCCAGGCGCCGGGACTGCTGGAGCATCCGGCGGAAGCGTTCGCTCACTTCCGTCATGCCGGCGTGCCGCATGTGGTCTGTGAGGAGAAGCACATGGGTTCCCGTGCCGTGGTCATCGTTTGCCGCGACGACGATGCCGCGCGCAAGAGGTTTGGCGTGACCGGCGAAGGTTTCGGCATCTGCTACACGCGCACGGGACGAAGGTTTTTCGACAATGCGTTGTTGGAGTCGGGTTTCCTTGAGCGGGTCCGCGCTGCTGTTACTGCCGCTGGTTTTTGGGATGAGTTCAAGACCGACTGGTTCTGTCTCGACTGCGAATTGATGCCTTGGTCGGCCAAGGCGCAGGAGTTGTTGAAGCAGCAATACGCAACGGTCGGCGCATCCGCGCGGGCAACGCTTGCGGATGGGGTCGCCGCACTTGAGCAAGCCGCCGCAGGCGGCCTTGACGTGAGCGCGTTGCTGGCACACACGACAACGCGATGCCAGAGGGTGGGCGACTACGTCGAAGCTTATCGTCGCTATTGCTGGCCGGTGAAATCCGTGGACGATTTCAAACTCGCTCCGTTTCATCTGCTTGCCAGCGAAGGAAAGGTTCATGCCGACAAACCCAACGATTGGCACATGCAGACTCTGGCGCGTCTTGCAGGCGGCATCATCGTCGCAACGCCCTTCCGCGTCGTTGACGTGACCGATCCCGGGAGTGAGGCCGACGGCATCCGTTGGTGGGAGGAGCTTACAGGACGCGGTGGCGAAGGCATGGTCGTCAAGCCGCTGGAATTCATCGCCAAGAATCGGCGCGGCCTTGTACAACCTGCCGTGAAGTGTCGTGGGCCCGAATACCTTCGCATCATCTACGGCCCGGAATACACGGCGGCAGAGAATCTCGAACGACTCCGTTCACGCGGCCTTTTTAAGAAGCGGTCGCTGGCTCTCCGCGAATTTGCCCTTGGAATCGAAGCTCTTGAACGGTTTGTGCGCAAAGAACCGTTGCGCCGTGTGCATGAAGCGGTTTTCGGTGTGCTGGCATTGGAGAGCGAACCTGTTGACCCGCGACTCTGACGGCCAGCTTCAGTCACATGACTCATCCTGCTCGTTCAACTGTGGAATTCAAATCCACTGGCTCAGAGCCATGAGTTCGGCCAGAATCGTGGTCGCGCGGATGTCATGAAGTGTGAAACAAGTATTGCCAAGAAGGGATAGATAGTGTAATACGTACACGAAATGAAATCCAACTCCTCTACCGAATGGCATGGACGGGCGCTTCTGACCGACCTGTATCAGCTCACCATGTCCAACGCTTATTGGAAATCCGGGAAGGCAGAGCAGGAAGCCGTGTTCCATTTGTACTTCCGCACAGCGCCTTTTCAATCGGGTTTCACCGTCGCGGCGGGTTTGACGATGGCGATCGAATTCTTGCGGGCTTTTCGCTTCACAGACGACGACATCAAGTTCCTGAAAACGTTGCGAGGCAACGATGGAAAGCCACTGTTCACGAAGGCGTTTCTCGATTACTTGCGTGCGCTGCGATTCTCCGCCGATGTGGATGCCATCCCGGAGGGAACGGTGGTCTTCCCAAATGAACCGTTGCTTCGAGTCAAAGGGCCGATCCTTCAATGCCAGATCTTTGAAACGGCGCTCTTGAACTCCATCAATTTTCAGACCTTGATTGCGACCAAGGCGGCACGGGTGTGTCTGGCGACGCGGGGTGAGCCGGTGATGGAGTTCGGACTGCGGCGAGCCCAGGGCGTGGACGGGGCGCTGGCCGCGAGCCGGGCCGCCTATATTGGAGGTTGCGTCGCGACATCGAACGTTCTGGCTGGGAAGAAGTTTGGCATTCCTGTGCGCGGCACCCATGCGCACAGCTGGGTCATGTCCTTTGATGACGAGCGAAAGGCGTTTCTTGCCTATGCGGAGGCCATGCCGAACAATTGCGTCTTCTTGGTGGACACCTACGATACCTTGGAAGGCGTTCAACACGCTGTGGAAGCGGGCCGTTGGCTGCGAGAGCGAGGTCATGAGATGGTCGGAATCCGGCTGGATTCAGGCGATTTGACCTATTTGAGCATTGAGGCGCGCAAACGACTCGACGCGGCCGGTTTCCCCAAGGCCGTCATCGTGGCGACCAATGACCTGGACGAGAACATCATCGCCAGCCTTAAGGAACAAGGCGCGACCATCAATGTTTGGGGTGTTGGCACGAAGCTCGTGACTGCCTACGATCAACCTGCTCTTGGCGGAGTTTACAAGCTGAGCGCGGTTCGCGGAGACGACGGCCGCTGGGCATACAAAATCAAAGTCAGTGAACAAGCGGCAAAGACTTCGATGCCTGGCATCCAGCAAGTTCGGCGTTTTTGCAAGGGCAAGGAATTTGTCGGCGACGCGATCTTCGATGAAGAGACAGGAGCGCCCAAAGCGCCGATCCTTGTGGATCCCCTCGATTCTACAAGACGCAAGAAGATGGATGCACAGATGTCGTTCGAAGACTTGCTGGTTCCGGTGTTTCGCCGGGGCAAATCCGTCTATCAATCCCCTCCACTGAGTGCGATCCGGCAACGTACGCAGGATCAACTGGCCAGGTTCCATTCAGGCGTGAAGCGGTTCGTGCATCCTCACCAGTATCCGGTGGGATTGGAACTGGGCCTCCACCAATTGAGAACCCAACTTCTCATGCAAGCTCGCGGAGACGTTTGACGCCATGCAACCTTGACGATGGGAATCCCATTCTGAAGACGTGGCGTTGTTCTTCAATCCTGTTAGGAGGATTTGAAGTGGAATTGGCCGAACTCAGGAAGCGTATCCACCCTGCCGAAGAGTCCCGTTGAACTGTCATTGCCGGGGTTTCTCTGCCACGAGAACCATATTAGTGGGAGGCCAGGGCAGAGAATGAATGCCCGCGTCGAACAAGGCGACACGGTTCTCGTAACGGTTCTGGACGATCCACGGGTTCGTGTAGACGCGTGAGCCTTCGGCTGGATCGTTCGGGTTCTCGTGGACGTGGAAACCAATCTCGGCCAGGACGCTCTTCCACATGGCAAAATCCCAGAAGCAAAACTCCTCGTTCATTTCCGACTTCCAGTTGCCGGTGTAATCCTTCTTGGAAAGGAATTCGGCGGCTTGCCGAAGGGTAAGCCGACAGAATGGACGTCCGTCGCGCACAGTTTCCTGATAAGGAAACGGGCGTTTCCCAGCAAGGAAGTCTTTGGCAAACAAACAAAAGCGGCTGCGTGTCGAAAGGTGTTGCAGCCACGCAGCGTCACGACCGGCGTGCCGCGAAAGGTCAGCCGATGCGAGGTTCGATCCATCCGTATCTGAGCACCAGAGCAGAACTTCCCGATCCCCGCCCTCTGGCCCGACGACGTCGCGAATGATTAACCTGCCGCCAGGACACAGTTGACGGAATTTCTCAGCGAGATAATCGCGCACGGTCTTTTCCTGTTCAGCATAACTCCAGAGCTCGTGCAGCGTGCTGTTGCAGATTGTCGTGTCGATGGAGCCGGGTTCAAAAATGCGGTCCAGCAGGTTGCGATGGAAGAAATGAACGTAAGCACCACCGAATTCCCTGGCGCGCTGGCGTTCATGGAATCGGCCGGCAAACTCCGCCGATAGATCGATCCCGAACAAGTCGGAATCCGGAAAGTCGCGACTGATCTCTGCCAGCAGCGCGCCATCTGCACACCCTTCATCCACAATCCGTCCCGGTCGAATGCCGGGGCGAATGTCGAGATACTTGAGGCGGATGATTTCGTTCATTCCGTGAGCGTAGGTGCTGTAATTTCGCGTTTCCGTCAGGCTGCCTTCCTGGTTGGTCAGCGGATCCTGATATAGCCGCGCGATTCGTTGCGGGACTTCCGGCAGGTCCTCAAACAAGCTCTGGTGGCTCGGAGCCAGATGGCATTTGACCAAGGGTCGGGTCTTCCAATCCGAACCGTGTGCTCCAATCTCACGAATGATCTCAATGGGTGTCGCCGGCTTCGGCTCCGGCTCAGCCAACTCCGCCGGTGCGATGGCAAACCCCATCTCCCGATAAAGCTGGATGACTTCAGATGTGGAGCAAAGCACAAGACAGTTGTCCGGGGTCAGTTTGATGTGTTGTTCACTCTGATTGGCAATCTCCTTCACAGTGAACCGGGCAAAGGACTCCGTATGTCCATAGTGGGGAATGCCAAACACCCGGAAATCGAAAACGGCCCGCTGCCGCAGGTCGCGCGCAAAACGGTCCACACCCATCGCGCGCACATGGAACGGAATCGGATTGAAGCGCGAATTCTCCTGGTTGGCCGAAGTGATTGCAAAGATGATTCCAGTGGGAGAAGCGCTCAGCGAAGCCCGGCCGGGCAGGAATCCGGGCAGCTCGGAGGGTGGCGTGGACAGTATCTTTTGCAGATAGGCAGCCTGGAACATTGTATTGACGAGATGCCGTCCGGGAAACAGCAGGTAGTTCATGTGTGTCTGTATTTCGATGTTGAAGCTGTCGTTCGTCTTGAACTCGCAGCCGGGAGACTACCCGAATGGACGGTCGAATTCATCTTTTTCAGAATCTTACTTGACATAGTGTGAGAAATACACGATTAGTAGCTAGTGTAAGTATAACACTAACTAGTCATGAATGTTGAAACCGTCATCCTCTATCGTCCGGTCGGGCCGAAAGAGCTGGCATTGATCGCGGCCAGTGGGTTCCGGGAGTTTCCGCCTCGTCTGCCCGATCAACCCATCTTTTATCCGGTTCTAAACGAGGAATACGCCCGTCAGATTGCACGGGAATGGAATGTTGCGGCCAGCGGCGCTGGCTACGTCACCCGTTTTGCGGTGCGAAAGGAGTTTCTGGCTCCGTATCCAGCACAGCAGGTGGGTGCATCGCTCCACCGTGAGTTGTGGGTTCCGGCTGAAAAACTGGCCGAGATGAATCGAAATATCGATGGACTGATTGAAGTGATCGCGGAATACAAGGCAGAGGAGAAAGAACCCAAATGAATCTTCGGACAGAACCATATTCTAATCAATCGAAACGTTGGCCAGCGTTCGGACAGCACATCCTGGCCCAATTCGACGCAGAAACGATTGTGGTTTACCAAGCGTATCGACCAGCTATCGGTCTCTTCGCCGCCAAACATCAACAATTTGGCGGTGAGTTCAGCTTGAACCGCATGAGTTGGATCAAGCCAAACTTCCTTTGGATGATGTATCGCTCCGGTTGGGGAACGAAAGAAGGGCAGGAGGTCACGCTGGCAGTGCGACTGCGGCGGATCGCCTTCGACGAGATTCTTCAACAGGCTGTTCATTCCAGTTACTCGCCGGAGATTCATGGTTCGCCTGAGAATTGGAAGGCACATCTTGCCGAATCTCGCGTCCGTTTGCAGTGGGATCCAGATCACGACCCCCGCGGAGGCAGACAGGAGCGCCGGGCGATTCAACTCGGCCTTGCTGGTGATGTTCTCCGCAGATACGTGCAAACCTGGATTGTGAGCATCGAAGACATCTCAGACTTTGTGACGGAGCAGCGAGCAAACGCCCAATCCAATGGTTTTAAGGATTTGGTTACACCTCAAGAAGAGGTCTACCCAATCAGCAATCCTGAAATTGCCAAGCACGTCGGAATTGATCGCAGCTAAACCTGAAAGGACCCTTGCCATGCCTCACACCTATCAATACCCCCGGGCAGCCCTGACCGTGGACTGCGTGGTCTTCGGCTTCGATGAAGGTGAACTCAAGGTGCTTCTCATCGAGCGTGCCCTTGACCCGTTCAAAGGAAAGTGGGCGTTGCCCGGTGGATTCGTCCACGTGGACGAAACGCTGGATGACGCCGCGCGTCGTGAGTTGGAGGAGGAAGCAGGTCTCAAGGGCGTGTTCCTCGAACAACTTTACACTTTTGGCACGGTGGGGCGCGATCCTCGGGAACGCGTTGTCAGCGTCGCCCATTACGCTCTCGTCAAACTGGCGGCGCACGGTACCAAGGCTGCCACCGACGCTGCGGATGCTCGTTGGTTTCCGATTTCGAAGGCGCCGAGGCTGGCCTTTGATCACGCCGACATTCTGGCGGTCGCGCTGGCCCGGCTCAAGGGCAAGGTGCGTTACCAGCCCATTGGTTTTGAACTGCTGCCGCCCAAGTTCACGCTGTCACAGCTCCAGCACCTTTACGAGGCCGTGCTCGAAACCGATTTGGACAAGCGCAACTTCCGCAAGAAAGTCCTGGGCTTCGAGCTGCTCGTCCCGCTCAAGGAAACTCAAATGACAGGGCGTCATCGCCCGGCCCAACTGTTTCGTTTCGACACGGACAAGTATGAGAAGCTGAAGAAGAAAGGTTTCAATTTCGAGTTGTAGTCGGAGCTCGATTCGCAAAATAACGACCCCAACGAATGGAACGACCATATTCGGCATAGATCGGGGCAACATCGCAGAGGTGATGAAGAGAATGTCTGATGTTTGAGGTCTGATCCCCGAGACCCCCTCCTTATTGAGAATTGTATGAACGACAAAGAAACTGTTCGAACCAGCAAAGTTCTCATCTCATGAACGCACTCATCTTGGTTGATATCCAAAACGACTTCCTGCCCGGCGGCGCGCTGGCGGTGCCGGGCGGCGACGCGGTCATCCCCGTCGTAAACAGATTGCAGCCGGCTTTCCCGCTCGTGGTCGCCACGCAGGATTGGCATCCGGCCAATCACGGCAGTTTCGCGGCAAGTCACGCGGGGAAGAAGGTGTTTGAGCAGATCGAACTCAACGGCCTGGCCCAAACGCTGTGGCCCGTCCATTGCGTGCAGCACACTCAGGGAGCGGCGCTCGCCGGCACGTTGAGCCGCGACCGTATTGCCAGGGTGTTTCCCAAAGGCACGGACGCAGGCATCGATAGCTACAGCGGCTTTTTTGACAACGGCCATCGCAAGTCCACCGGTCTGGGCGAATGGCTGAAGGCGCAGGGCGTCGCAGAGGTGTTCGTCTGCGGTTTGGCGACGGATTACTGCGTGAAATTCACGGCTTTGGATGCGGCGGAAATGGGATTCAAGACTCATCTCATCGAGGACGCCAGCCGAGGAGTGAATCTGTGCCCCGGCGATATGGAGAAAGCCATTGAGGAAGCAAAACGCGCAGGCATCGCCGTGGTGGAAAGCGCACACTGGTTGAAACAGTAGCGTCGTTTGTCTGGAAACACACGGATGCTCCCAATGTCATCACACACCGCTGGCGGCCGCCAATCTTCAGCTTTGCGCATCTACCGAATCCCAGTCCGCGCCGACTTGCCCCAACGGGGCAACAGCATTCAGCCCAGGGTTGGCGCAACGCGACTACCCTGGGAAAACAAGTCATCATGTTCGTCAACCCCGACGGGGTTGAATCAATTCATTACGCACGGATGGATGCAACTCCGTTGGAGTTGAGGATCATTTCGACACTCCACCCAGGGTAGCTCGTCCCTCGCAACCCTGGGCTGAGTGATTGAATCCCGTCGGGATTCACGAATACGCACCTTCACAATTCACTGCTGTAACTACACTCCCTCCCCCCGGCGGCGGTTGGCGGAGCGAACGGGTGGTTTCCTATTGGGAAGGTGCAGTGGCAATGCGATAGAGGTTCTCGGCCGTGCGGATGAACAAGGCGCCGTCCACCACTGCGTAAGAAGCCAGCGACCGTTCCTCCAGGGAATTGGTGGCCAGCGTAGTGAATGTTTTTCCCGGCTTGAGGACTGTGCCTGTGCCGCTCTCATTTTGCAGGTAGATGCGCCCCCCGGCGGCCAGGGGCGAAGCTGAGTATTTCCCTCCCAGCCGTTCCTGCCAGTTAACCTTGCCGGTTTTGGCATCGAAACAACTCGCCAGTCCATCATCCGAGACCGCATAAAGCTCTTTGCCAACCAGCAGCATCGAGGGGGTCAGCGGCGCTCCCTTGGTGGTTCGCCAGGCAACATGCGTGTCCGTCACATCGCCGCGGCCATCTGGACGGATGGCGAGGATGTCCGCCCGGTTGAAGCCGGTGCTGATGAACACCAGGCCCTGGCCAAACACCGGCCGCGGAACCACGGAATACCCGTTG
>JBAZIR010000073.1:0-18381 GCA_041651735.1 Verrucomicrobiia bacterium | reverse complement strand
ACATCTCCCGGCACTGCGAGGCGGTAGTGCTGCCGGTGACGGCGTGTTTTCTCGGCAACGAGAAGATCCGTATGGAAATCGGTCCCCCACTGTTCTCCGACGAGGAACTGCAGACGCTAACCGACGAACATCTCATGGACCGCGCGCTGCGATTCTTCGTGGATGACCTCCGGAAAAACGGTCCCGCCGGCGTCGTCATTGAAGGGCACTTGACCAAACTGATCGCACAACCGCCCTGCTGACCCCGGCGTAGTCACTCATGCCTCCGTCCCGAATCCCATGGCCGAGTTATTCCCTCAGATAACGGCGCAAGGCTCCGGCGTAGTCGTCCCAAGAACGAAACGACCGGGCGGCCGCCTCCTGCGAGAGCCTCACATACAGCGCCCGGTCGGTCAGCAACTGCCGCATTGCTGCCGCCAGAGAATCCACCCGCGTTTGGTCGCAAGGCAAACAACCGCCTCCTGCAGACACCTCGCCCAGAGCGCCGTTTGTCCCGCAAATGCACGGTCGGCTGAACCAAAGGCTTTCATGGATCGGCAACCCGAACCCTTCTGCCAGCGACGGGTAAACCGTGAACGAACACTCGCGATAGGCCGTCGTCAGCGTCTCCTCCGACACATGACCCTCCCAGCGCACCGGGCGCCCCTCGTGCTCCAGTCGGCGGATCGCTTCGATCACCGCCGCGCTGGTCTGGCCGTCGGGCCATTCACGACCGATCAGTTCCAGTTCGAACTGCCGGCCCTCTTTCCACAAGGTTTCGCATGCCGTCAACAGGGTCAGATGATTTTTTCGCGGGACCAGACTGGACACATAGAGTACCCGCAACCGGTCAAACCGCGTCGGGTCGGGCTGGCCACGCGGCCCGAATTCTGTCGGCCACGGCTCGACCGCAACCGGAACCGCCTGACAACCCAGTTCGCGCCAAGCATGCAGCAGTGCCTCGCGAGATTCCTGGGAACATGTGACGACCTCTTGACACAGAGACAGTCCGCCTAGAAGCCGGCCCAGTTCGTCCCGGTGGATATCCGGCATCAACTCATGGCGCACATATCCGATGGCATCGTGGAACACCCCCAGCATCCGCAACCGCCCGGACGCCGCCGCCCGCTTCATCCACGCAAGACGGACGTCATCACCCAAGGTCGGCAACAACAGGGTGTTGCCCGGGCGGCAGAGTTCGTCCAAGCTTAGCGCTCGCCACCGCCTCAGCCAGCGCGCCATTGCCGACCGCTCCCGTTTGGCCACCACACATGGGTTCGTCATCGCGCCGACATGGCGCGCAAACGGCTGCTCCAGAAAAGTTCGCTCCGAGACCGAGAGCCGGCAGTAGGCTTGATGACGCTCCGACCAAACCACCGGCGTAACCTGCACAAGCCGCCGTAGCGCCTCATAGATCCGCCGCGTTGTCCGGGCAATGCCACAATTGACGGGCGACTCGGCAGCAGCGTTGGCATCCAGATAAATCATGGCGTCTATTGGCCTCGAAGATTGCAGGCCGCTCCCCAACACCGCCAGCAAAAAACATCCTGTCACTCCCCCCGGATGCCGGCGCAACGCTCATGCGTAGCTCAGCCACGACCGGAACGACCGTCGGGCGAGTTCAACGCACCACACGGAAGATACGGCATGTACGATTCGTGAAATCGAGCGTGAACGTCGTGTCGGCAGGGAAACATGGCCCTTTGCCGACCATGGACTCGCCCTTGCCAATCACAAGCAGTTCCTGAAGCGCCGCCTTCTTCGGCAACCGGATCGTCCGCTGGCCCGCATTCCATACCGTGATCGCCAGGTAGTTCTCGTTGGCAAAAACTGAGTCGCTCAACTCATCGTAAATATGAACACCGGCCTCTCTGGCATACTGCTGCAACGGGATCCACGGCAACGGCGGCACCGCCACGAACACGTTCCGGCAATTCGGAGTTCGCTTCTCCGCCACCACGACCCGGTTGTCCGGAGTTCGTCCAAGGCACGCATCGGCGCCGCCGGTCACGTGAAACATGGGCGACACCTCGGCGCCATCATACGCGATCTGTTTGCCGCCCACTTTGACAACGACGCGCGACTTCGGCAGCGCCGTATCCATCTGGATATTCATGCCCAACAGCGATGATATGTTGTCAACGGACAACCCCTCCTTGATCAGGCCGGGAGCGTAGACCCACACCAACAAGCGGTTGTCCGTCATGCACCGGTCGCGGATGACGCGTCGTTGGTCTTCCGAAAGGGCAAACGCATTTAGAAACACGATCATGCGGTAGGGCGACAAATCGAGGTCCTTCAAGTCATCGAGCAGGTAGAAGTCGTGCGGCGCGCCGATGTTTCCGACCGCGCCCGCCTGGGCGGCAATCCAGGCGAACTTGCCGCCTCTCTGCGCGACGCCATAAGGCAGGTAACGAAACGAGTTCTCGTCCAGGACCACTGCGACCTGCGCCACCGATTTGCGCGAAAAGTGGATGCTCTCATCTCCGACGCGTTGCGCTTCGGCGAATAATTTCAGAAACGCCTCGTTATCATACCACCCCCCCCACAGATCGAACCACCAGTTGGCCCAGCCGTGCACCAGGTTCTTGGCGAAGACTTTTTTCAAATCCCGCAGGCTGTCCGCGATGGTCGGAGGTCCAAACCACCGCGCTTCGTTGTAGCAACCCTGCGGATCAATGTCGGGCCGCGTCTTGGAAATCCACTGGCACAACGACGTGTGCGTATCGATCTCGCTGTAAAACAACTTGCCGGCCTTCAGGACTGAATCGGTTTCGGTCGCGCTAGTGGCGCCCGCTGTGGTGACGAAATCGATGTCCTTGGAGTTGAGAAGTCGTCGCAGAGCCAGGTGGCCCGTGTCGGGCCAGAGCCGCGTGTATCCGTAGAACGTGCCGGTGATCATGCGCCCGTCGGACGCCTCCTTGACGGCCTTGCACAGGGTTAATACCGACTCCACGATTTGGTCGGAATGAAACTGGCGATAGTCAATGACGAGCGGCGATTTTTGCGGATCCAGAAAATGTCCGCAGTCGCCCGTGGAACGCTGGGCCGCCGACGGGATGGATATTGCTTCAAGGCTCTTGCCAAACAGACGTTGGATGGTCTTCTCGTCCTTCCCGTAGCGCTCGAAAAGCCACTCGCGAAACCGCTTCTGGGCGCAACCCGTCTCATCACATCCCTTGGCGGCCTCCTCGGTGTCCCCAACTGTCGGCATGTAGCCAAAAACATGTCTGCCAAACTTCGACGACGATACAAACCGGACGATGTTCTTGAGTGCTGCCGCCGCGTCGTTGCGCCAGCGCACGGATGAGAATGACTGGCGCAGTCCCTGGCTTCCCAGTTTTCCGCCACCGTCGGTTTCCTCGGGATGCAACAGGTCCCACCACGCCGGGCTGTCGCAGAAGATGCGCAGCAAAACGATGGCTTGTGGATCCGCGTCCAGAACTTCCTGGAGGCTTTTCTCGATAACCGAGTAGTCGATGGTGTCCTGTCCTCTCCAAAGTCCGCGGGTGTTCCACTTGACCGGTTTGTCTCCACCCAGCCACTTGTCTGTCAGCGTCAGGATCACCTCATACGTGTGAACTCCGTGGTCGGCCATGTTCTTGTAACGAAACGGCTGGGGATAATAAGACGTGAACGCCATCGGAAACCGCGGCGCACCGTTGAAAAACAGCGTGGGCCTGCCCGTGTACGGTTTGATCTCGCAAGTGACTTTGCCCGCAGCCGATTCCTCTGCCATGGCCGTGGTGGACGGCGTCACAAGTAAAGCCAGCGGCACAAGGCAACAGAGGATGCGGGAAATTCCCGCACCAAAAATCGCGAGTCGTCCAAAAGCCGGATTGAACCGAGTCGGTGTATGAGCAAGTGCCATGGCAGCGTTCTCCAATTCAGATTAACGGAATAGAAATGAGGCAAACTCCACGCGCAGGCTGTCGCGCCAGATCTGAAGTAGCAGGGGTCGTTCTCATCGGTGGTCTGCGCGGCATTTTCGCCATTCAACCCGCCGATGCAAACAAAAGAATTGGATGCTGGTACACACTCTTGTCTGCTCCTGCTGACGATGATACCGGCGACGGCGCGGACAGGAGCGTCCGCGTTACAGTCCCGTCATCGAGAAGGCCGCGCACGATCGCCAGCAAGTAGCAGGTCTGGGGGTGATTCCATGTTTGTTATCGGCATATCAGCAACCATTATCGTTGCTCATTGCTGACACAATCATTTCGAACAATCAGTGCCAGCAGCGTCCGGTCTGCATCATGGACGCAGGCGCTTGCGTGATCCATGCATCACACTTTGCGACCTACTATTGCTCCCATAGCCCGTGTCGCAGCACTTTCCACCCGCTCTTCGAGTCATGAACACACCATGCAAACCACTTCTTCCCGAACACGACGATTACATCACGTCCCTCGAACTTACCACCGTTGAAAGACTCAACTCGTTTTGCTACTCCGGATGAATACGGTGTTTGATCAAGTGACGAAATTAATCGGACACAGGTGACGATATCATCTTCACTAACGTGTCCCCATATTTTGGCACCCTCAATGCGGACATTCCCGTATATCTGCTCGACTTTCTTTGCCACGCCTTCGCTGACCGTAGATATCTTTTCGTCTTTGGCTGTCGAATCTGCGGTTTTGCACCCAGCGGTGCACGCGCATATCAGACCCAAACACATCGCCATACCCCAACGAGCCAGACTGTTCAATATATCGTCCATGGTCAGTTCTTACATCTCTCAATCACCAGGAAGACGGGTAATTCAGTGTTGTCGGCGGAGGCGGCGTGGCGATGGAATGAAAACAGCACCTCCGGGATGGCCATTGATCCGCGGCTGGCGCGGAAGGGTAAAGCAACAAACTCTTCATTTTGTTGGTTTTTGAAAATCGCGCGTTTGCAGCGTGCCGGTCTCGTCCTTGTATGGCGTAATGTCTGCCGACCAGTCCGGGCTGCCGCCGAACATGTTATCTGCTGAGAAGCTCGGCTTCTGCGATTGATTCCGTATCGCAGTGCCCTCGATGTTGAACTGGTTGGCCGTAATCAGCACGAAGCCGGAATCCTTCGAGACTCGCACGGCTACGCGTCTGGGGTTGGCCGGCTCGGTGAAGATGTTGCCTTTTATGATCATGTCGCTGCCGTGGACAATGTCGATATCCGCCGGCTCGAAGTCGCGCGCCGGGCCGTTCTTCGGACGGTCGAACGCGGCGCCGCTTCTGTCGCTGCAGTAGAAGAGGCAGTGGCTGATGTTCATTTGCCGCACGCCCCGAACGAGGATGCCGCTGTCGCGAAAAGCGACGTGGCAGTTGTCAATGTGGAACCCCGGTTCCGCCCAGTACTTGGCTTGCCGTATTATGTCGAGGGTGATGCCAACGATGTTCCCCACGAAATACGACTTGGCTACAATACCGTCCTCCGGCCCGCCATGCACCGCGCGCTGGACGAGGCCGTAATCGCCGCCCCACACATAGCAGGAATCAATGAGGGGGCTGTAGCAATCTTCGAGGACGAAGGCATGCTTTAGCTGCGATCGGTGTTGGAGGAGTTCCTGAGCCGTCAGCGAATCCCCTCCGTAACGCGAGGTGACCTTGACATTGACCAGCCGCGGATACCACGCGTTGCGGACGATGACGCCGTTGCTGAAACTGCCGTTGTCGAAGCGTTCGCCGCGAATGAGGAGGTTCTCGGCATTGAACTGTCGCGCGTGCTGATCACCGGGGTTTGGGATCTCAAACTTCAGCGCGGTTCCGGAGTCTGGCCGCACCGCGACGAAAGAAAGCCCGGCAATCGAGAACGTCATCCGGCTTATGTGCTCGCCTTTGAAAAGAATACCGCCCTCGGCGTTGTCCACGAGGAGTTCGGTGACATCTTCGCCCGCCCCCTCGACACGCATGCCGTAGTTGGAGGCGTTACCCGAAGCGGCCAGCACGACGCGTTTTGTGAGACGAAAGCGGCCGGGCGGAATCAGAATCCGGATCTGCCGGTTCGTTCCCGCCTCGACCATGAGCTTCTCGAAGGCCGGCGCGCTATCGGCGGCACCCGTCGGATCTGCGCCGAAGGAAACCGGATTCAGGACGAGCTGTGGCAAACGATTCTCCGGCAATTGGGGCGCGGGCCGCGGCACTTGAGCAACGGTCACGCTAACCAGCAACAGCGAAAGCAAGAGGCACGACAAGAGGCAACGCGTCACGGGATGAATCGCCACGCCGCGCATTCCTTGCGGTACGCTGGTGAGGGTGCATTGTACTTCGCGCTCGCGAAGAACGGTGGTGAAATCAAGCGGGTTCACGGAGTTGAAGTTGAAGCTCATGGCGGTAGGAATAGGAACTTTGATTCGTGCCGTCCGAAGGCGGCAGCGCTGGTTTGCGGCATGTTCACCGCCTTGCGGGAGTAGCCCGTCCGCGTGATAAGCACGCCGAGTGGATCCACAGAGACAAAATCCACGTTCCATCTGTCGCACTGGCTCTACGGTGGCCGTGGTCGTTCTCATCGGTGGTCTGCGTAGCATTTTCGCCATTCAATCCGCCGATGCAAACAAAAGAATTGGATGCTGGTAGCGCCGTGTTTGATGGAAAAGCCCCGCGACTGGGCGTCTTAATCACGTCATCTCACAAGCGCGCTTGCCACATACAGTGCCCCAAGGGAGGCTGGTGTATTCCAACTGCCTATTTCTTCCGCAGCGTCAGCGGCATGCTCTTCGCCTCGTGGGTAAGCTGCCCGGCAAGCTCGGTGCCTGCCTTGTTCAGGGTTCCCTGAAAACTGCCGTGAGCCACTCTCATCCCGAACTCCACCTTCTGGCCCGTCTGGTTTACGTTGTTGAGCGGCAAACTCGCGGCTTTGCCACTGTCGAAGGTCGCCGACACTGTCTTGTCCGGTTGGTTCCTAAAATGAAACACTACCGGGAACGCGCCGTTGGGCGTCGAGAGCGAGCCTTCCCAATCTCCTTCCAATTCCTTCGATACCGCCGGGCTGGCTGGAATCAATTCCACCTTCGCCTCGCCTGTGCGTTTGAATTCGACGGGCTGCGAGCCTGGGCCGGAGATTGTCCCCTTCAAGCTCCCGTCCGGACCCAAGGTCAGGTCGAATGGAGCCATCATGAGTTCGACGGCGACGAATTTCACGGACTTGCCGTTGACCGCCACATCCTTCACGACCAGTCCGGTCTTGTTCCCGGAGGGAAGGCCCATGCTGGCAATCCATTCCGATTTCGCGTTTTTCGATAGGTCGAGCGACACCCGAAACCGCCGCGAGCCGTCTCCGGTAATGTCAGCTTCCCAGTGGCCAGCGAGGTCTGCGTTGCTTGTGAGTTGGTCTGCGGATGGCGCTGCGCTGGTTTCGACCGGGGTTTCCTGGCTCTTGCCGCAGCCCGCGGTAATACCGATGACGGCACCGGCAGCCGCCAGCATGCTGCACGCGGTTATCAGCGATAGTGTTCGTTTCATGATTCTGTTCCTTTCGTTGAACTAACAAGTTCTGCGTTCCACCGGATTAGGCGCAATTTGTCGCGGGACATAACGAAAAGTTTACGCGCAGGAGAATTCGCAAAAGGTCCCTCAATAAGGGGATGGGCATTTTGATTCTTACCGGCTGTAAGAGATGCGCTGGTTTGCCAGTCTACCGCCCCCTGTAAGGGCAAAACATCCTGGCAACATTACCGTAATCGGCCAACGGCGTGCCGCTCTTGGAGGGCGTGCGTGGGGTTCTTCCTGATCAATAGAACGTGAAATTGACCCCTGTTCCCGACGGCACCGGCCGGGATGGTTTCCGCCCGCGTTTGTTCTCGTAGATGTAAACCGCTGGGCAATTATCTGTGGTAAGCACAATGTCCGGCAGGCCATCGCCCGTCATGTCGGCAACGAAACCGATATCCACGCTGTCGCCTTGGCTCATGGCCATGCTCGCGATGCAGCGCCCTTTTGAATCGAACAAGCTGCGGGCGCCGGCGATCAGAACCTGCTCGGTGCCTTCACCGGTCCAATCCACCAATCCGTGAAACCGCGAGTAGGGAGTGATGACTTCCCAGAGCCGCTTCCCGTTCTCGTCAACAACCCAAAGGGGACTCTGACCTGGTGGCCGGTGGTCAATATCCACGGCAATCTGTGGACCAGCAACGTCGCCGCAAATTCTGCCGATGTTGAGCGATTCGAAATGGTGGCCGGCGATCTCCCAAACGGGTCTGCCCAGTCCGTCGCACACGGCCAGACAATTCGCGCCGCAAAGCGTCAGGGCGAGGCGGAAATCCTCCGGTCGCTGGCCGCGACGCAGCACGCGCATGCAGTCAAGATGGCCACGGCCTTGCTCCACTTTCTGCGACTGGAACGTCCAACGGACCGAGCCATCGGGGTTGAGCAACGAATAGCCGGCCATGATCTCGTCGCGACCGTCACCGTCGAGATCAATGGGCAGTGGCTGGTGGGCCGTGCGATAGCCGCCGGGCATGGAGATTGTCCAGAGCTGCTTCCAGCCGTGATTGTAGGCCCAAATCTGTGAGTAGCGGGTCTTGACCAGCACGTCGCTCGCGTGCTTGCCGCCCGAGAGATTGGCGAAGACGATGCAGTCAGTCGCGTCCTTCGGCAGTGGCAGGCGGCGGCGCTCCCGCCCGGTCGCTCCCTCCAGTTCGACCAGGAACCCTTCAGTGGCGAGCACAACCTCCGGACGGCCGTCGCCGTCCCAATCGTAAACCTGGCAGGCCACATCATGATGAAGAGTTCTGCGACCGATTTTGGGATCGCCCCAACGCCACAGCACGCTGCCGTCGAGTCGCTGGACGGCCACGGCGCTCGTGTAATGAGTGTCGTTGCGGTTCACGTTGCGGGCACTGACGATTTCCGGTGCGCCATCACCATCCAGATCGCCGGCCACCACCCACGCGCCGCCGTAATCGGCGTCCAGCGGCACGCGCCGCCACGGCTGGACGAGCGGCACTGCGGCCGCCTCTGCTGCCTCGACCGCTACGGCGAGAAAAGGAATTGTCAGGCAACTCGCCAGCAGCACCAAGGCAAACTTGAGATTCATTGTCGTCATCGAGTTCATCAGCGGTTTGCATCAGCATTCTCGCCGTTCAACCCGCCGATGCAAACAAAAGAATTGGACGCTGGCAGCGCCCTGCTTAATGGAAAGAGCCGCCACAACAAAGAAGCGCGGCTGCGAGATTACCGGCTCGTCCGCCGCACATTCACCCCTGCGTCAATACCCTCTCGATCAACTGGTTCAACCGGGCGAGCATGGCACGCGGGTCTTCGAGCAGACCGGCGGCGACACGGGCGTTGTCGAGGATTTGCTCGGCCACGCTCGCGGCTAACGCGGCGTCCTTTTGCCGCGTCGCCTCCAGTCGCGTCAGGATGGGATGCGCCGGGTTGATTTCCAGGTCGTGCTTCACTGGCACCGCTTCCTCTCCGTCTTTCTTGAGGGCCTTCATGATGCGCCGCATGCTGGAAGTCATGAACTTGTCCGCGTCCACCACCACCGCGGGGCTTTCGACCAGGCGTTTCGAGACGCGCACTTCACCAACCTTGTCGCCGAGAGTCTCCTTCAGCCACTGCGCTAACGCCTTGGCGGCGTCTTCGGACAGCGCTCCTTCCTTCCTGGCCCCGGCGACATCGAGATCGGCTTTCTCGGCAAGCTTGAGCAGTTTGCCTTCGAACTCGTGCAGGTGCTCCATGACGAATTCGTCCCACGGATCGTGCAGGAAAAGCACCTCGAACTTCCGCTCCTTGAAGACCTCGAAATACGGGCTGGCCTCGGCGGCGGCCCGATTCGGCGCGAGGAGACAGAAAATCTCTTTTTGCTCCGGCGGCATGCGCTTCACGTATTCCGCCAGCGACGTGAGCTTGCCTTGGTCCATCGTCGAGCTTTCATAGCGGAGCAGTTTGCCGAGCGCGTTCTTGTGTGTGAAATCCGTCACCACGCCTTCTTTGAGGAACCGTTGGTATTCCGTGTAGAACTTGCCGTAGGCATCCGCATCCTTCTCCGCCTGCTCGTCGAGACATTTGAGGAAGCGGCCCGTCAGGACCTTGTTGAGTTTTTGCATCAGCGATGTGTCCTGCATCGTCTCACGCGAGATGTTGAGCGGCAGGTCTTCGCTGTCCACGACACCCTTGAGGAAGCGCAGCCATTCGGGGAAGATGCCTTTGGCCTTCGCCTGGATGAGCACCTTGCGGCAGTAAAGATTCACCTCGGAATCCACACGGCCCATGCCCATGGACTCGATGTTGCGTTGCGGCACGAATAACAGCGACTGGATCGCAAGCGGGGCGTCGGCGCTGAAATGCAAGCGGAACAGCGGCTTTTCGTGGTCGTGCGCGACGAACGTGTAGAACTCGTCGTATTCCTCGTCTTTGATCTCGCTCTTGTTGCGCGTCCAAATGGCCTGAATGGTGTTGAGGCGTTTGCCGTTCAACTCGATCGGAAACGACACGAAGCTGGAGTAACGCTTGATGATGTGTTCAATGGTGCCCTCTTGCGCAAACTCCTTCGCGTCGTCCTTGAGTTCGAGCGTGATCTTCGTGCCACGCGGCAGGTCGGCAGCAGGAGTGATCTCATAGCCGCCCGCGCCTTCACTCGTCCATTGCAAGCCTGGCTCTTCGGGCTGAAACGAACGGCTGAGGACGGTGACTTTCTTCGCCACCATGAACGCCGAATAAAATCCCACGCCGAACTGGCCGATCAGCTTCAGGTCCGGCTTCTGTTGCTCCGCAATCTGCTTGAGAAACGCCTTCGTGCCCGAATGCGCAATGGTGCCGAGGTTCTCGACCACTTCCACGTGCGTCATGCCGATGCCTGTGTCCGCAATCGTGATCGTGCCGGCCTTGTCATCGGTGGTGATGGCGATGGCGGGCGCGATATCGGCCTGATGAATGGCCTTGCCCGACGACTGGCTGAAACGGAGCTTCTCGCACGCGTCGGCCGCGTTGGAAATCAGCTCGCGCACGAAGATCTCTTTGTCCGTGTAGAGCGAGTGGATGACGATGTCCAGCAACTGCTGTATCTCTGCCTGAAAATGATGCGATTCGATTTGTGTCATAGTGCCAAAGATAAGGATTTAAGTTACACATGTCACCTGCGATGAGACGCTGCTTTGCCGCCGACTTCCGCCTTGCGGGCGCAGCCCGTTAGAGCTTGAAGCAGACCATGAGCAAGTCCGGGACAATCCCCGCGCGTCTTACGCCGATGGCGACTTTGTTTCCGCTGCCGTGCTCATTAGAAATATTTTTGCTGTCCGGCCGCCCGACGCAAGCACAAAAGCCCTCACCTGCTCAGGGCAGCCAGCCCATGCATGACGCAAAAACACCGATTTCATCATTCCTCCGGGGACGTTGTTTTCAGGCGACCTCCCGCTGGCAAAAGCCACAACACCTCTGTTGAGCATGAGAAAGTCTTGTAGTCGCAATACCGGGGTAACACTATGCGTTTCCATGATTCGGCACCCAGAGGTGAAGATGCGAGGATCCGAAATTGGTCTGCCGCTGGTGGACTTTATCGGGACTGTCCACAGCTATTCCGCATCGCGCAACACGTGGCACTCGCACAATTCGTATGAGTTGGTTTTTCTGCTGAACGGCACCAACGTTTACGAGTTCTCCGGGAAGGCTCTGGAGTTGTCCGGCGGATCGTTTCTGATTATTCCGCCACGCCGGCGCCATCGCGGTCTGTACAACGTTCGATCGCCTTCCACTGTCTGCGGCGTCGCATTCAATCCGCAGTGCCGCAATGCGCTACACCTCACACCCTTTACTCGCAGCGATCTGGACTGGATTGCGCAGCGGTTGAACGAGGGAAGCACAACCATCCATAAGATGAGTTCGGAACTGCGGCAGGTTGTCTGGTCGCTTCATCAGGGCCTTCGGAAACATGCCGCCGATCGGACCCGGCCACTGGCTTTGCCCAAATTGCGGCTTCTGGCCTGCACCGCAATTCTGGAAGCGGCTCGTCCGTCGAACGAGACCATTCAGAACGACTTGAACCGGTTGATGACCGTAGTCCTTCGTCACATGGACGAGCATTGCACGGATTCCTTGCAGGTGGACGACGTTGTCCGGAAATCGGGTTACAGTCGCGCCCGTTTCTTCCAGATCTTCCGGCAATCCACAGGAATGACCCCGAACGATTATCTTCTGCGGTTGCGCATCGACAAAGCAGGCAAGTTGCTCCAGCAGACCACCCAGCCAATTACCGCAATCGCCTTCAAGCTGGGCTTCTCCTCGAGCCAGTATTTCTGCAATGTCTTCCGCAAATACACCAACCTGACTCCACGGGCATTTCGTGCGCGTCAGCAGCGCGGCTGAACTTCCATCCGCAACGCTGGCGGATTCAGTTGTTCAATTTCGCACGCCGGCGCTTGTTAGTTTCTTCAGAGCGGGCACCTCCTGACGAAGATACTGTGGGAATACCGTCAAATCGCAGTTGTAGCTGATGAGATTTGCGCCAAAGCTCACGAACCGTGCGTGCTCTTCCACAGAGCCCCACCAGTGGACTCCGGCTCCGACCCCGGCAGCACGTGCCTTGGTCAGGATTGTTTTGCACGCGGCAAGGTATTCGGGATGGTCGTATTCTTCCGGCACGCCGAGGCTGCATGTCAGGTCGTGCGGACCGATCAATACGCCATCGACTCCGGGCACGGCGAGGATTTCATCCAGCGCTCTCAGCGCGGGAACGCTTTCAATGAACAAGATCAAGGCACTGCTGTTGCGCCGGCGCACGTAGTCTTCGAGCCGCGGCTCAAACGACACCCCACGCAGACGATCCGCAAGTCTCTGGCCTTTGATAGGGCGAAACTTCACCGCGCCCGCGAGTGCGCGCACCTGGTCGGCCGTTTCGACGTACGGGACGATCACTCCCGCCGCGCCACCGTCGAGGACCTTGGTTGCCTCGACAGTATCCGGCGAAGGGATTCGAACCAGCGGTGGAAGCCCCATGTATGAAAACGTCTGACACATCCAACTGAGCGTCATGCGATCCACCGGGATGTGTTCGGTGTCGAGGAAGACGAAGTCCAAGCCGATTCCATCCAGCGCGGACGGCCACAGCGGCGAAGGCGATGCGACCTGCGTCCCCACCAACAGTCTTCCGGCCCGCAACTGTTCGGTGAAGTGGGCGATGTTCATTCTGATTCCATATTCAAACCGCAAAGCGAGGGTTCCTGTCGAACGGTCATTTGTTCTTGGAACGCGGGTTTTTCAGATAATAGAAGTGGCCGTCTTCGGCGCCGCCCAGGTAATCCGGAATGCCGTCGCCGTTGAAGTCCACCGTTGTCGGGCTGACGTCGTGAGCTTCGATGTTAAGCTCGGAGAGATTGCCCATGCTCTCAAGGGTCCACTTTCCATCTTGAGCCTCGGTTTGGCGCATCAGACGCGCGTTGGCGGAACTGATGAGAAAATCGAATTTACCGTCGCCGTCCCAGTCCGTGATCGCGATTTTGGACCGCCCGCTGTGGCCTGCGGCCCGCGCTCTGACCTGAAATGGCTTGTTGTCGTTGAAGAAGGCCCGCTTGGGCGGCAAGAGGACCCGTTTGCCGTTGCGGCACGCGCGCTCGAAGAATGCCAGGTAGCCCTCCTGGTCGAGCATGATCAGATCCATCAGGCCGTCGCGATTCCAATCGAACGCAACCGGAGTGGTGCGCCATTGAGTCAGCAGCCCTTTGCCTTCCGGACGAAGCCAGCCCCACGCGAGCGCCGGTTGCGACCCCTCCCATTCCACTTCGACCGGGCGTGGGGCGTCGAGTTCGGGCGCGTTTCGCATGCCAATGTTGCGATACCAGATCACTTTGCCCCAGATGGAGTTCACGACGAGGTCCGGGAGCCCGTCTCCATCCCAGTCCGCAACGCTCAAGGTCGTGTAGCCGAACTTGGCCTCGGCGGGACCCTGGATGCTGCCGTTGGGACCGGCCTGGATGCGAATGACTTTGTCATTGGCTTTGAGCAGCTTCGGCGCTGCCCATCTGGGTTTCTCCACACCAGGGCCACTCAGGTTCTCGATGAACCCGATGAATCCCGCGCTGTTTCCGCAGATGAGGTCGGTATCGTCGTCGCCATCCCAGTCGACACCAACGGGTGTGGCGAGCACGCCGAACTTCACCTCATCGGCCTCCTGTTTGAAATAAGCCGGAGGGAGGAATATCGGAATGTGGTTGGCGTTCAACTTGCCCGTGTTCTCGATGAAAGCGACGAGCCCGTCTTCATCGCCACAGATCAGATCGAGATCGCCGTCCTTGTCCCAGTCGATCGCGGTCGGCGTGATCATGGTGTGTTCCATCTTCAGCGGCGCACCAGACCCTAGCGTCAGCCTTCTCCCGAACGCATACACTGGTTGGGTGCGGGTGCCGGTGTTCTCGAAATAGGTGAAGCCCTCGATGAACTCGCCGCAGATAATGTCGAGGTCGCCGTCGCCGTCAAAGTCTCCGAAATTGGGGCAAGGCCGTCCGTAAACATCAATGGGCTTGTCCCCGGCCATCACTTTTACCGCCGCGTCATACTGGGGTTTGCCGTTGGTGCCTTTGTTGCGGAGGTAATAGACGTAACCGTGCAATGGCCCGTTGGTCCACTTCCCCTTGGCATCGAACGCGTTGTCCCAGCCGTAATCCGCATAGTCATCAAGGCCGACGATCAAATCGAGAACGTTGTCGCCATCGTAGTCGACATAGCGCCACAGGTTCACGGCGATCTTCCCATCGTGAATCTTTGGGACCGTCAGTTTCACGCCATTGGTGAAACCGGTCTTCAGGAAATCGGGATACTCGGTCCCGTTGGTGAGCACGCAGGGTTTGCCATTGATGTAACAGACCTGCGCATTGTGTTTTCCTTCGCAGACGCGGCGGCCCGGTTTGAAGACAGGCATCTTGTTTTTGGAGGTGTCGCCGCTAACGTTCTCAAAGAAGTAAACGCCGTTGTAAGGTTTGTCCGGGCAGTTGACGACCAGATCCAGATCGCCGTCGCCATCGTAATCCATCGGCATCGGCCATGCCCAAAGGCCGACGCCCAGTTCGACGACCAATCCAGGGTTGTTGTACTTGAGACGCTCAAGTCCCGGAGTGTAGCCCATTGCCAGCGGCACTGCGAAACAGAGCAGCAAGAGAACCCGGAGGTGAATCCCAGCATGAGAGGACAATTTACGATGCGACATCGGCGACTCCTTTCTATGAATCCGCGGCACAACTCATCATTAAATCCACTGGTCCAACCGACCCTGGCCTTCGTGCCTGGAGTTTGAGCGAACTTCGTGTTCGCACTGCGCCAGCAACGCGGCTGGTCGGACACTATCTGCTGCAATGTTAACTGGTGGGTGCGGAATAATCTTGCGGAACGCTACACTAGACAAAATCACACATGCCTCGCCGCTCCTGGCCGCGCTCTTGAAGGATAGCTGCGTCAGCGCAATCGGCCCGTGCCAATGCCCCCCCTCCACCTCCAGCACAGCGCGGTCGCCCTGCCCACGACGGGAACGGGTCGTTGAGGTTGCCCCCAACGCAAAGAAGGACTGGAAGCACGCAGAGCGTTACTTGTTGTTCGGTGTGGCAGGATACAGCGCGACATGTCTTCTCAAAGCCTGGGCCAGATCCTTTGCGACGTTTGGGATGCCTTGTTTGACAGTGTAAGAGCCACCGAACTCCAACTGAATGGCATCGATTCCATAGCTTCCGTTCAATCCATACTGTCCCACGATGTAGCCGCCGTTGAAATTGATCTCTTTATCTTTCGAGGCGCAAGCGGGAATTATTTTGAAGCCTGATGTTTCAAGCATGCCTAGAAAACCCTGGGACCCCGTCAACGCATCCTGGCCGAGGTTTTTCAGCAGCAGTTGCGTCGTGGCCCCGTTGCGGGTTCCGCGGAAAATGGAATCTCGACGCAAGCTTTGGGCGTGGAGATCGATCAGCAAGCCGCCGCCCCATTTTTGAACGACCGAGCGACAGTATTTTTCAAGCCGGCCATGATAGGCCGCATAGACTTCGCGCAGTTGCGGGCTTTCGTAAGCGTCCTTTTCGGCGCGGTTGAAATCGACGTATTTGCGGCTGACTTTGGCAACAACCAGGAAAGGCGATTTGCCGGTTTCGCGCAGCAGGGCGGCCGACAACTCAAGAGCCAGCAGGTCGGTGTTGACGTCGCGAGCGATGGCGAATTGTTTCACTCCGTTGCCGCCGCTGCGAACGGGCACACCAGGAAAAACGAATCCGCCGCCATGCGGAGCGGAGAGGATGACCGGCAATCCGCCTTCGTTGGACACAAGGCACGACTCGACAGCGCGCTCGGCCGCTTCCGAAACGTGAGTTGCCTTTGTGCGCCCCTCGTCATTGGTGAGTTGCTGCATGTCCGTTTTTTTCGCGCCAGCATGCTCTGGCTGTTTCTTCGCCACCAGCCAGCGAACAGCCTCGGCGATCATGTCGTAGTTCCCGTTGGTTGACACCAGTTCAGGATGCGGACTGAACAAAACGATTCTTCCCCGGCCATAGACATCGGTCACGATGGCGGGCTTGCCCCGGAAAAACTCGCGCCCCATTTTGTTCGTTCCTCTCTTATCCGTGTAGGAGGCCAGGACGTGACAGCATGGCCTCGAAGGGTCCGGCGGCGTCAAACTCCACATCGGGCCGTTGTGCATTTCCATCATTCGCAGCGCGGGGGCCCGATAGTGAATGGAACTGAACACGTTGCCGGCTTTCTCCTCCATGGCGATCTGCAAACCGCCCACGCCGACATACCAGGGTCTGATGCCTTCGATGTTGGCAATGCCCAAGTAACGTTTGCTGGCCAGCCACGCCCCTGCGCAAATGCCAAGATAACCGCCGCCTTGGCTGACATAATTTCTGACGGCCTGTTGCCCCTCGCGGCCGAGCCTGCCATACATCTCGCCACCGGACCCGCCGGGAAACACAATCACGTCATACCGGCTCAGCAAATCCGCCCACTGCCGGCTGCTCCAGTTGGTTCTGGTATTTGACCAGCGAATACCAGCCACCGCGAACTCGTGGGTGTTCAGGCAATCTCTAACCGACGTCGCGCCGGAGAACTGCCCGACGCTGATCGGCGCTGCCGACAGAGCCGGCCCGGCGAGGATTTGCCCGCAAATGAACAGAACGAGAAGCATGGTGAAGCTGTATGGCATCATTGACATTGTTCCTCGAATTTTGGTCTCTACCGTCCAGACAACGCAAGGGCAAAAGCCCCGACTTCGTCAGCGGCCCATGCCAGAGGCGAAGCGATCCCCCGCCCTCTCCTCCAGCACAGCGCGGTCGCCACGCTCCATGACAGGAATGTGTCGTTGTGGATGATCCGGCGGCGACGTCATTGCGGCTGATCGTCGCCAGCACGAGCACTCGTGCTTATCGCGAGTCCAGACACCAAACGCTATTGACCGTCCTTTGAGAGATCGAAACGCGCGCCAACGGGACCACCGTCGGTGGCGAGCGCAGTGCCGGGCGTGCCAGGCTTGAGCCGGTAGTCGCGGGCGGCGGCATCGACGAACTGCGGTTCAGCCACGATGGAGTTCTTGTCAAAGCCCAGCTCAGCCTGATACTTCGCGAAGTCCGCAGCCGGGTAGTCCGTCTTCTCGTTCCAACGCATGATCGGCTTGTCCGGCGACCAATAGAGATTGTTCTGCATTGTCGGGTTGGCGTGCCACTCGCGCCACATGCGCGTGCAGCGGTCGCTGCTCCGCACGAAGAGGTTGTTTCGCACGACGAAGTTGGTCGTGGCCGCGGGGTTGCTGTAGAACATCAGATGCGCGCCGTTGGGATTCGGACGCTGGTCGTGCGACCAGCAGTATCCCGCGTCCACGCAAGTGTTGTGTTCAAACAAAATGTTCTCGGTGCGTTTCCCGTTCCAGTACTCGAACGAGTACTCGGCCTGCCAGATCACGTTGTCGCGGTAGGTGATGTTCCTCTCCTCGTCGTTGCGGCCCTGATTTGTGAGCGCGGCGTCGTAGATCTGCCAGAGGCGGTTGCGCTCGACGAGGTTGTTGTCGCAGTTGCCCCAAAACTCGATGCCGTTGCCGAAGCGCACGGGATAGGTGCTGCCGTTGCCGCGCTTCTTCCAGTACTGCAGGCCGCCGCCGATCCAGTAGACGTCGCAGTTGCGGATCACGATGCGCGCGGTGTTGCCGCCTCCGAAACCGTGAGCGCCGCCGTAGCGCACAGCAAGACCGTCGTAGGTGACATCGTGGCGGTTGCCCTCGTTCACGATGTGGCGCGTGAGGGCAAGTTCGACGCTCGAAAACTTCCTGGCCGGGTTGGCGTCGCAAGCCAGGAAGACGCGCTTGTCGTCCTCATCATACCAGTAGTCGAACGGTGTCTTGACGTCCGCGAGCGTCCACTTCTTGACGCCCCACTTTTCGCCGTGGTTGAGGATCACGATGCCGACATCACGTGGCAGGACGACCTCGGCGTCGATGCGTGCCGCCCAGAGACCGACGGGGTCG
>JBAZIR010000072.1:0-18669 GCA_041651735.1 Verrucomicrobiia bacterium | reverse complement strand
GACGCGGGTGCGGCACGTCGGACGGTTCGTCAACAAGCAACGAAGACTCCAGTGAGTTCTCACTGGCGGGGGACTTTTTGCATTTGACTCCAATCCTTTAATGGACGGCCTCCGGACGCGCTAACGATCATCCGAACTCAGGAAACAACCAGTGATTCAATCGCTTGCTGACGATTCGATGGACGGCCCACGTTACGACGATCAAACCTATGAATGCGAGAGGAGACCAAGGCAGATTCATAGCGGTTTCATGGTTCAAGACCGTGTGACGCGCGATAAAGATGTAGCCGAGAAAAGCGAGCACGCCGCACACCTGCTGGACAACGCGGGGCGAGAAATCTCGCCACACCAAGCAGCCAACATAGAGTTGCCACGCCGCAAACGGGAGAACCGTCAGGATTGGCAATACTATCACTGAGTCCCACGACTTGGTCTTCGCCAATAGAAAGACCAATATCATGGCGCAGAGCATTGCCAGACCCAGCAACGCGCTCAGAGTGCCAATCACCCTTAAGACAACCTTGGCGATCTTGAGTTTCATATTCCGCTCCGTTCTTCTTCTCTCTCTTCGCCTTCTCCGCGCATGATCCTCCCAGCCGCTTGCGGGGGCAAGCGCTTTCCGGTTCTGTGATGGCAGTCTATGACCGCCGATGATGGATGATGAAACAACCGGTGGATGGCCAAGAGGAGCTCTACAGCTCGGATGAGAGGCTCATTTCTTATGCGTACCCGTCGAGCTTGCGTTATCTCCAACAACTGGTTCCGCCTTTGTCGCATCTTGTCTTGTGATGATCTCTTGTCTTAGTTGCCTGAAGTTCGAATCAAAGTAGGTAGCGGCCACTCGCCCCTTGCCAATGATGGTTTTTCTTGCAATTTCTTGTTCTCTGATTGTCTTGCCTATCAGTCCAATTCTTGGCCACTTCCAACACCAAATGGTTTGCCCACCTTTTCCAGCATCCACTAGTCGCGTTACCAAAAAATGTGGATACGCCCGCCATAGAGGCGTTTCACTTGCGCCCTCCCACGCGGAAAACAAGTAAAGCGAACAGGAGCCATCCTTCCCTACCTCGTATCTCCCCAGGTACTCCGCGGGCGGATGCTCGCTCGAATAGTGGATCAACTTCCCGTTGGTGCAATACATGAAGTTCACGCTGTAGCAAGCGCATTGAAAAGCCATTCCCCGATACACACCTTCAATTGATCCAGGAAAGAGCGCGATGGCAAAAAACAGCCCAGCGGATACAAGGAGCACAGCCAGTCCATATCCCATGCCCTTCAACAATTTGCGTTTCATCATGTTCCGGGCGAACGTCTATTAGGCATCGCCTTCTCTAGGCATAGTCCTCTCAGCAGCTTGCGGGGGCAAGCGGAATTCCTTTGCGGAAAATGAAGAGTTCAGAGTTTAGAGTGAAGAGCTGGCAGAACTCGGCGCACGCGTGAAAAAATGGCTACTCTCCCCTTCCCCGCTACGGCAACAAGACGGTGGAGCCGGTGGTCTTGCGGGCTTCGAGGTCACGGTGGGCTTGGGCGGCTTCGCGCAGGGGATAGGTCTGGTTGATCGTCACCTTGACGGCCTTGCTCTTGACCACGGCAAACAGATCGCGCGCCGCCGCGACCAAATCCTCGCGCCGTGCGGTGTAATCAAACAGCGTCGGGCGCGTCAGGAAGAGGGAGCCTTTCTGGGATAGGATGGCGGGGTTGAACTGCGTGACCGGCCCGGAGGCGTTGCCGAAGCTCACCATCAGGCCGAGCGGCGCGAGGCAGTCGAGGGAATCCATAAAGGTGTCCCTGCCGACGCCGTCATAGACGACCGGCACGCCAGCACCCCCGGTGATTTCCCTGACCCGTTCGACAATTTTCTCCCTAGCCGTAACGATGATGTGCTTGCAGCCGGCCTTTTTCGCCAGCGCGGCCTTCTCGTCGCTGCCGACAGTGCCGATGACGGTCGCGCCGAGGCTGGCGGCCCACTGGCAAAGAATCTGGCCGACGCCGCCCGCCGCCGCATGCATGAGAAGTGTGTCGCCTTTGCGGACCTTGTAGGTGCGCCGGATCAAATACCACGCGGTCATGCCCTTGAGCATGATGGCGGCGGCGACCTTGTCGTCAACGCCGGCGGGGATTTTGATCAACCGTGCCGCCGGACGCAGGAGCCGTTCGGCGTAAGCGCCGATCGGGTTCGCGTAGGCGACGCGATCGCCGGCCTTGAACCCCTTCACCTTCGGACCGACCGCTTCGACGACGCCGGCGCCTTCCATGCCGAGCGTGGCCGGCAGCGGCACCGGATAGAGGCCGGAGCGATGATAGGTGTCTATGAAGTTGAGACCGACGGCGGTATTGCGCACGAGCACTTCCCCCGTGCCGGGATTGGAGACCTGGACTTCTTCCCAGCGCATTTTGTCCGGGCCACCGGTTTCGTAAATCCGAATTGCGTGAGGCATATCGTTTCTCCATCGGATGGCTGGCCTCATGCCAGCCACCGAACGCCCAAAGGTAGCGAATGTGGCGGAAAGGGCAAGGCGTGTTCTGAATGTAGGAGGGGCCTTAGCGCCCCGACCTCCAACAGCCATGCGACAGAGTCGGGGCGCTAAGGCCCCTCCCACATTCAGCGCGCCCTTCGGCGCCAACGCGGCTGCCTCTGGATTGTCCGCCACTTGAGACGCACCCGCCGGACGGCGCGCCTTAAACGGCGTGCAAGCAGCGACCGGTGTGATAGACTGGCGTTGTGAAGAACGAACTGGACATCGTTCGGGATATTTCGCGACGTGCGCAACCTGCTGTCCACCGGCTACGACGCGGATTACCTCGCGCACTGGACGCGCGAGCTCGGTCTGGATAAGCTCTGGCAGGAAGCAATGCATGACTGACACGCCAGCCAACGTGGAACGCATGGTGCGCGAGAAACTGATGTCACGCTCCGGCGAGGAGCGATTCGTCATGGGCGCGCTGATGTTCGACGCCGCCCGTGAGATGATCCTCGCCTCGTTCCCGCCCGGCCTGACTGAGCCGGAACTGAAGCGAAGGTTGTGCGAGCGGCTTTACGGCGCCGACAGTGTTGCGTCGAAATTGTTCCGGGAACATCTGTCAACCTAAGGATCATTCGCCACTTATGAAAAAACCTTTTTACCTTCCCACACTGTTGTCGCTGCTATTGCTCGTTTCTCCCGCGTTCGCCCAAACCGACGTCGAGTTCACACGCATCGAGGACGTGATCTACGGCCGCAAGTTCGGCGTCGCGCTCACGTTCGACGTGGTGCAGCCAGCGAAGGCAAACAACGGCCACGCCATCATCTTCATGGTCAGCGGCGGCTGGTTCTCCAGCCACCAGTCCATCAACCCGAAATACTACGCGCCGTTCCTGAATCGCGGCTACACGGTCTTCGCGGTGGTGCATGGCTCGCAGCCGAAATTCACCATTCCTGAGATCACGCAGGATATCCACCGCGCCGTGCGGTTCATCCGCCACAACGCCGCCAAGTGGGGAGTGAATCCGGATCGTTTCGGCATCACCGGCGGCAGCGCGGGCGGCCATCTCTCCCTGACGATGGGCACGAAAGGCGGACCGGGCGATCCCAAGGCCAAGGACCCGGTTGACCGCGAAAGCAGCGCCGTGCAGGCCGTGGCGTGTTTCTTTCCCCGACCGATTTCCTGAACTACGGCACTGCCGGCGAGGACGCGGTCGGCGTCGGGATTTTGAAGAACTTCAAACCCGCATTTGGACCGGAGTCCGACACGCCTGAGGGCCGCCAGAAACTTGGCAAGGAAATCTCGCCCATCTATTTCATCACCGCCAGGATGCCGCCCACGCTCATCATCCACGGCGATGCCGACAAGCTCGTGCCCATGCAGCAAGCGGAAAGTTTCGTGAAGCGCGCCACCGAAGCCGGCACCAAGGCCAGGCTCATCGTCAAACCCGGTGCCGCTCACGGCTGGAAGGACCGCGAGCCGGACCTCGCAGCCATGGCCGATTGGTTCGACGAGCACCTGCGCGGCACGAAGAAGTAAGCGATCGGATCACCCCAACAACATCTGCTCATGTCAGCCCTGCAAGTCCGCCAGATGACGCCCGCCGACATCCCGTTCGGGATGGAGTTGAAAACACTCGCCGGCTGGAACCAGACCGAAGCCGACTGGCGCGCGCTGCTCGGCTACACGCCTGAAGGCTGCTTCGTGGCGGAATGGGAAGGCCGCCCCGTTGGCACAGCCACCACCACCATCCATGATGGCAAGGTCGCGTGGATCGGCATGGTGCTGGTCCACCCGGAGTTTCGCCGGCTCGGCATCGGCAAGTCCCTGTTGAAGCATTGCATCGCGTGGCTACAGCAACGCGGCGTGCCGTGCATCAAACTCGACGCCACTCCCGCCGGCAAAACCGTCTATGTGCCGCTCGGCTTCCGTGACGAATACGAACTGGAGCGAGTCGAGACCGTGGCGAGAGTGAATGGCGAAACGCGGATCGCCGGTTGCCAGGTTCAAGCGACGGAGTGCGATGCGGAGGCGATTTCGACATTGGATAACGAAGCGTTCGGCGTTTCACGCCGCCCCGTACTGCAGCGCCTCCTTGGCGAGCATCCAGACCTCTGTTGGACAGTTCGTCCTCCGTCCTTCGTCCTCCGCCCCTTGGAGGGTTTTCTCCTTGCCCGGCCCGGCGCAAATGCGTGGCATCTCGGCCCGTGCGCGGCACGCTCTCCCGAAGCCGCCGAGGCGTTGTTATGCGCCTGCCTCGCGCGATTGGCTGGACAGCGAGTTTTTGCCGACGTGCTGGTGAACCATCCCGCCCGGCAACTCATGGCGCGCTACGGTTTTGCACCGCAACGTCCGTTGACACGGATGTACCTCGGCTGCAACGACTGGTGCGGCGACCCCGCCCTTACCTACGCGGTGGCTGACCCGGCCAAAGGTTAGACCTTCGTGAACAAGATCGAAGCTTTCAGGAAACAAAGGCAATAGACTTGTATTCGTTGAGCGAAGGAGTATACAGCGGCTCAACGAGTTTGGGAGTGGGTTACCGCCTGCGCATGAGTCTGAACCAATGAAAAAGCTGGTGACAGAGGTGAATCTCGCCCGCTGCGACGCCCTGCAAACAGTTTTGGAGGTTCGCGGCATCCGCTGCACGATCAAGAACGAATATAGTTCCATCGAGTCTGGCGGCACATTCGCACGACCGGAATTGTGGGTCATTGACGACGCGCAATTCGAGGAGGCAAGAGCAATCCTCCGGGAAGAGGAAACCGAACATGTCAGGTCAGGGGACGCAACCGAGAGGGCGCTCGCAAGCGATGAGAATAGTCATTCCACCCAAGAAGCTCGCCGGGCAAAACACAAACGAAACATTCTTATCAGCCTCGCGCTCACGGTGGTCGTTGCCGGCCTTGTTTATGCAGTAGTGCAAGGCATACGCCAATCGGCAGCGGCTTATTATTTCGATCGTGGATACACCTACGATAGCAACGCCGATTATGACAGCGCCATAGCAGCCTACTCCGAAGCCATCCAATCAAAACCGAACTATTGGGAAGCCTACTATAATCGAGCGATCGCCAAGGAAAACAAAGGCGATCTGGATGGTGCAACTGAGGACTACACACGCGTTGTCGAGATCAACCCAAACGATCTGCAAGTCCGCAGCTTCCGCGCTTATGCCAAGGTAAGAAAAGGCGACTTTGACGGAGCCATCGCCGACTACAATTACGTTATTAGATGGGATCCCACACGTGCGGATGCCTACTACTATCGCGCTGACGTCAAGAACAGGAAAGGCGACCTGGATGGAGCAATAGCTGATTGTGATCGCGCCATCGAAATCAACGCAAAAGACCCTTACGCTTACATCATCCGCAGTTTCGCCAAATCGGAGAAGGGCAACCTGGACGAGGCGATAGCCGACTGCAATCAAGCGATCAACCTCAAAGCACACGATACCCAAGCCCACTACGCTCGTGGTTGGGCCAAGTTCGCAAGCAACGACCTCGACGGAGCGATTGCAGATCACACTCGAGCCATCGAGATTGATTCAAAAAACGTTGATGCCTATGGCAGTCGTGGCGACGCTTACGTCCTGAAACGCAATTGGAACCTCGCGCTTGCCGATTACCGTCGATGTTGCGAACTGGGCTCGCAAGGAGAAGATGGATCGCACCCCATGATCTGGATTGTTCGCATGCAACTGGGCGAAAAGGAAGTCGCGGATAAGGAGCTTGCCGCCTATCTGCAAAAGCGGAAGAACACACCTGCAAGCAACTGGTCAATCAAGGTCGCCGGTTTTCTCCTTAACAAAATCAGCGAGAGCGATTTGATTACTGCTTCTGCCTCATCTGATTTCAAGAAGGAACGAGGCCAGCGTTGTTCTGCATGGTTTGTCGTTGGCATGAAACGGCTGTTGGCTGGGGAGAAAACTGCTGCCGCCAGTTGTTTCCAGAAAAGCCTGGCGACCAAGGCGAAAGACTGGACGGAGTATTATCTTGCCCAAGCCGAACTGAAGGCGCTTGGTCAGTGACACTGACGTTGGTATTCAGCATCTGAACTGGAACGGCAGATGACACCCATTCAGCCGAGAGGCGGCTCGGCTGTAACGACTGGTGCGGCGACCCCGCCCTTACCTACGCGGTGGCTGACCCGGCCAAAGGTTAACCCTGCGGTTGCGGTGTTGGCGGCTCCGCCTCATTTGGCGGTTGATTCTCCGCCGCAGCAATGGCAGCGGCGTTTGCCTCCTGCTCGACGGCAGCCAGAGCCTGCTCCACAGGCGTAGGCGCGGGTGGCGGGGCAAGCAACGCGGAAACCTCGGTCTGCACGGCCTCCAGTTGATCCAACCGCAGGCGCGGGTCGGGCACGAGGAACGTCTCGCCAGTGCGGGCGTGTTCGTAGATGAGAACCTTCTGTCCTTCCTGCTCGGTCGTGTCGCGATGTCTCAGCGTGCGCTTGCGCTCCAGCATGATGGCGAGGATGTAGCGGACGTTGGCGTGACCGGGGTCTTTCGAGTCAATGAACTTCCGCAGGAGCGACTCGGCGTCTTCCCTCTTGAGTGTCTCCGGCTTTGGCGGCGGCGGGATTTGGAACGTCCCCTGCCAGTAGCTGATGGCGCTGCCGCGCTCAGCCGCGCCCCAGCAGGCCTGGCACAGATCGTGCCGACGGTAGCCTTCCGGTGTGAGCGACAAGGCGGTGTGATAGTCCTCCTTGTCTTCAAACGGCTTCTGGCAGCCGTTGCACAACGACGACCGCACCTGCAAATGATCCCATTCTTCGATTGGCATAAAGTGCGGCGATTATAGGGACGCAGCGCCGCCTTGCAAGCCAGCGGAAGAAAAAGACGAATGCCCTGGGAGGACGCGAAGGAGAAATGATATTCGAGTTATTCTTCGGGCCTTCCCTGTTCAAACCAGTTCCCCGACAAGCCAACGAACCGCATGCAGCGCGCCGCAGGCGTAGAGAGCGGCGACGACGTCGTCGGCGGTGATGCCCCAGCCGCCGGGCCAGCGTTGCACCCAATGCGCCGGCTGCGGTTTCACCACATCGAAGACGCGAAAGAGAACGAACGCCGCGGCAATCCACACTGGCGTGACCGGCAGGCCGAGCATTGCCAATGGGAAACACGCCAGTTCATCCACGACCACCTGCGGCGGGTCTTTGCGGGCGAAGTGCCGCTCGCCGACCCCAGCGGTGACGACGCTGAGCGCCAGACCGACAATGACACCCGGCACGAGCCAGTTCAGTTTCCAGAGCGCCAGAAACCACAGGACGCCGACGAGGCTGCCCCAGGTGCCAGGCGCGAGCGGCAGACAGCCGGAGCCGAAGCCGGTCGCGATCACGAGCGCCAGCCGCTCAGATATCCTGCGTGTAAAGTCGGTGGCCACGGATGAGATAGGAAACTCCGCTGACAACAGTCAGCAACACCGTCAGCATCATCAGCCAGAAGGAAACGGAGGGAAACCACTGCTCGAAGAACCGCATATAATCGCCCAACAGGCGCGGCCAGTCTTCGATCAACATCAGGCTGAGCAGGATGAAGTTGATGCTGACCATCTGCGAAATCGTCTTTTGTTTGCCGAGCAGGTCAGCCGGCAGTATAGCACCCTTCTGCGCCGCCATCAGCCGAAGGCCGTTGATGACAAACTCACGCCCGATGATGACCACCGCCATCCACGCCTGCACGAGGTTATGCTGGCCCGGCGGCAAACCCGGCGCGTCAATTTCCACGAGACAGACGAACGCGGCACAGGTGAGAATCTTGTCGGCCAGCGGGTCGAGGATGACGCCGAAGGCGGTGGTGATCTTGTTGCGCCGCGCCAGCCAGCCATCCCACCAGTCCGTAATGCTCGCAGTGATGAACAGCACGAACGCAACGGTTTTGCCGTAGGGAAAATGCGGCAGCAGCAGCGCCATGACGAAAAGCATCGCCATCACAATGCGCGAGAGCGTTAGTTTGTTTGGCAGGTTCATCGGATCAACGTCACTCGTAATACATCATGCCATCAGCAAATGTTTATGATCGCTTGGCGGTCACATCGTATTCGCTGCTGCCGGTCACAGTCACGTCCAGAAATTCACCGGGCTGAAATTTCCTGCCGGAGAGGTAAACCCGGCCGTCAATGTCCGGCGCGTCCACTTCGCTGCGCGCGACCCCGGCAAATCCTTTCTTCGCGCTGGGTCCATCCACCAGCACACGCAGCCGCCGGCCAATCAACGTGGCATTTCGCTCCCGGCTGAGGCGCTGCTGCAACGCCATCGCGCGGGCGTATCGATCGCGTTTCACCTTCTCCGGCAACTGGCCCGGCAACGCGGCGGCGCGGCTCCCTTCCTCCTGCGAATACAAGAACACGCCAAGCCGCTCGAACCGCATCTCCCGGATGAAATCGAGCAGATGGTTGAAATGCTTCTCTGTCTCGCCGGGAAAGCCAACGATGAACGCGGTGCGAATCGCAATGCCGGGAAGCCGGCTGCGGATGCGCGCAACCAATCCGCGGATCCATGCCTCGCTGGTCTCGCGCTGCATCGCGGCGAGCATCCCGGGGTGGATGTGCTGGAGCGGCAGGTCCACGTAGCGAACGATCTTTTTCGACACGGCGATGGTTTCAATGAGTTCGTCGCTCCAGTGCGCCGGATGCGTATAGAGAAGACGAATCCAAAAGTCGCCAGGAATGGCATCAAGCTCGCGGAGGAGCGTGCAGAGCGTGGGAAGGTGCTGAATCCTGGTTTTGGGATTTGGGATTGGCAGAAGTGACGACTGCGTGAAGCTGCGACTTCGCGTGTGGTCGAACGGCCGCTGGTCGCGGGCGCTGGCGGGCCAGAGGTCGAGGCCGTAGTAGGTCGTGTCCTGGGAGATAAGGTTCAGTTCCTTCACGCCTTCGGCCACGAGCCGGCGCGCTTCGGTGACGATACTCTCGACAGGACGGCTGCGATGACGTCCGCGAATCTGCGGGATGACGCAGAAGGTACATGGATGGTTGCAGCCCTCGGCGACCTTCACGAACGCAAAATGTTTCGGCGTGAGGCGGAAACGCGGCGCGTCGTGGTCGGCAATGTAGGTGGCATGTCGGGAGACGAGCTTGATCGGCGCGGAGGCAAGGGAGGCTGTCGCCAACGACCGGACAGGCTGGAGACCGGCCCTGCTTCTCCGCAGTCCAGCGGACTTCCGATGCGCAATGGCTTGCCGGACAATGCTGGTTACCTTCGGCACTTCGTTCAACCCCATGATCGCGTCAATCTCCGGAATCTCCTTCCGCAACACTTCCGGGAACCGTTGCGCCATGCAACCGCTGACAATCAGGGCCTGGTCGGGCCGGAGACGGCGGCGCACTTCATCGGCCTCGAAGACGGCGTTGACGCTCTCCTCCTTGGCGGGATCGATGAAGGTGCAGGTGTTGACGATGATCGCATCGGCATGACTGGCGTCGTTGACGATCGTCATGCCAGCTTGAAGCAGGTGGCCGAGCATGATCTCGGCATCCACGAGGTTTTTGGCGCAACCGAGGTTGATAAGGCCGACTTGGATCATGGGAAAACGTAATGCGTATCGCGTCATTCGTAACCCGTGATTGGAACCTCCAACCACGGATCACCCATCGTCAGTCACGCCGCTAGAACTGCCTCTCGACCAGCTCGCGGCGGCGGCCAAGCTTGCCCATGTCTTTTTGGTCATACCAGACATGGATGGCGTTGCCGTCGTTGACCTTGATCTTGATGCTGCGATTGGCGTCGAACTTGCGCACTTCGCCCTTCGGCATGGGGTTCCGGAACAGCACCGCCCCGTCCACCGTCACAGTGACCTCGCACGACTCGTCGGCGCGGAGGGTGAGCGTATGCGCCGGCTTGCGCGGCGGCTCGATGATCAACGCAGGACCCACCCCTTTGGGTTTCAGGTAGGATTCAGCCACGGCCTTGGCCGGCACGGAACTCGCGGCAGGTTTATCGGTGGGCGTGGGCTCGCCTTTGGGTTGACCCGATCCGCCGAACACAGCCCAGACAGCCCAGATCAGCAGGAGCACGCAGACGACAACGCTCAGCAGCGCGAGCAACAGCGTCGGCGACAGTGGCGTTTGGGGTTCAGGAAGCACGGAGGTCGAAGTTTTGCCAATGGGCCGATGGATGATCGGCTTGGGAGGTTCGATAGGCGCGGCAGGCTCAGGCGACCTCAGATTGGAAAACTGATTCACGAGCGGCTTCGGATCGAGTCCCAGATATTGACTGTAGATGCGGAGAAACCCTCTGACGTAAACCGGCGCTTCGATCCGATCAAACTGGTCAGCCTCCATCGCGGCAAGGTATTCGCCCTTGATCTTTGTCCCCTGCGCAGCGGTTTCCAGCGAGATCTTCTTGCGCTCGCGAGCCTCGCGTAATTGCTGACCAATCGTTTCCATGAAACCAGTTCCTAGATTTTACTCTTCGCTGTTGGACGGGATTTCTCCGTCCAGGTCAATCAAGATGTCCCGCGGCTCCGCGCCTTTGTGCGGGCCGACAATGCCGCGTTCTTCGATAATATCCATGATGCGCGCGGCCCGCGTATAGCCGATTCGCAACCGCCGCTGCAAGATGGAAACCGAGGCGCGTTTGCTCTGGCGTATGACCTCGATGCACTGCTCCACCAGTTCCTCGTCCTCTTCGGCTTCACCATTTGCCGCACCGGGGGGCAACTCGGCCGTGAGTTTCTCGGTGATGCCACGCTCGAAACTCGGCGGCGCCTGTTTGCTGAGAAAATCGGCGACAGCCCGAATCTCCTCGTCTTGCACGTAAACGCCCTGCGCGCGAATCAGCTTTGCGCTGCCCGGCGGCAGGTAGAGCATGTCGCCCTTGCCGAGCAACTTGTCGGCGCCGTTGGCGTCAAGAATGACGCGGCTGTCCTGCTTGCTGGCAACCTGAAAAGCGATGCGCGCCGGCACGTTCGCCTTGATGACGCCGGTGATGACGTTCACGCTGGGCCGTTGCGTGGCCAGAATCATATGGATGCCAGTGGCGCGCGCCAGTTGCGCAAGCCGGGTGATGGACATCTCCACGTCGGCCGGCGCGGTCATCATCAGGTCAGCCAGTTCGTCCACCACCAACACGATGTAGGGCAATTTGTCGGGAATCTTCAGTTCAAAATCACGCGGCACCGTCAGTTCCATCTGCTGATCCGCGGCAGCCTTGTCCGCCGCCACGCGCTGCGGATCGCGTTTGCGGTCGCGCGTATTGAAACCGTGAATATTGCGAACCCCCACCTTGGCAAAAACCTGGTAGCGCCGCTCCATCTCGTTGATCAACCAGCGCAACGCGAGCAGCACCTTCTTGGGATCGGTGACGATCGGCAGCGCGAGATGCGGCAGCGCGCTCAGCATCTGCATCTCGACGATCTTCGGGTCCACGAACACGAACTTGAGTTCCTCCGGCGACATGCGGAACAGCAAGCCGGTGATGACCGCGTTGATGCATACGGTCTTGCCGGAGCCGGTCGCGCCAGCCACCAGCAGATGCGGCATGTCGGCCAGATCGCCAACGATGACGTTGCCGCCAATGTCCTTGCCCAATGCGAGCGGCAGGCGGGCCTTGGTATTCTTCCACGCGTCGGACTCCAGCACATCGCGCAAGAACACAACGGTGGTGGTGTGGTTGGGCACCTCGATGCCGACGGCGGCTTTGCCGGGAATCGGCGCGAGGATGCGCACGCTGGAGGCCTTCATCGCCAGCGCGATGTTGTTGTGCAGCGTGGTGATTTTCTCCACCTTCACGCCGGCCGCCGGATGAACCTCGTAGCGCGTGATGACCGGTCCTTTCATCACTTCGCCGATGCGCACGTCGAGGCCGAAGTCGGCCAGCGTCGCCTGAAGAACGGCGGCACTTTGTTTCAGGTCCTCGACCACCTGCGCGGCGGGACTGTCCTGCGTGGGCCGCACCAGAACATCGTGACCCGGCAGTTGCCAGTTCTTGTAGGAAATCGGCGCGGGCGGCGGCGCGGCGGACGCCGCGCCTGATTTGCGCTCCGAAGCCGGACGAGGCGCAGGTTTCGGCACGCCAACCGCAAGTGCCTCTTCCATCTCAGGGTTTCTGGCCGACACGGGTGGCGGTCCGGCTTTCGGCTTGAGTTCAACCTTGGGTTCGACCCTCGGTTTCGGCTCCGGCTTTGGCTCCGGCTTTCGTTCCGGCTCGGTCTTTGGCTCCGGTTTGGATTCGATCCTCGCAGGCGGCGGCGCAGCGGCGGCGGCCAACGCCTTCGCCGCGGCTTTTTCGCCGACGGGCGTGGCCGTAGGAATGGTGGCCTGTTTCACCGTCGGCGTCGGCAACGAGTGATCACGGATGGTGATATTCTGCGGCGGCAACACCTGCTCTACAGGCTCAGGCTCGGGCTCAGGCTCCTCGGCTTTCGCCCGTTTGCCGTTCTTCTCCAGTTCGCGCATCTGTCGCTCCACATCGCGCTGCTTGCGCACCAGATCCGCGCGCAAGTCGGGGCGCGACGGGGCCGCGGCCTGCTCGCGTTTCACCGCCCACGCTTCCTGGAACTTCATCAGCAACAACGCACCGGTGTGGATTGGCCTGAAACCCGTCAACATGACAACGCTGATCAACCAGACCGTTGGCAGAATAATATAAGGCCCGGCCGGCGCGACCGGCGCAAGCAACGTTCCCGCAATGAAATCCCCCAAGAAACCACCCGGACCATGCCCGCACTGCGCCAGCGTCGAGTCCAAGGCAATCTGAAGCTTGTGAGCCAACCCGCAACCCGACAGCAACATCAGCGCCGTCCAATACACCTGCCGCCAACCCATTTGTTCGCTCGCGAACAAAAACGCGATGCCAAAGCCGAGTGCCAGTGCAAACAGCAGCCACACGCAGTTCCCAAATGGCAACGCCAGCAGATACGCCACCCATGCGCCCAGCGGCCCGACAAAATTCTGCGCCGGATCGTTCGGCGGCTCCTTCAGCGCCGAGATGTCCCCCGGCACAAAAGAAACGAAGCTCAGGAAGAGCACTACGCTCATCCCGAGCAACAGAATTGCGTTCACCTCCCACAAGTGGGCGGAACTGCGTGTTCGTGCGTTACTGGCCATGGGTAAGGCGTCATTATAGCCACCCCTCGGGACGAACACAATTCAATCCTCAACTTCACGGCTCATTTCTCCAACAGCCAGCGTCCACCTCTGCCGACGCCGCCGCCAATCACGTCGTGCGAGCGTAATCCTTGCGTCGTTTCCCGTGTTGCCTTAAACTTGCAACTAGAATGGCTGCAAACCGAAACGCTGTTTCGACTCAACCGTCCACAGGCAACATCCCGAGACCGAGGGTGCTGTTCATTGACCATGCCGGAGTGCTTGGCGGCGGTCAGTATTCGTTGCTGGATATCGCCCGCCACTTCGCAAGTTCATGCAAAGTCCTGCTGTTCGCAGACGGCCCCTTTCGGGAACGATTGGAGCAGTATGGCGTGTCCGTCGAGGTGTTGCCTGCTCCGCGCAAGGTCAGCGGAGTCTCCCGTCAAGCGACTCTCCTTCAGGACCTGCGCGCCGTCGCCGGCGTGATCCAATTGGCGCGGTCGGTGGCCAAACATGCGCACGATTACGACCTGATCTACGCGAACGGGCAGAAACCCATGGTGGTCTCGGCGTTTGTGGCCCGGCTTGCGAACAAGCCGCTCATCTGGCATCTGCGCGATACACTGACGGTGCAGTTTGAGAGCCGTCTTCATCTCTGGCTGGCAACCACGCTTGCCAACTTTTTCGTCGCGCGAGTGATCGCCAATTCGAAAGCGACCGCAGAGGCATTCGTGCAGAGCGGAGGCCGCGCCGATCGGGTGCAGACGGTTTACAACGGGATCGACGCGGCGTCCTTTCGCGCTGTGACCTCCGAACAAGTGGCATCGGCCCGCCTGTCATTGGGGCTGGGTTCAGCGCCTGTGATTGGCGCCTTTGGCCGCCTCGCGCCCTGGAAAGGGCAGCATGTGTTGTTGGAGTCCATGCCGCAGTTGCCGGGAGTTCATGTGCTGTTTGTGGGAGATGCCATTTTTGGCGAGGACGCCTACGCCAGGAAGCTGCGCGAGCAGGCAGCCGCTTTGGGCGTAACCGACCGCGCTCACTTTCTCGGGTTTCGTCAGGATATTCCGCTCCTGATGAGTTCGGTGGACATGGTTGTGCATACCGCGGTGGAGGCGGAGCCATTCGGCCGCGTGCTGGTCGAAGGCATGCTTGCCCGCAAGCCCGTGGTGGCCACGCGCGGCGGCGGCACACCCGAAATCATTGAAACTGGCGTGTCCGGCCTGCTGGTGCCGCCGAGCGACGTAAAAGCTCTTGTCGCTGCCATTGGCGGTCTGCTGGCAGATCCTGCATCCGCACAGAAGCTGGCAGAAGCAGGTCATGCTGTGGCGCTACAACGTTTTTCGTTGGAAGCCCTGTTGGCGGGGGTCACGCGCCAGATTGACGACGTCCTCACTCGACACCGCTAGACCTGCTGGCGGCAAGCGGCTCCTGATGGCGGCGTCCCCGCGATCGCTTTGCGCGGGGTCTCTTGAGCTTGGCGTTGTCGGATGAGACCATGGGCACGCACAGCGCACACAGCCGACAGAACCCAAAACGTCACGGCTCCCGGCGTCCGTGCCGGCATATTGTGGAAGAGACTTGAGACGACAAACATCAGCAGCATCGCTGTTGTGCCGTGAAGAAGCCACGCCACTTCCGACTTGATCATCGCCGCCCGTACCAGCAACCAGAAAAGTTGCACCATCAGCGCACCCCAAAGCACCACACCCACGAGTCCGTGGTTGACCATTACCAGGAGGTAGAAATTGTCCACAGGGTTGTACGCAAACACTCCCGCCCGGTCCCCCTTGCCTTGCTGGGTGCCACCTACGGCGCCTGTTCCCAGACCAAAGACAAAATCAGCGGGCGTTCGCAACCGGTTCCAGGACTCCTGCCAGTATTCCTGGCGTGAAACGAGGCTTCCCGAGGCCATATACGCCGATTGCTCCGGGGTCGTCGCGGTTGCCTTGCGAAACTCCGACAACGCAAATGGCGCAGCCATGCTGCCGATCACCAACAGCATCGCCAGCGCAACGCGGAAACCGATCCCGTGGATCGGTTGCAGGCGGACAATCAACAGGTAAACAGCCCCTACCACAGCGCCGAGAATGGACGTGCGAATGGTGGAAGTATAAACGCCAACGGCTGCCACGAAAAAAATCACCCAATAAATCAAGCGCGCCCGATGGTGAAACAGCAGGTAGGCGAGCGCCAACAGGGTCATGATCGTGCAGAAATCACCATACATGAACGGCGACCCGAATGTTCCAAACGGCCGGAACACATATTTGATCTCACGGATGGCCAGTGAACCTTCTTCCGCAGCCTTGGCGATCCATGGATGCATCTCCCACGCCTTGGGATTGAGCGACTGCGATATACCCGCCGCCACAACAATGAGGGTGACCCAGCCAAGACTGTGAAGGACACGCATCTCCCATCGGGGCGGTAATGTCCAGGAAGACATCACGATGATCCCGAACATCATCGCGGGCAGATAGACGCGACGCAACGCAATCAACGACTGCCATGGCTCCGCAGCGCCCCGCGCCTGGCAAACCAACCACTCGATGCACCCCATTCCAATGATCAATATCCAGGTTGCAATCAGCGCCCGCGGCGCCGCCAGCCGCACCCCTCCCTGCCTCACCATCGCCATCACGGAGAGCACCACCAAGATCACCAGCGCGGCTTCCTTCCAGAGGGCAAATACCGGCGCGAGCACTGCTGGCGCTTGGAATCGCAACACCGTTGCCACACCATCAAACTGCACCGCTATGAGAAAAAGCAGGAGCAGTCGGACAATCATAGGATGCGGCCGTGGGAACACAGCCTCGTTTCAAGTCAGTTCTGTTTTGGTGCCAGTCAACTCCGCTTTCTGTGCGGGAACGGCAGGCGCAGCGAGGTTCAGACGACAGAAGGCGGCAACCACCCACAGGAATATCGTCGCGACGCCGGCGATGAGAGTGTTCAGTCCAATACGCGGTTTGCATTTCCGATCGGGCACCAAAGGACGATCCACGACGCGGGCCAGGTATTGGTTGTACGTGGTCTGCAATTCCATGTTCATCCGCTCCAACTCATCCAGATAACACTGGACCATCGCCGCGGCTCGCTTGGGTTCCCGATCCTCCACGCTGATGGAAAGAATGCCCTGCGCGGTGACACGAATGTCGGTGCGATCTTGAAGTTCTTCAACGATATCCGAGAGAAGAGGGCCTTCATGTTTCTCCTGCCAGGGCATGGGCGGAAGTTTGATCAACCTCTCGTCCCAGTAAACACGCATCAGATCGAACTTCTCGATCACGGCGAGAGCCAGACGCCGGCTGCTCAACAAACCCATGATCACGTCGGTGGCTGTGGTGTTGGGACGAATGGCGCCGCCCACGGCGGCCGCTCCAAAACGGGTTTTCAGGCCATCCGGCGTGGGCCACGCTTGGTCCACCTCCGGCGATACCAACGTGGCCGTGGCACGATAGATTTTTGGCATCTGTAGCGACACGGCCACAGTAGCCGTCACGACCAGAAGCACCACGATCATCATCCACCATTTCTGGCGCCACAATGCACGAATCAGATCACGTAATTGAATGTCCTCTTCCATATGCTTCCGCCTTGGCTGATCGCTGACGGCACAGTCATGGCCCTTGTCCGTCTCTCTTGCTCGTGTGCACCCTAGCACCCGTCTCAGTCCGACTCAAACGCAAAAAAGGCCGCAGGCGGGAGACTCCAATCCGTTGCGCACAATGCTTGACTGGACGCCCGACAACGACTTCACTGTTGGCATGTTTCGCTTCCGTTTGTACGCAGTGTTGGCGGCGATTGTTGCAGTTCGCGCGGTCGCTGGAGAACCGATCCGAGCCAGTGGCTTGCTGACACCGTTGCTGGAAATCGAGGTCGGCAGCGAGCTGCGCGGCACCATTGTCTGGCTGGCCGCTGAAGGGGAACTCGTGCCCAAGGGCCAACCGCTGGTCAAGCTGCGGGACTCGATCGAACGATTCACGGTTGAATTGCGCAAAGCGCAACTGGACGCCGCCAAGCACGCATTGGACCGCTACAAGAAAGACTACGATGCGGGCAAGGCGCTTCAGGCCAAGAAAATCCTCAACGACGAAGACCTGCGCACCCGTGAGTTCAACTACCTGAACGCCCAAAGCCAGTTCGACCAGGCGGTCGCCAATCACAAGCTCGCCCTCGAAGATGTCTCGCTGCGGACGGTTTACGCGCCCGTGAATTGTGTTGTTGTCAGACAACTGAAAAAAATCGGCGAGACGCTGGTGGTCAGCGCAGGCGTCGAGAACATCCTGCGAGTGCTTCACATTGACTCGCTTTACTTCGTGGCCTACCCCGAAGCGAAGTTCGCTGGCCAGATCAAGGTGGGACAAAAGGCAGAAATCTGGATTCCGCTTCGAGGTCAGGAGAAGTTGTTTGGCGAAGTCGTGTTTGTGGACCCGGAGGTGGACTCAAAAAGCGGCGCGTTCCGCGTCAAAGTGCAAATCAACAACCCCGATCACAAGATCAAGCCCGGGTTGCACGGCGTTGCCATATTCCTGACAGCCAAGTGAAGTAGAACCGTCTTCTTTCGGGAAGACTGGAGAATCTCCTAACCTTTCGTACCGTTTCTCGCCAGTGGCGCGGTGTCAGTATCGGCCACGCACACGACCCGGAAACCGATATAAGCGTCGCTGAAATCCATCGCGCGCCTTGCCCGCATCGTCACGCGGCAACTGTAACCGTGATTCATCCAGCTTCCGCCGCGGCAAACCTTGTATTGGCCGTTCTCCGGTCCAGTCGGGTCCATCCGGGCCGCACCGCTGCCGTAACCCGGCTCATACCAATCAGCGCACCATTCCCAAACATTGCCCACCATGTCGAGCACACCGTGCGGACTGGCGCCGTTTGGGAAATGTGTGACAGGTGAACTCTGGTCGTAATCTCCGCCTTCCTCTGCGCTGTTGCACCTGCGTGGATCCCACTGATTGCCCCATGGAAAAATGCGCGCGTCCGTGCCGCGCGCCGCATACTCCCACTGTGCCTCCGTCGCGAGCCGATACTCGCGACCGTCGCGTTCCGAAAGCCAGAGGCAGTACGCGGTGGCATCGTTCCAGCTCACGAAGATCACGGGATGGTCGTCGCCGTTCCATGATGGGCGAAGCTGTTTATGGTCAGGATCAAACTGCTCGTATTGTGCGTTGGTGAC
>JBAZIR010000071.1:0-18773 GCA_041651735.1 Verrucomicrobiia bacterium | reverse complement strand
GAGGGCAAGGATCCGCAAAGGTCACAGATCTGGACTTGAGGAACTGGGAAATCCGTGACAAAGACCTTGCCACCCTCAAGCCGCTGACGCAGTTGGAGGGGCTTGACCTCACCGGCACGCAGGTCAGCGACGCGGGACTGGCGCATCTGAAGCCGCTGACGCAGTTGAAATCGCTGACCCTTGTGAGAACGAAAGTCAGCGACGCGGGGCTGGAGCATCTGAAGACGTTGACGAAGTTGGAGGTGCTTTTCCTCACGAACACGAAAGTCGGCGACGCGGGGCTGGAATGTCTGAAGCCGCTGACGAGGTTGAAGTTGCTTGGCCTCTCCGGCACGAAGGTCGGCGACGCGGGACTGGCGCATCTGAAGGGGATGACGCAGTTGATATCGCTTCACCTCGACGGCACGCAGGTCAGCGACGCGGGGCTGGCGCATCTGAAGACGCTGACGCAGTTGAATTCGCTTCTCCTCTCCGGCACGCAGGTCGGCGACGCGGGCTTGGAACATCTGAAGGTGCTGACGAAGTTGGAGGCGCTTTTCCTCAACGGCACGCAGGTCAGCGACGCGGGACTGGAGCGTCTGAAGACGATGACGCAGTTGAAACTGCTGATCCTTTTGAGCACGAAAGTCAGCGACGCGGGGCTGGCGCATCTGAAGACGTTGACGCAGTTGCAGGACCTCGACCTCAGAGGCTCGAAGGTGACGAAGGCGGGAGTGGATGGGCTTCAAAAGCATCTGCCGGAGTGCAAGATTCACTGGTAGCCCCGCCAAACGCCCGTCGGCGGATGAGGGGCCAAAGGAATGAGGTTGAAGATCACGATTGAGACGTTGAACAGATAAAGGAGCATGATGAGCACACCTGATATAGCCACGGCCATGACTCGCTTGGAACCTGACCGGATCGAAGCGCTGCTCGCGAAGCTGCAAAAGACGCGCACGTGGAAGCATAACCTGCTGCTTTCGATTGGACCCTTGGTGGTTTTGCTTGGGTATGGGATTTTCCAGTGGCAGCAGAACGAACATTTCTTGCCACTTGTTACGACCATCTTCCTGGTGATTGTTTGTGTCGAAATTCCCAACGCGCAAATCAGGAATGAACAATTGAACCTCTTGGTCAAGATGGTCGAAGAGCTGCACAAGGCCGGGAAGCTTTCCACAGCCGAATGCAAGATGTATGCCACGTCCCCAACGCGGCGGAATCTGCTATGAACGCCGCGTGAGGGAACACCAACACGCGCTGATGTTGATATGAGTTTCGATTCCCTGTAAAAGACGGGGAGCGAAATTGCCGATCGGCGAAGGTGATCGGAAACATCGAATGACGCGAACCGTGCTGATGAATCCTCATCGCCCCGTTGCTGGCACCGGCAGCTACGCTGGTTGGAAGTGAAAAATGTCGTGTTGATTGCGGTGTGATCGCGCACCTCTCGAACGAAAGAAAAACATGATCAAGAACAAGGCTCCTCAACAGATGACCCGCCGTCAATTTATCCGAACTACCGCGGTCGCTACCACGTTCACCATTGTGCCCCGGCATGTGCTGGGAGGCCCGAGGTTCGTCGCGCCCAGCAACAAAGTGAACATCGCGATCATCGGCGCCGGTGGGCAGGCGCGGAGCAATATCAAGAATCTGTTCAATGAACCCGATGCGCAGATCATGGCCATCTGCGATGTGGCGGAGACGACCGACCTTCGTCCGTTCTACTACGGGGGTTTTGGCGGCAGGTCAGCCACGAAGGCCTTGGTGGAAGATCGTTACTCAAAGAAGACACCCGGCTACTCATGCAAGGTGTATGATGACTTTCGCGTGATGCTGGAAAAAGAGAGGGCCATCGACGCGATTCTCTGCGCCACGCCGGATCATTCCCATGCGGTGGTGTCCATCACGGCGATGAAAATGGGGAAGCATGTCTATTGCGAAAAGCCGCTGACTCACAACATCTGGGAAGCGCGCCAGGTCGCTGCGGTGGCCAAGGAAACCGGCGTCGCCACACAGATGGGCAATCAGGGGCATTCCGGAGAGGGGATTCGTCAGACGTGCGAATGGATATGGGACGGCGCTATTGGACCTGTGCGCGAGGTTCACGCTTGGAGCGATGTGGGGCAGTGGGTCAAGACCCCCGGCCGGCCCAAGGAAACGCCGCCGGTGCCGGAAGGCTTCAACTGGGACATGTGGTTGGGACCGCGGGACAGCCGTCCTTATCATCCTTCCTACGCGCCATACAACTGGCGCGGCTGGTGGGCGTTTGGCACCGGCGCCATCGGTGACATGGCCTGTCACAACCTGGACCCGGCTGTGATGGCTCTGAAGTTGGTCAGCCCGATCAGCGTGGAAGCCACTTCGACAGGTGTGGATAGTGAAGTGACCTCGTTTGGCGGACTTTACAATTATCGTTTTAGACCCCGCGGCGATATGCCGGCTTTGAAGTTGACGTGGTATGACGGCGGACTGCGTCCACCCACGCCCGAGGGACTGGACCCCAACGACCCCAAACAGCGCTTGGGCGAAAGGGGCAATGGCATACTGTTTGTCGGTGATAAAGGTTTGATCACCTGCGCCGGCTGGGCTGGGATGCCACGGCTTTTGCCGTTGTCGTTGCACCGGGAGTACAAGCGTCCGGAAAAAACATTGCCCAGGAGCAAGGGCCATCACGCCGACTGGTTGGCCGCATGCAAGGGCGGCACGCCGGCCAGCGGCAGCTTCGAATACAGCGCGCGTTTAACGGAACTGGTATTGCTGGGCAACGTTGCCATGCGTGCCCGGAAGAAGATCTTATGGGACGGCGCCAATATGAAAGCCACCAACGCGCCTGAAGCGGATAAGTTCCTGAAGGAACAGTATCGCAAGGGTTGGGAGATCTGCTGAGAGCCGGGCTTCTCTTCACTCGATTGACGAGATTGAGCTAGAAAGCTCCTCAACGAATTTCATGAAACATCATCGCCTTCATTCTCTCGACATCACTGTGCACATATTTCTATCTGTCCTTTTCCTGGTCACCGCCGTTTGCGCGGCAGACGCGCCCAAAGCGCCGCTGCTCGCGGGAGCCGCCACGAGCAACATCACGCCGGTGCTGGGCACGGCGATCATCGGTGGGTTCCTGCCCATCCCGGCCGCGAATGTCCACGACGAGCTGCACGCGCGGTGCCTGGTGCTCGACGACGGGCAAACGAAGCTGGCTCTGGTGGTCGTGGAACTGCTGGGCATCGGTGACAGCGTGAGCATCGAGGCCAGAAAGCTCATCGAGAAGGAGACAGGCATCCCGTCGTCCAACGTGTTGATCTCGGCCATCCACACGCATTCGGCCCCGAGCGCCTTGGGCACGGAATTCAAGTCCCCGCAGAAGGCCGACAACTACCAACTATTTGTCGCCCGACGCATTGCCGACGGGGTGAAGTGTGCGGCCAACCGGTTGCGCCCGGCCGAGGTTGGGTTCGCCACGGCCCAGGCGCCGGAGCATGTGTTCAACCGCCGCTGGTTCCTGAAATCGGGCGCCATTCCAAATAATCCGTTCGGCGGCACCGACCAGGTGAGGATGAATCCGCCGGCGGGCAGTCCGGACCTGCTGAAGCCGGCCGGGCCGACCGATCCCACGGTGTCGATCCTGGCGGTGCGCGAACCGGGCGGCAGGCCGATCGCGGTCTACTCGGCTTATTCACTGCACTACGTGGGCGGCGTGGCGCGCGGCGATATCTCGGCTGATTACTACGGCATGTATTGCAGCCGTCTGGAGCGCCTCATGCACGGCAACGAGCAGGATCCGCCGATGGTGGCGATGATGGCCAATGGCACCAGCGCCGACATCAACAACATCAACTTCGTTCATCCCCGGCCGCCAAAGAAATCCTACGAGCAGATGCGTTTCGTGGCCGACGATCTGGCCGGCAAGGTCTACGCGGCGCTGGCCCACATCGAGTATCGCGACCGGGTCACCCTGGCCGCGCGTTACCGGGAACTGAAGATATCCCCGCGCCGCCCGACCGACGGGCAGATGGCCTGGGCCAGACAAACGCTGGCCAAGCCTGCGCCCGCGCCGGGCAAGGCCGACCTCTCGCGCATTTACGCGCAGCGCACGGTGGAGATCGCCGGGTATCCGGCGGCGATTCCGGTGGCGCTGCAAGTCCTGCGGATTGGCGGGGTGTGCATCGGCAGCATGCCCAACGAAGTGTTCTGCGAGATCGGCCTGGAGTTTCGCAAGCGAAGCCCGGTGCAGCCGGCGTTCCTGGTCGAGCTGGCCCACGGCTACTTCGGCTACCTGCCCACGCCGAAACAGCATGAGCTGGGCGGTTACGAGACGTGGCTGGGCACCAACCACCTCGAGCCGCAGGCTTCGGAGAAGATGCTCGGCGCGCTGCTGGAAATGGCCGCTGAGGTTCGCGACGTTGATTCGATGGAGATCAAGTTCCAGCGCGGCGTTCACTATAAGACACTCATGTATTCGGGCGATGCGCTCTTTGAAGAACGCATACGGAGTCTTCAGAAAGAATATTCAAAACTGTATTCGGAGGACATTCCAATCAGACTTTCCCCCAAGGTTGCCAAGATGGCTGTTAACGTGGAGGCTGAGAAGCAGCGAATTCAGATTAAACCCCACTGTGGAAAAACATCGCCTAATCTGAACGATGTCCCTGTGCGGGACCTGCTCCAATTCCTTTGCGACATTCTTTCTGTTCGTGTGACGTATCAAAAGGACGGCGCGGTGATTGAAGCCAAGGAAGGACCGTAAGAACAAGCCCGGCCACCGTGAAATAATGACTGTCCCGAAAGACCAATAGTGCTATTACAGATCCCACAATGAAACGCTACCTGTCTGCGATTGCTTTCTGTTTGTTGAACTCCCTGCTCCTGTCCGCAGCCGCGCCCGCGCCCGTGTTTCGCGCCGGCGCTGCCACGAGCAACATCACGCCGCCGTTGGGCCGGCCGATCATCGGCAATTTTACCGCCCCGATAGCGACGAACATCCACGACGAGTTGCACGCCCGCTGCCTCGTGCTCGACGACGGCAAAACAAAGCTGGCCCTCGTGACCCTCGACCTGCTCGGCACCGACGCGGGCACGTGCGTCGAGGCGCGCGGCCTGATCGAGAAGCAGGTGGGCATCCCGGCGGAGAACATCCTGATCTCGGGCGTGCATACGCACTCGGCGTGCAGCTTCGGCGGCACGATGCCGCCCACGGGGCCGCAGTATGGCAACTATCACAGTTTCGTCGTGCAGCGGATTGTTGACGGCGTGCAGTGCGCCGCCAACCGGCTGCGTCCCGCGCAGCTCGCCTGCCTCACGACGCAAGCGCCGGAGCATGTGTTCAACCGCCGCTGGTTCCTGAAGGAGGGCACCATGCCGCCCAACCCGTTCGGCGGCATCGACAAAGTGAAGATGAATCCGCGCTCGGGCAGTCCGGAACTCGTCAAGCCGGCCGGCCCGACCGATCCCACGGTGACCATCCTCGCCCTGCGCGAACCCGATGGAAAACCGATCGCCGTCTATTCGTCCTACTCGCTGCACTACGTGGGCGGCGTACCCAAGGGCAGCATCTCGGCAGATTACTTTGGCGTGTATTGCAAGCAGCTGGAGCAGTTGATGCAAAGCGCCGAGCAGGACCCGCCGATGGTGGCGCTGATGGCCAACGCATCGAGCGGCGACATCAATAACGTGAATTTCTTCCACCCCCGGCCGGCCAAAAAGCCTTACGAGCAGATTCAGTTCGTGGCCAACGACATCGCCGCCAAGGTCCACGCCGCGCTGGCCAAGGCCGAGTATAGCGACAAGGTCAGCCTCGCGGCCCGCTTCCGGGAGCAGGCCATCGAGCGTCCCATGCCGACAGCCGAACAGATCGCCTGGGCCAAGGAGCGGTTGACCAAACCGGGGCCAAAGCCCGACCAGGTGGACCTGCCATACAGTTACGCTCAGCGCATCATGAGCATGGCCAAGCGCGAGGCGAAGGCGAACGTGCCCTTGCAGGTGTTGCGCATCGGCCCGGCGTGCATCGGCACGATGCCTGGCGAACCGTTCTGCGAGATCGGGCTGGAGTTCCGCCAACGCAGCGGGATGCAGCCGGCGGTTCTTGTCGAGTGGGCCCACGGTGGTTTCGGCTACATCCCGACCGCCAAGCATTTCGAGTGGGGCGGCTACGAGACGTGGCTGGGCTCCTGCGCGTTCGAGCCGCACGCCTCCGAGAAGCTGCTCGACACGCTAATGGAGATGGTGGCCGAAGTCCGTGAAACCAAGTGACAAAGTAGGACAGGCATCTTGCCTGTCCAATTATCCATCAATGGACAGGCAGGATGCCTGTCCTACTCTGTGGCGCCCCACGTCAAACACGCGGGAGCGGTCGCTGTCAAAAGAATAGTTCCGTGGCCATATTCACATTATGAAACCCAGCACAGATCAATGCTCCGCACCTGCATCGCGTCCAGCAACCAGGAGACACTCTTTCCTACTCGGCGTCGGCCTGGCATTGCTCCCGGCCGCGGCGATGGCCATTGACACGCTGGCTCCCGAGCGTCCGCAGGGTTATACGATTCCCACGGTGGACATCTCGGGTGAAACGGCGCGGCAGGTGGTCGTGGCCCAGGGAACAGAGAGCGTGTATCAAGGCCACGTCCACACTCTGCTCATGCCCGACGGCAAGACGATTTTCGCCGTCTGGACATACAACCACGGCGGCACGTGCGGGCCGATGAAGAAGAGCTGCGACGGAGGATTGACGTGGAGTGAATTGCTCCCGGTGCCCGACAACTGGAAGACCGTTCACAACTGCCCGACGATCCATCGCCTGACCGACCCGCAAGGCAAGACCCGGCTCGTGGTGTTTGCCTGTGGCAAAGGCGGCATGTGGAGATCGTTTTCCGAGGACGACGGGAAGACGTGGTCGTCAATGGCGTTCGCGGGAAATCCCTGCGGCGTCCCGCCCACCTCGGTCGAGCCGATCGAAGGTGGCAAGGCGCTGTTGACGTGGTGTCACATCGGGCCGCCGGGCGGCAAGGACTGCTCGCCATTGAATACCTTGCAGGCGGCGTCGCATGATGGCGGGCTGACTTGGGGCGAAGTCAAAACAGTCTGCATCCTGCCCGGCAAGGATCCGTCGGCTTACGCGAGACGCAAGAGCAACTTCGACAAGACCATTGACGGCGCCGACCCGTGCGAGCCGGCCTGCGTTCGCTCGCCCGACGGCAAGCAACTGCTGCTGCTCCTGCGCGAAAACCGCCGCCGGCTCAACTCGTTGTATTGCACCAGCGACGACGAAGGCAGGACATGGTCCGATCCGAAGGAGCTGCCGGCCGCGTTGACGGGCGATCGCCACACGCCGCGGTATACGCAGGACGGACGCCTGGTGGTCGTGATGCGCGACATGGCGGCCAAGAGTTCCACGAAAGGACACTTCGTGGCCTGGGTGGGCAAGTATGACGACATCGTGCAAGGCCGCGAAGGCCAATATCGCGTGAAGCTTCTGCACAGCTACAAAGGCTCCGACTGCGGCTACCCGGGACTCGAGGTCCTGCCGGACGGCACTCTCGTGGCGACCACCTACATCAAGTATCGCCCCGGCCCGGAGAAGAACTCGGTCGTCGCCGTTCGCTTCAAGCTGCGGGCATAGACGCCAAGGCCCGGCAACCACGCCCGTAACCGCCCTGCGTCAAGTGGCGGGGCGGTGGAGGCGTTCACACGCACAGCCTCGCCACCAGCAAGCGGACGGATGTCGCAAGGCAATCAGGCCGATCCTCGAACAACGAATCACGCCCAAAAGTAACCGCGTCACTCCGTGACGCGCCGCAGGGAGACCAAGCCGATCCTCGAACAATGAATTGTGTGGTATTACCGTCTTCCTCCCTTGCCACCGCCGCCGCCATGATGCGCTGACCCGCGATCCTGGCGCCCCGATTCGTGACCCTGATGCGTGGACCCGCGATCCTGGTGCGTTGATTCACGGCTGTGGTGTGCCGACCCGTGATCCTGGCGCCCCGATTCGTGACCGCGATGCGTGGACTCGCGATCACGGTGCGCGGACTCACGGTGTGGGCGCTCGGGACGGCGACATTCACGATCTTCGCGCCCCCTGTCATCACGTGCATAGCTGTCCCCATAATCCGCGAAGCCGCAAACAGCGGAAGAATCATCGTAATACCTGCCACTTGGAAAACCGTCGCAAAAACTGCAGCCCGAACACGCACATCCCGCCACGGCCGCCATCAGCGCAATCCTCAGCCCCCTCGCGATCTGCTGAACCGGATTGTTCGCCTTGTTCATGCGCACCTGTTCTGTAGACGGGAATCCTTCGAATTTATTCAAAGATGTAACCAAATAGTTACCACTACACATTCGTTGCAACCCACGGCGCAAGATTACAAGGATCGCGAGTCACGGACTGGCATTTGAGAGGGCCGCAGCATGGCCGACGCGAGCTGGAGGCGGTAGGGCGCTGAAAGACGTGTTGCCGTTGTTGCTGCCGATGTGGGGCCTTCGGGTTTGATCTCGCATCCACCCTCCTGAAGGCGTATGATCGACCGCAGTTCGAGGATCCGACATGCCAAATATCCGGGACAATCGGGCTAGGAAAAGGGGCGTGGTCTTTGTCTGTCTCGGGCTCGTTGCTGCATTATCGTTAGCCGTGTCCCTGTATATATTCCATGAGTCTGAGGATGGAATTCAAGCAGTCGTGCTGGGGCAAGGCGACACGGTGGTTGCAAAGTACATGAACGGGATGAGGGCGGAACTCATCTCTTTTTCCAGGAAACACCCTATCTTGCAGGGCATTGAACAAGATAATGTGGCTAATCTTACGGCCCAACCGCCTAATGTGTGCTCACTGTTTGACTGTAAAAGGGACAAATTGTTGCCAAATGCCAGTTGCCATCTGTATTTTGCCAGGAACACTGTCAGGAAAGACTATCCCCAATTCAGCCTTTCGGAGCCGACAAGCAACGGCATATGTCTCAGCTCCATCGTCTCTCCATCCAGGTACTTCGCAGTGAACACCTACAAACGTGTGGATGAGCATTGGGGTCTGCAAAATGGCAGAAACGAGCTGCACATATCCTACAAGCTGGAACTCGGCGAGAATCTCAAACGTCTTGATGCGCCGATTCGAGAAATCCTTCGTCGGTACTTGAAAGCCTTGCGCGATGACATCTTCAAACAGGGCGGGTGGGTTGAAATGGAGCACACACAACGCCGATAAGTGGCAACAGCACCTCACCTTTTCATGATCATCGTCGTCAGAGTTGTCTTTCCGTCCGCTTTCGCTACCATCCTCGACACGAATTTGTAAATCATTGAGAAAGGAATCGAGATGAAAGCATTCTGTGTTTTGGGCAGTCCCCGGCAAAAGGGCAACACCGCCAAGGTGCTGGGATGGATCGAGGATGAGTTGCGGTCGGGCGATTACGCCGTCGTGCGCCTCAACCTCGGCAACGGCGTCCTCGCGCCCTGCCGCGAATGTTACGCCTGCAAGAAGGTGGCCGACGCGCCCGGTTGCTCGCAGGATGACCGCGGCAACAGCATTTTCCTCGAGATGATGACGGCCGACCTGATCGTGTTCGCGTCGCCGATCTTTTGTTGGGGCGTCTCGGCGCAATTGAAGGCGCTGCTGGACCGCGCGTTCTGTCTGCTGAAGGAGGATGAGCGATTGTTGCTGGCCGGCAAACGCATGGCGCTGGTGGCCACGGGCGCCGGCGAGACCAAGGACAACCTCGATCTGCTGGTGCCGCCCTACCAGGCGTTCGCCCAGTATTTCAAGTGCAAGGATATCGGCACGCTGTTGGTCCCCGGCTGCACCACGCCCGACAAGCTAAACGGCGACGTGGAGAAACGGGCGCGGAAGTTCGGGCGGAGTCTGGCGTAGGATTGAAGCCACCGCGTCGCGGAGCGGCGCGGCCATTGCGAACACCAGCGCCGAGTCCTCCGTCGCGAACCGCCGCCGACTGTGGGTCACTTGCGAGATGACGAAATCGCGGAGCGCAACAGTGTGACGATCTCCGGTGTGCGCTCCCTTTCCGCCAGCTTGAGCGCGGTGTTGTTGCAGTCGTAGTCGGCCCGTGCGGAGACGTTGGCGCCGTGAGCCAGAAGCAACTTGACCGCCTCCACATGGCCATTTTCCGCCGCTTCCATCAGGGCTGTCTTGCCGTGCCTGCCGCGGGTGTTGGGATCCGCTCCATGATCCAGCAGGAATTTCAAGAGCTTCACATCAACCAGCAAACCGGCTGAACGGAGGAGGACGGGATTATCAGACGGTTTGCCGGCATTGATATCCGCGCCATGTTTGAGCAGAAGCTTCATGTTTTCGTAGCGTTTTTCCTCCGCAGCGAAAGTAAACGCCGTGCCACCATTGTCGGTTGTTGCATTCACGCAGGCACCCTTGGCTATGAGTTCACTCACGATTGGCGTGGGCAAATGGGCTGCGGCGCCCATAAGGGCGGTGTGGCCATTCTTTGCCGCGCTATTTGCCTTCGCTCCTGCGGCGAGCATTAGCCGGGCGATTTCTGCGCGTTCCGACTGGCGTTTTTCCATGCCAGAATAAACACACAGGACGAAGAAGGGCGTCCAACCATCTTCGTCCTCGAGTCCTGCGTTTGGATCAGCGCCGTGGGCCAGCAATTGCTTCACGAGGCCCACGTTAAGCTGGCTCATGGCCTTGAAGAGTGCCGCATCCAACTCTTTTCGACTGGGACGCTCTGCGCCCGTTCCTGCGAGAAACGCCTTGATCGCGGCACGATCGCCGATGGCGGCCGCATACGAGAGGCAGTTGTGTTCCTTGCCGCCGGCCTGCTTCAAAATCTGCGCCGCTTCCTTTTTGCCGTCGGATTTTGCATGCATCAGCGCGGTCCAGCCCGCGCTGTCGGTCTTGTTGAGAAGATCGGGGTGCGTTTGAACCAGGAATCTCACCGCGTCGGCGTTGCCGTTGATGGTGGCGCATATCAACGTGGTCCATGAGCCGGCAGTTGCGTTGATATCCGCGCCGGCTTCCAGCAAGGCTTTGATGACGTCGGTGCTTTTTCTCTGGACTGCGACTTGCAACGGCGTCTTACCCCACTTGTCGCGCACGTTGACCCGGCAACCGTGTTTCAATAGGCACCGAACCGCGTCGGGTTTGTTCCCGGAGGCGGCGGCGTGAAGTGGCGTGCTCAACCCATCATCCTGAACCGAGGTGCTGGCCCCTGCAGCCAACAGGAGTTCGATGATCTCTACGCGCCCGTATGTTGCCGCTTCGTGCAACGCCGTTTGACCCCGATACCCCCACTTCAAGTTCACGTTTGCCTTTGCCGCAAGGAGCTGCCGCACGACAGCCGCTTTCCCTTTCGCCACAGCCTCCGACAACGCCGACTTATAGTCGTCCGCCGCGTTCACATCCGCGCCCGCTTTGAGCAGCACCCGCACAGTATTGGTGTCTCCGTACGCCGTGGCCACCATCTGAGGCGTGTTGAACTCCTTCAACATTTCCTCCGACACTGTGGCGCCGCACGCCGCCGCCGCAATCAAAGGCGTGCGGAAGTACTCATCGCGCGCTTCCACCTTCGCGCCTTGCTTGAGCAGCGCTTCGACTTCGTCGCTTTGCTGATCGCCAACGGCATCAAACAAGCGATCCTCCAATGTCTTCGATGTGACCGCTGCATCCGCCGCGGCGGAGGATGGCGGCTCGCGCGATGAAACCGCGCGCGTCTTCTTCGTACCGAGGTGAAATTCCTCGATCCTCTCCAACTGGAGTTTCGTAGGGCCTAAACGCTCGATATAGTAGTCCAGCGACACCCGGCTGCTGTAAATCCGAAGGCCCTTCCACTTGAGATTCTTTCGCCACTGCGGATTGCTATGGTCCTGGCCGTAGTCCATGAAGTTGAATTGGAACCAATGCCAGATTCGGATGTATGCGGCCTCCACGACGGGAAGACCGTTGTCTTCTCCCCGCACCGTCCCATAGACGCGAACCAGTGTCAGGGGCAACAGGTGTTTGGAATTCGACCGAAGCCGCACCCGAAAGTCTCCGCCTCCCATGAATGACACGGTCTGGATATGCCCGTCGCTGAGGTCGTTGAAATACTTGTTCTCGATCAGCAGCCCGGTCACATGCCCGGTGTCGTCCGTGGTGATGTCTCTGACAATGCCAAACCAGCTTGCGAAATGACCGTCGTGACCGGCCAGGCTGAACTTGGACCCGTCACTGTCCTGAACGGTGTGCCGCTCTGCATCGGAGAGACGCTTGTAATAGGCTGCTTCCTTATTCGTCGGCCGGTACATCACCGTGGACAAGCCGGGGAAGTGATTGTCTGGCGCAGGCGAAACTTCGATGGCTGTTTGCGCGGGCCGTTGGGGTGCCGCCAGCAAACAAGAGTTTGAAAGGAGCAAAGCCAGGGCGATGGGAACGATTGATTTCATCCAGGTTTTCATGGACTGGGTTTTCGCCACCTCGTTACTGAGCCACAGGCTATGGATTGCTCTCTTGTATGTCAAACGCGAGTTCCACGGCGATGCGGCCCGCGTTCCGGCCCCGCTGACGGGGTACCAGCGGTGAGCCGGGGCCGTTTCTTGTGAGAGACGCAACGCGGCTCGGCGGGACACCTCGCCCTGTTCACCGGAAAATCTTGCGAGTGCGAATCGAGGTGCCGTAGGATGTCGAAACGACCCCAAGCGCCGGCTGAATCATTTGACCGCACGTGTTCGATCTGTCAGCGCGGCCGGTCACGCAACCAAACGAGATTGGAGAACCGACACATGATGAACCCCTGGCGTGGAACTGTAGCCTTGTTGGTGTTCTTTGCTTCAGCGCCGCTCTTCGCGGCGTCCAGCCCCCTGGCGTTTTCCGTCGATAAGAAAACGCAGAGCTACACGATCACCGAGCAGGGCCGGCCGGTGTTGACCTATCGTTTCGGAGAGGTCCCATTCCCGGACGGAATCAAGGTGCCTCATTTCAGCAAGCGCGACACACCTTACGACGGCGCGTACTTCACCGACGGAAGCCAATACGGAGGCGCGCGCAGCGACTACATCTATCCGCTCTACGGTTTCAACGGCGAGACGCTCACCGCTGACTACCCGAAAGATCATCTGCATCACCGGAGTCTCTGGTGGAGCTGGTGCGAGGTCCGCAAGAACGACAAGATCGGCGATATCTGGGCCGTCTGCAAAATCCGCGCCTATCCGGTCAAGATCACCCAAATGGAAGCCAGCGCGGATGGTGCCGTGTTGCAGGCGGTGAACGTCTGGCGATACGACGACGACCCGGCCGGCGTGGTGAAGGAGACCGCCACGATTCGTGTCTCGAAAACCGAAGGCGCGCAGGGAGCCAGGAGCCGCACGGTTGATGTCGATGTCAGGCTCGAGGCGTTGGTGGACGGCATGGCGATCACCGGGCGTCAGAAGGTGGATTACGGTGGCTACGGCGGCATGTCGGTCCGGCTGAACCCGAATCTGAAGGAGTTTTCGATTCGCGCGGTGCATCCGAATCCGGACAAGTGGCGCGGTGATGATGCCGCGTTCGTGGAACGGGTGGCCGATCCGGCGTTCGGCAACGCCGCTTGGATGGCGATTTTCGGCAAGTATCCGGCCGACGGGATCGAGACTCCTGGCTTCACGACCGTCATGATGTTCGAGTCGAAGGCGACGCCGCTTGCGCCCAACAATTTCCGCTATTACCGCTCGACCTGCATTTCGTTGGCCTTCCCCGGCAAGACGATTGTCCCGCTCCCGAAGGGCAAGCCGCTCGACTACAAAACCCGCTTTGTGATTCGGGAGGGAAAGACAACCCTCCAGCAGGAGAAAGCGGCGTGGGACGCTTATAATCGCTAGTTGTGAAACAGACCGGAGTCATTTTTTCGCGCCACGGCGAAGGTTGGAACACCGGGCGGTTTGTGTCGCGCTCACTACGGGCGATCATCGAACCCGCGGGCATCAACGCCTTCGCTGCGCAGGCCTCACCCGAACCATGAAGCTCGTTTATGCAGCCGCTCTTCTCATCGCCGGCAGCCTGTGCGCCGGCGAAAACAAAGGCCCCCAGACACCCGTGAAAACATCGCACGTGGAATTTTTCGGTTACAAGGATTGCCTTCGCCTTGAAAACGGCGAGGCGCGGCTGACCGTCTGTCCGCAAGCCGGCGGGCGCGTGTTGGAGTATGCGTGGCGCGGGCAAAACGCGCTGCATCTGAATCCCTCGCAGCAGGGCTGGCTGCGCCAACCCGGCGTGACCCCGGTGGATCCTTGCGGCGGACGGCTGGACATCGGCCCTGAACGCGTCATCGCGCCGCATCCGGATTTGTGGCTGGGTGATTGGACCGGGGAATTCACTGGCGACGGGAAGATCAGGCTCACCAGCGTGCGCGACAAGGCCACGGGCATCCGGCTGGTGCGCGAGTTCGCCCTGGCGGCCGGCTCGTCGGTGGTGCGATGCGAGCAGCGCATGACCAACGAATCCGACAAGCCGGTGAGTTGCTGTCATTGGAGCCGGACGCTCGCCGTCGGGGGCGGGATCGTGCTGATTCCATTGACGCCGGGCAGCCGGTTCCCGAAGAGCTACCTCATGTATGGGCCGGGACCGGTGATGAACTTCCAGCCGGAAGACCCGAACATCCGGATTCGGGACGGTTTTCTGGAGGTGCTCGGCACGCCGGCAAACCCGAAGCTGGGCTTGGATTCGCATGCCGGCTGGTTCTGCTACCTGATGCGCAACGATCTGATGTTCGTCAAACGGTTCCCCGTGTATCCCGACCGGGTGTATTCTGAAATGGCCGGGCTGACGATTTCGATTTGGTATTTCAAGAAAGAGATGTGCGAACTGGAGCCGATCGGGCCGCGCGAGACGCTTGCGCCGGGCGCCTCGGCTTCCTACACGGAAGAGTGGGAGTTGAAGCCGTTCGCATTTCCCGCCGATGGAGTGGCGGTTGAACTGGGAGCCGTCACGCGAGCCGCGGGCCGGTAAGGTTCATCGTGATCGGGCTTGCGGCGGATTTACAGTCATTTCCGGAAAGTGATTTCGCTGACAAAAGGTCCAACTTGAACGCAGGGAGAATCCCGGACGATGGGTTTGCCGAAGTAGGTGATGCGCTCGAAGGACAACCCGCTGACGTTATGCTTCTCGCTGTCGCCCAACATATAGAGCAGTCCCCGGAAATCGCCCGGCTCGCCGGTGACCTGGATGTTTTTGAAGGAGCAGTTCCGCAACATGCCAGGCTCGGGTTTCTTGAACGGTCCATAATGGCAACGCATGGGCTTGGCCATCAGCACGATGGTGTCCTGCCCGCTTGAATGAATCCGCAGGCCGTCGAAGTGGCAGTTCTCCATCATCATATTCTGGTTGGGCTGCAGCCAGATGATCGCATTGGCCCAGTATTGCGTGGGGAGCTTGACGTTCTTGCTGTAGTGCAGCACGTCAATGTTGCGGGCGCGGATGTTCCGCATGCCCTCGGTCTCGCATTCGTAGCCGATGCGGAAGATGTTGGCGACATCGGTCCAGAACACGCAATCCTCGATGAGGATGTCCTCACAGGGCCGCGTCATCTTCGCCAGACCCTTGATCGCGATGCAGTCGTCCTGCGTCCGGAAGAAGCAGTTCCGAACGGTGGCATGCTGTGTGTTGACCAGGTCCAGCGCGTCATCGTTGATCATGCGGGAACCGCAGATCTTCACGTTGTCGATCGCAACGCGTTCACAATTCCAGGTCACGAAGGTCCAGCTCCAGGGATTGCGGATGATGATGTCGCGCACCGAAAGGTCCTGGCAATCCCGGCAGTCCAGCGGATATCGCCCCGGCCCTTTGAAACGGGGGGATTCCTCGCCAGCGAGAATGCCGCGGCCCCGGATCGTAATGTTTTTGCCCTTGGCAAGCACGCAGCCTTTGACCACCGCGCCGCCCGCCAGATAGAGCGTCTGGTTGTCGGTCAGGTTGATCTTGCCCGGGCGATGGACGCCCGCGGGGAAGTAAACCACGTTGGGATCGCCGGGCTTCGGCGCGCCGGTCTCGATTGCATTTCCAAAAAGGAGCAGGGGCTTGATCCGGCCGTTCCGTTCCACCGAGATGCGGAAGGGCGCGTCCGCCACAAGCGTGATCTCGCGGGGGCCGTTCCGTTCGAGCCGGACTCCAAAACGCGCCGGCTGAATCTGGACGTTGTCCAACGGCAACGCCGACGTCACGCGGACGGTCGCCTTTCCGGAAAAATCGAAGGACGCGAAAGAGTAGTCGCCTTCAAAATACTGGCTTTGCGCGGCGTAGACGTCCACCGGTTTGCCGTTCACGGTGACGGCGTAGTCGCCGGTGATCGCTTCCCCCGGCGGAGCCGGATAAATCGTGACGTCGGCGCGGGCGGGCGACGGCACGGATGCGAGCGGCAGGACAAGCGAGAGAACCAGACTCCTGACTGTGGCAACCGGATTATTCATGGGTGAATTTATCTTCATTGGCAATCGATCGTTGCGCGTTGTTGTTCAAGTTTTCTTCTTTGCAGGATAAACGAGGCCCCGAAGGCGATGACGCCTTGTCGCAGAAAATGACGGCGCGCTATTTCAGTCATGGGCGGGTTCCTTTCTGTTTCCAGATCAGCAATCGGAGCGTTTGAGCAGGCAGGGCGGCAAACGGTTCGACGGAAGCCTGCTCCGGGTCCGAGGCCGACACCAACTCCGCTTCCGGCACGGCGAGCTTGAAGGCGGAGGGTTTGTCCGATGTGTTCCAGAGCACCACGCCCAACAGATTCCCGCAGCGATAGCCTTTGGCCACAATGCCCGATCCCGAGCAGGTGAACCCATCGTTGTCAATGAACCTGCCGGTCATCAGCAACGCGGCGTTCTTCTTCTGGAATTCCGCGACGCGTTTCATATACGCGGCGGTTTCCTGGAACGGCAGGGTCTGCATCGCTGTGACGTCGGGTTTCTCCACGATCTTCCCGTAGTCCTCCACCGCGGGAGCGCGGCCGTTCAGAAGATAATCGTGGTCGGGCGCGTAGCGGGTTTCGATTTCCAGACGCCAGCCGTAGGCGCAGGTGTAGTTGGCCATCGGGCGCGGGAGAAGCGGCGACGGGAACCGGACCGTGCAGGCGGCTTCCGGATAAGTGTAACGCGCCATCTCGGGGAAGATGCCGTTCATGTCCGGCCCGGCCTGTTGCTGGGCGATCCGGTCGGCGGAGTCCTTGAAGATTCCCAGCAAGTGACCGTGGAAGTATGAGATCGAGTCCAGGATGCTGTCGAAGAAGCCCTCGGTCATGATCACGAAGTCCGGGTTCGCGTCCTTCATCGTGCGGGCAATCTGGCGGAGCATCTCGCGGCGGTCGTCCTCATAGACCATCGAGGGCACGGGGTGGCCGTGGCCTTCGGCGTAACAGGGCAGGGGACCGCGCCCGCCGAGTTGATCGAAGAGAATGCCGTCGGCGCCCAGGCGGTTCGCCTGCATCGCAAGCGACAACAGGCGCTCGCGCCAGCGTTTCGTGACACTGCACCCGATGTCGAAATGATACCCGGGCGTGTCCTGATATTTGCGCCAGAATTCCTGGACGGTCTGCCCGTCCTTCTGGGTGACGGCCAGATGACGGCCGGTGTCGGTCCAATAAGCGGTGCCCCGCTCGATCAGTTGGCCGTTGGCGTAGAGAACGACCCGTTTGCCGCGGGCATGGGCTTTCTTGATTCCCTCGCGCAACGCCTCTTCGCCGCCCATGAGGGGGCAGGGATTGTAGTCGGGATAAAGATGATCGTGCCCGCCGTATCCCCAGCCGAACAGCCCGAGAATGTCGAGGCCACGCTGGCCGGCAAGCTCGCTGAGTTTGTCGAGCGTGTTGTAGGGCCAGACGATGTCGCCGTTCTGTTGCTTGAGGATGGCGAGCAACCAGCCGCTGGCTGTCTGCACCCATGCCGGTTTCTCGATCGGTTTGCGCACCGAGTCAACCCACGCCCGATAGACTCTCGCCGCCACATGCCAGTCGCCCGCGTAAGGCTTCACGATCATCTTTGGAATCGCGCCCCGCTGGCCGGGATGCACGAAGAACTGGTATTCGATCATCGCGGAAAAGGTCTTGCTGTGGGGATCGTGCCAGACCCTCAATGTCTTGGAGCCGCACCGCGCGTCGTGGCTCCCGAAGTACAGCCCGTGCGACGCTCCCGCGAGGGCGAACCACGACATCGTGCCTGCCGCGCTGGGATAATAGGCCGTGACCGCCATGTATCTGCCTTGCTTGCGCCAGGGCCACGCGGCTTTCCCGTCCGGCGGAAGCTGGCAAACCCGGCAGCCGAATCCGCTGGGCATGAGCAGCGGTGTTTTCGACAACTCCGCCTGGATGCCGCTCAATACCGGCCCCCGGAAATCCCGGACGATCCACTCGCGTGTTCCGTTGCGGATCTCCCCGGCGATCTCGAAACGGTCGCCGCAACCGCGCACCGTCAGCGTCAGCGCGATGTCCAACCGTTTCTTTCCGTCGAGCAGATGGCCGTAGGTGAGTGTCAGGCCGTCCTTCGTCTCCGCCACGTCCGGGGAAGCCTGGGTCCGGCTTTCCAGACGGAGTTCGTTCTGGAGTCCAGCGCCTCGCGCGGGCTCCAGCGTCATGTTCCAAACAGGGTCGTCCGTGGCCCGGCTCGCGAGGCACTCCGCCGATGAGGGAACGAGGCTGAATCCCTTCGCGTCCCACCGCAACTCGGCGGCGGGAATCGCGGCCCGATGCGTTGGCTGCGCGAACACGCCCGGGCATGCCAGGCTGATCGCAGCCAGCATCAACAACTGTTTCACGTTACGGGTCGCCATCTCACTTTCCTTTCGTCATCCCGCTTTCGGGCGCGCGTCATTGTTTCCGGTAGAAGAGCAATTGAAACGACCGCGGCTC
>JBAZIR010000070.1:0-18820 GCA_041651735.1 Verrucomicrobiia bacterium | reverse complement strand
AGAACTCCGCCTTCCACGGGGCATCGGCTTGCCAGAGGACGGGATTCCAGAACGTCGTTTCCGAAAAATCACTGTGTTCCTGTGGGCCGTAACGGGTTGCGTCGCCAGCGCTGAAAGCCTTCAACGTCACCTGGCGCCGCGCGCCCCGTGGAATCAAGTGCGTCGCCTGAACGATGTTCTCCCAACGGCCCAGCGTGCGATCCTGCACAGTCTCCGGATGCGCGAGGAATTCGTCAATCCACGCCAACAAACTGCCGCGAGGCACCAGATCACCGACGTTGGCTTCGCCAACTTCGTTCGAGGGATGCAGGCTCAGGTTGTAGAAGCGCGACTCCGGGTGCGCTGCCAGATACGGCACCACTGCCACGTCCCAATCGCGGATGCTGCACGCGGCCGCCAGATAGACGATGTTGCGGAACGGCAGCTCCGGGCATCGGCGAATCATCTCGTTGGCGACGAGCGTGCCCGCGCTGTGGGCGACGAGGGTGATGGGAAGCGGTTGCCGTTTTTCAAGCGAGCGGATTGCCTCCAGAAACTGCGCCATGCCGCCGCACGAACCGTTGTCGAGCACTCGAGCCACCTCGTTGGTGTTGCGCCAGCGATCCTCGAGGTAGAATTCCTCCGGTGCGTTAAAGAGTGTGGATGTGCGACGTCGCATGTTCTCCCACGCGCTTGTGCCCAGACCGTCAATCGCCGGGCCGCAGACCAGCTTCGTCGGCAGCGTCAGCCACGAAAGCCCGTAGCGCGTCAGTTGCCAGCAAGTCGTCCGGTCGAAGCCGCCGAGCGAGACGGCGATGGAATGGGCCGGGTCGCTGGTGTATCGGCGTCGCAATTCCCAATACAGCGCGTTCACGTCAGCAATCTCGGTGTTGATGAGGTTGTCGAGCTTGTCGGAGGCGGTCTCCGTGGCCGGTGCGTTGGTGCGATAGGAGGTGCCGTCGAGTCTTGAATTCTTCAGGTCGATCGCGCCTTGATGAAACCACACCACCGGCGCGTGCAACAGCGAGCGCCCCACATCGCACGCCGCGTAGACCGGCGCCGAGAGCTTGCCCTGAATCGGTTTTTCCTGCCCGCGCCGTATCAGCGTCAGGTGTTCCCAGTATGTAGAGGTCAGCCGCGAGTCCCACGCGATGAACAGGGGATAGCTGCCAGTTGCCATGATGTCCGGCGTCAACCGGGCTGCCATCTCGACACCGGATTCGATCGAGTTCAGCCCGCCCGGGATGAAAACGACAAGATGGGTACAGCGGGAAGCTGCGATGGACTCGACCAATCTCGCGAGCGACGCGTCAAAGTCGCGAGATGACATCGTCGTCCACTCGCCGTCAGTCTCGCGCGGGTCGGCGCGCAACGGCTTCCCCGCGTGGTTCACCGCGACGACGTGGAGATCGAGCGGAGTCTGCGCCACCGGTGTCAGCGTGCTGCAACCGGTCACGGCAAAAGCACTCGCCGTCAAAAGAGTCGTCAGCCAACGTGAGCACAGGCTCATTGTGTTTGTCTTCTGCAACTTCGTTCGCGGGCATTCTACTTGCTCGCTGCCAGCGGAGACGAGGGATTATACCAGAGAGACTTCCAGTATTGGCACTCGACCTCGTAGACGTTGATCGGCGCACCGGGCTTGGTATCGGCGGGCAGAATGCCGTAGCGTTTCATCTCGCGCACCCATTCCTCGCGTGGGCGGAAGCCGGGCATGTCGAAGCGCTTGATTGTCTCCAGCCGCTGTTTGCCAGCTTCGCACATGGCCAGCAGCGCGCGGTAGCCGGGATCGTCCCGGGAGGTAAAAACATTGCCGCACGTGCCGTAGCCGCCGGCGGTCTTCGCCAATGGCGCGAGCAACGCGAGCGATTTCTCCGGGCGCGTGAGGTTGAAGACGATGTGGCGCGAATGCTTCAGGCGCGGGTCGTCCATGCTTGGCATCCAGAAGCTCAGGCCGATTTCGTCGCAGAGCGTGCGGGGAATCGGATGCTGTTTGGCGTTGTGGCAGGAGGCGCAACGGTTATCGAACACCTTTTGCGCGGCCATGGTCGCCGGCCAGTCCTGATCGTTCTCCAGAATTTCCTTGTTCTGCTGGTAGCCGCCGATCATGCCGCAGCCGAGCGCGGCATAGGTGCCCGGATAGGGCGCGCCACAATCGAGCCAGAGCCGCGCCATGAGTTGGTCGCGCGGCGACGCCTTCACGCCGTGATGCGCGCCGTTGAGTTTGTCCATGAGCGGGCTGCCGCCGCTGCCAAGCGCGCGCGGAGCATAGTTGCTGCGCGCCATGTTTCGGCCGTCGGCGATTTGCCGCCAGACGGTGAGTGTATAGAAACTGTGCGAGAACATCGGCCCATGGTCGCCAGTGAGAATGACGCCGCCTTCGCGCTTATCGTAGTCATGGCACTTCACGCAATTGCGATCGAGCACGGGCTGGATGTCGCGCGGAAAGTCGGGAATGTCGGGCACGCCGTGGAATGGCTCAATCTTGCTGGCGGCCCGCGCCGTGGCCGACGGCCGGCGCGCCATGCAAGCCTGTTGTGTCAACGCGCGGTGTTCGTGGCAGCCGACACAACCGAGCGTTTCGCCTGGCACCACCGTGGTGAAGCTCTGCATCCGTTTCACGGCGCGATCCTTTTCGTCGAGCGCGACGAAGAGCAGGCTGCGCAGCGCCGGCGCCTCGAAGTATGCCGAGCCGTCCGGCTCCACGGGCACGGTGCCGAGCACGCGCTCCAGCGTAAACGTGCCGGCGTAGCTCATCGGATCCATGCCGCCGGTGAAGTTGACGGGCTTGGGCAGGCTTTCGACGATGAGAAGCTTCTTGATCTCGCCCGGCTGAACGCCGGAGACGTTGCGGCCAAAATAGACGTTGTCGAGCATGTAGCGGCCGACCGGTTGCGCGAGGTCCACGCGCGGCGGGATGACGGCCTCGCGTTCGCGCTTGATGATGGGGCGCGGCTCGTGGAGCCACGTGTTCGGCTCTTTGCAGAACTCCTCGGGTAGCGTGAACAACGTGGCAATCTGGCCGCGGCCATTAATCGCCATCAACCGGCTGTCACGCGCGGCGATGAACGCATCCGGTGAGAACGCCCACACGTCGCGATAGTCGGAACGGCGCGTGACGTTGCGCAGTGAAGGAAGGTTGTCGGGGCCGGCCTTGAAATCCACGGTGGCGACGAAGCCCATGTGCTCGGTCTGGCCGTGGCCGGGCGAGTTGATCATCGCGACCTGGTCGGTGCCGGGGATCGGTTTGGCGTCGATATAAACGCCCCCCGGATTCAAGTTGCCGAAGAGGATCGTCTGACTGGTGCCGTCGGGGTTCATCGCCCAGAGGTGGTGGTAGTTCACCTGATTGCGGTCCACGTATTCCCAACGCATGTAGGCGATGCGGCCGTCGGGCAGCGGCCACGGCGTGTTGTCGTGTTCGAGGTTGGCGGAAAGCTGGCGGATGTTCCTGCCGTCGGCGTCACAGCGGAAGATGTTGGCGACCTGCGTGAGCCAGCAGTTCACCCAGCGTTTGCCGCGAGCGCTGATGAACACGATGCCGCCGTCGGGCAGCCACGCCGGCTCGAAGTCGTCGTAGATGCCATCGGTGAGTTGGCGCAAGCCGGTGCCGTCAGCATTGATCGTGTAAAGATGATAGGTGTCGGTGCCACCCTTGCGGTAGGAGAAGATGATGGTGCGGCCGTCGTAGTGGACGGCGGGATCGCGAACGGATCCCTCGGGATCGTTCACCAGCAGCGTGAGCTTGCCGGTCTTGAGGTTGATTTTGCAGAGCCTGCCGGCTTTGCCATACATCTTCTTGTTTGCATCGGGCGAGAGGTAACCGAAGTTCGCATACCAGTGTTCGTAGATGATCGAGCGCACGGCGAAGACGATCTCTTCCACGCCAGCGAGCGGGCCGCGAAGAAACGCCTGCGCCACTTCCGGGGTCTCATCCTGAATCTTGAGCGGCTTCGGGTTGGCGCTGAGTGCGACGTAATCGTAAATCATCCAACTGCCGTCGCGCAGCGTCAGACAGAGTGAGTTTTCACCCGCCTGCAAGGCGCTTTTCGGAACCGTAAGGACGAGCGACATGGGCCGCGCAGTCTCGCCCGGTCCGGCGTTGCTTTGTCCTTTGCCTATTGGCAGCCGGCGTTTGGCGATGTCCCGACCGTTGAGGCTGACAATCAGCTCCGGTGGCGTGAAAACGTCAGTCAGACCAAGGATGAGATAAAGGTTGTGCTGCGGCGGCTTCTCGATGTTGAACTTGATCGTGAAAGTGTGTGCTTTGCCGCCGGCCCAACTGTCGTGGTTGCTTGGATGGATGTAGGGCCAGTCGGCGAGCTTGCTCTTGCCAACCGTGAAGACGATCGGGTTTGGGTAAGCCTTCGCGTAACCCGGCCAGCGTTCCGCCGTCAACCCAAACTCCATGGCCGAGCCGTCGGGCCTGCCGATGCAGAAGAGAGTGTCCGTCGACACCGCAGGGGCGCCAAATGCCGCGCTCGTCATTATCGCACTGCACCCAATCGCCAAGGCAGCCTTCACGCAGCCACGTGTCATTCTCATCTTGCTTGCTCCTGTTGGATGGAGATGGGACCTGTCCATTCATACCCCAGACGCCGCGAGACTGCGTTGGCGTGCGAAACAACCAGCGGGGCCAGTTCCTTCAGTTTTGAAACCGGCAGTCTCGTTGAAGGTCCGGTGATTGTCAGGGCTGCCACAAAAGTCTTGTTCCGGTCGAAAATGGGCGCGCTGACGCAGTGAATACCTTCGGCGTATTCGCCACGATCCAACGCAAACCCCTGCTCGCGGATTTCCTCAAGTTCCCTGCAAAGCGCCGCTTTGCTGGAGAGGGTTCGGTGGGTGGAGCGCACCAGCTTGATGCGGGCAAGGATTATCCCGCGCTCCTTTTCGGGAACGAACGCGAGGACCACTTTGCCGGGGGCCGTATTGTGGAACTCGAAATGTGTTCCCGGATCCACCATCAGCCGCACCTGGTGGCGCGATGGCATGGTGTTGAGCACCACACCTTCGTCATGGTTCAGCGGCACATTGAGCAGGACCATCTCCAGCGTCTGGTCGCGAAGGCTGCGCATGATCTCCAGCGACTCCTCGATCAGATGGCTTTCGCACACTGTGGCACTGCCGATGGCCAGCAGCTTTTGCGTCAGCGTAAAAGACTTGGTCGTCTCATCGCGATCCAAATACCCCCGATCCACAAGCGCCTGGAGAATTCGGGACAAACTGTTCTTGGGAACCTTCAGTTCCTGCGCCATATCAATGGCCCGCAGACCGATCCGACGGTTGGCCAGCAATTCCAGCACGGAAAGACCGCGATCCAGGGCTGGAACCAGGGATTGGGGAAGGGAGGTTTTGGCACGACCGCCTCCGATGTCATTGGCGGCGTGTTGAGCGGAAGATGGCGGGAGATTTTTGGCGTCTGGCTGGATCATTGTTGGATAACAACTATTTCCTTATATGGAACACGTTCCACTAAATAGACTACCGCATGCCATTAAGGATGGTCAAGGGCTATTCCGGAAACGAGCGCAGCCAGCGTTCAACGGCGGGCATCTAGTCCTGCGCCAACAACTCGTCGTTCTTGATTTGCTCGCCCCTTGGATTCGGGACTTTGAAATGGGTGAATTCACCCGCAGGGTCGGCAAACTCGCTCAACTCCAACGTCAGGTTCGGCTTGCCGCCAGGATACCATGCGCCCGCCCCCCACGCCTTCACGCGGCAGGCAACGCCGCCGGGCCGCACCGAGTTGTCCTCGAACGGACCTTCGACTGACTTCGGGTCAATCACCAGCAGCCGCAGGTCCGTGTTGGCGAGGTTTGGGTAACGCGAGCGATTCAGGCAGAACACCTGTGGTCCACGCATGATCGCGACGCGCCCCGCCTGCGCCACGCGCCCCGCGACAAGGCGCAGCGGCATCGGCAGGTCCAGTTCAACGCGATCATCACTCTGCCAGTTGCGGTTGATAACGAAGAACTCTCCGGGCTTGACGGCTTTTGCGACCGCTTCGCCGTTCACGGAAACCTTCGGCTCCTCGCACCAGCGCGGGATGCGCAAGCGCAGCGGAAACTGCGCGGGCCGCGACGGTTCGAGCCGGATTGTCACCCGGCCGGAACCCGGATAATCGGTTTCCTGCCGCACCTTCACGGTGAGTTGCGGAGACAGTTTTACCTTCGCCTCCGACTGCGAGTAGAGGTTGACCGCGATGCCGTCGCCGTAGCGGTAGCAGATGCACGCGGGCAACTCGGCGATCGTGCGCCGGTAGTTGTTCGGGCAGCAGTAAGTGTCGCCCTTGTGGTAGCTGCGTGGGCCGTCCGTCGGCGTGTAGTAGCGGATGCGGCGGCCATCGGGCGATTGGGCGGCGAAGAGGCCGTTGTAGATGATGCGCTCCATCAGGTCGCCGTAGAGCGGCTTGCCTTCCATCCGCAGCAACTCGTCGAGCCAGCGCACGAGATAAGCGGTCGCGCAACTCTCGCCGAGATTGATCGTGCCTTCCTGCGTGTCGTGCCAGCACTCGTGGTCACCCACCTCGCCCGTGATCGCCATGCCCTCGCCGCGCAAAATGAAATCCAGCACGTCGCGCGTCGGCTTCAGCAGGCGGGTGTTCGGCTGCAAACGATGGAGCCGCAGTTGCGCGATGCAGCGGCAAAGGTGCGCATACGCATGTCCCTCAATGTCGTCGTGGCGGCCGATGACGACGCGCGCGTTCCAGTTCGCCAGTTGACGTGTCTTCGTCACGAAATCCAGATACTGCGGGTCGCCCGTCTCGCGATACAGTGCCAGCATCGTGTTCTCCAAACCGGTGACGCCCATGTACAGCGTTATGTTCCACGGGGAGGGCTGCTTCGGCGGTTCAGCCGCCCAACGCTGCATGATGTAATCAGCCAGTTTCCTTGCCGCCTCCAGCGACGCTTTCTCGCCAAAGAACCGGTGATCCATTGTCAAACCGTAGGCGAGATAGTTCATCTCGTGGATGTCCCAGAGCGACCACATCCGCTTTGCCGGCTGGAAGGTGCCGATGTAACCGTCGGCCTCCTGCGCGGCGATGGCCTCGCTGACCAGATGGCGTTTCAACGTCTTCACGCGCTCGTCGTGAGTGTGGGCGGCAAAGCGCACCGCAGCGTCAATCAACTTTCCCAGCCCGATATAGGCCCCGCTGCGTTTCGCCGGCTCCGTCTTGAACGGCGAGAGAAAATCCTTGTCCACATCCAACACCAGCAGGTTGTTGGTGATGGTGACCTCGATGCGCCGGCCGATCTCGCCGCCCACCTTCACCGCGCGTACGTCGAGCGGTTGCAGTTTTTCAGCGGAGGCAAACGAAGGCAGGACAAGGAAGGACAGGCAGAGACATTTGAGCAGGCATGAGTGTTTCATAACGTCTGAAGAGATGTTTCGGAACTTTGCCGTGAAACGTCAACGCATTTCTAGCGTCGCGGCTGCCAACGGTCTGGAGAGCAACGAATCGCCGGGCGGCTTGACTACTGGCGGCGCTTGAGAAGATGCAGTTCAGTGCCGGTCGTGAAGTGGGTGTTGTATTTCACTTCGTCGAACGCGTGGCGGATGAAGAAGCAGCCGAGGCCGCCGGGGCGGACCTCTTCGAGGTCGCGCGATTTCATACACTCCGGGTCCACCTGCCGGCCGAAGTCGCGAAGGCGGAACTCGACGGCATCGTTCGAGACGGAGGCATGGATGACGATGTCCTGGGAGGTGTCGCCGGCGTAGGCGTGGCGGATGATATTGGCGCAGGCTTCGTCCACGGCAAGCATGAGGTTGAACGTCGTCTGCTCGTCGAGAGCCGCCTCGGCGGCGGCGCGGCGCACCAGCTCGCGCACCTCGGCCAAATGGCGCGGATGGCTCTTGATCGTGAGCGGCGGAATCGTCATGGCTTTACGAAATGCAGCGCCATCATGGTCAGATCGTCGTGACGCGGGGCGCTGCCGATAAAATGAAGCACGTTGCGGGAGACCAGGTCGACCGCGTCTTTGGCATCATCGTGGGGCTGGGCCAAAGCCTCGGCGATGCGGTCGTCGCCAAACTCGACGTCGCCGAGGTTGCGCGCTTCGCTCAGACCGTCGGTGAACAGCAGGAGTGTTTCACCCCCGTGCAACATGCGGACGTCTTCGTTGAACGTCATTCCCGGCACCATGCCGAGTGCGGGACCGCCGCTGCTGGAAAGGCTTTCGGAACGGCCATCCACCTGGAGGATCGGGTCGGGAAGGCCGGCATTGGCATAGCAGAGTTCGCCCGAGGCAGCGTCGAAGGTGACGCAGATCATGCCGACGAAGATCGGCGGATGCGGCGCCTGACTCGAGGACATCTCGGTGGCAAGCTGGGCGAAGGCTTCATTGGCGAGGATATTGTTCTTCGCAGTCAGCAATCCGGCGGGAGACATGTTCTCACCGGCAACACTGCACGAACGGCGCGTGTCGAAGAGGCAGCGCACCATATAGAGCGATGCGGCGACGCCCTTGCCGGTGATGTCGCCAATGATGAGCGCCACCTTGGTCGGCGAGAGTTGAATGACGTCGTAGAAGTCCCCGCCGACCGCAAGGGCCGACTCGTTGCACGCGTGGATGGTGACGCCGGGAATCGGCGGCATCTCGCTGGGCAGGAAGCTCTGCTGGATTTGCCGGGCAAAGTTGCGCTCCTGTTGTTCGCTTTGCTGTTTCAGCAGCGCCTTGTGCATCTGGGCATTGCTGATGGCTGTGGCGGCGAGACTGGCAAAACCCTCGAAGAACTCGCCGTCGTCCTGATCGAAGGCCGTCTTGTGACGCGGATCAATCGCCTGAAGAATGCCGATGACTTTTCCCTGCGCGCGCATCGGCACGCAAATCATCGAACGCGGGATGAGACCCGCCTTTTCCGCAGCGGCACGGTTGAAGCGAGGGTCGTTGATCACGTCGTTGATGACAAGCGACTGGCCGTGCTGCGCGACCCAGCCGGCGATGCCGTGGCCCGGCTTGAGGCGGACTTCCTGCTTGACGCGCTCGCCGTATTTGCCGGTGGCGATGACATAGACCAGTTCCTGCGTGGCATGGTCCACTAGCGCAACACTGGTGGCGGTGGCGTCCATCGTGCGCTGGGCCAGATCGAGGATGTTGGGCAGAACGCTGTCGGGATCGAGGCCGGAGTTGATGGCGGCGGCAATCTCGACGAGGTTCGAGAACGCGGTCAGCTTCTTATCGGAAGGCGCGGTCATTTCGTGGCGTCGGGCGCAGCGGGCCTGACAGTCTCGCCGGAACCGCCGACGGCTGCGGCTTGAGTGGCGGGCGCGGACTGTTTGGAGGTGTCGCGTTGTTCCGGCTGCTTGGGCGCGTCGGGTTTTTTCTGGCTGCAGAAGATGGACCACGGCGCGAAGATCATCCGGAAGGTGTGCGTGAAGTGCTTGGCGTTGTAGCCGGTCTCGCGCAGGCTGGTCATCATCATTGTGATGCTCTCGCGGTTGTCACTGAGGAGGGTGTTCGTGGTGTCAAACGTGGCGGTGACCTTGTCCAGCGCCGTGCCGGCTTTGTCGAGCGTTCCATTGCTCTTCGTCATCAACTCGTTGAGCTTGGGCTGCAACTCGGCGGTAAGTTTCTGGATGCTGGCAATCAAGGCTTGCAGCTTCGGGCGCGTCTCGCCGAGCGTGTCGTTGACGGTGGAGAGGGTGGTCTTGCCTTTCTCGGTCAGGTCACGGGCATTGCTGAGGACGACTTTGACGTTGTCGCGGTTCTCGCCAAGCATTTCCCTGGCTTGCTTGAGCGTGGCGTCGGCGTTTGTCAGCGTGTCCTTGGCCCTGGCGACGGTGGCCTTGAGGTCTTCCTTGAAGGCGGGGTCTTTGATCACGTCGTTGACGTTGGCGAGCACCGACTGCACGGAATCCAGCAGCGGCGCGAGTTTCGTCACCAGCCTGCGGGCAGTGTTGATGAGGATATCCAGGCCGCCGCTCTCGCCGTAAATTTCAACTTCCTGGCCAGCTGGCCACGGCCGGGCGTTCATCGAGTCACCAGGCACGAGGTCCAGTTCCTTGTCGCCGAGCATGCCAACCATTGTGACCATGGCTTTGGTCTCGCTATTGATGGGGGTCTTGTCGTCTATCTTGGCAACAACTTTGACGTGATAGACCTTGCCCGCAGCGTCCTGCTTGGGCTTGTCGAGATCCACAAGCGTCTTAACCTCGCCACACTTGCGGCCGGCGTAGGTGACGTTGGTGCGCTCCTTGATGCCGCTGACGCTCTCGAAATACAGCGTCACGTCCTTGGAGTGTTGGAAAAGGGGAAATTTCCCGACTGCCAGGACCATGACGATGACTGCGACGATGCCGAAAAAGATGACGGCGCCCGGTCCGATTTTCTGGCTTTTGTATTCGGCCATAAGTGTCTCCGTTGATTACTTCGATTCGCCCAAGATGTCCTGCAGGTAACTGTCGGCGTCCTGGCGCACTTCGCTCTCCGGGTCGCCGTTGATGAAACGTTTCACGCCGGGGTCGGGATGTGCGCGAATCTCAGCCGGCGTGCCCACGGCCCAGATCTTGCCCTTGTTCAACAGGATCATCCGCGTGCCGATGCGGAACGCGCTGGTCATGTCGTGTGTGACGACGACGGCGGTGACGCCGAGGTCTCTGCAAAGCTTCAGTGTCAACTCATCGAACTCCGTGACGCGCGTCGGGTCCAGCCCGGCGGTCGGTTCGTCGCAGAAGAGCAGCTTCGGGTCGAGCGCCAGGGCGCGAGCGAGCGCGGCGCGCTTCTTCATGCCGCCGGAAATCTCCGCCGGCTTCAGGTGCGAAAACTGCGTCATGCCGACCAGCGAAAGCTTCATCTTGACCATGATGTCCACGGTCATCTCCGGCTGGTTCGGGTAGTGCTCGCGAATGGGCAACGCGACGTTGTCACCGACGGTCATTGAGTTGAACAGCGCGCCGCTTTGGAACAATACGCCGAACCGCCGCCGCACGTTGATGAACGCCTCCTCTGTCAGCTGCGTGATCTCACTGCCGTCAATCCAGATGCGGCCTTCCTCCGGCTGCTGGAGGCCGATGAGTTGCCGCAGCAACGTGCTCTTGCCGCAGCCGGAGCCGCCCATGATGACAAGAATCTCGCCGCGCTTGACGCGGAAGTTCACGCCATCGAGCACGCGCCGGCCGTCGTAAATTTTCGCCACATCCTCCACGACGATCACGTCGTCGGGACCGATCGGCCCGCTCTTCGGCTGTGTTTCTGCAGAGGTTTGAGCAGGAGCTTCCATGTTCAGACAAAATAGAAAAATGCCGTCAGCACGCAATCGCTGACGATGATCATGACGATGGAGGTCACCACCGACTGTGTCGTGCTCTTGCCGACGCCCTCAGCGCCGCCGTCCACAATGAAACCAAAATAGCAGGCGATGTTGCTGACCAGCGTGGCGAAAACGACGCTCTTGATCATGCCGGAGTAAACATCCTTGAGCTTCAGCAGCTCAAACGATTTGCGCCAGTATTGATACGCGTCCTGGTCCAGAAACAGCACGCTGATGAGGCAGCCGCCATACATCGCCATGAACACGCCCAGGATCGTCAGGCATGGCGCCATGATCACCATCCCCAGCACACGCGGCACGATCAGGAAATGCACCGGGTTCAACCCCATCGTTTCCAGCGCGTCCAACTCCTCTGCCACGCGCATCGTGCCCAGTTCCGCCGTGATCGCCGCCCCGCATCGGCCCGCCAGCACGATCGCCGTCAGCATCGGCCCGATCTCGCGCATGACCGCCGCCGCCACCAAGCCGCCGACCATCGAGAGGCCGCCAACCTTCTCCAGCGTTTCCGCGCTCTGCATCGCCAGCACCAGTCCCATGAAGAACATCACCAGGAAAACGATCGAAAGCGAACGCACACCGATCAGCATCATCTGGCGGAACAGATCGTTCGTCCGCATCTTCTTGCCGTGAAAGGGCGACACGAACGCCCAATACAGCATGTTGCCAAACAACCAGCACCAACTGGTGACATGCTGAAAGAATCGAGTGAGGGTGATTGGCATGGGAGCCGTCATCCGTTGGCCATCGCCCGCAGCCGTTTAGCTCGCCCCCAGCGCTTGGAGCGCCTCGGCTTCTGTGGGATGGATCGTGAAGACCTTGTCCAGCCGCGCCACTGTGAATACGCTCTGCACTGGCTTGCTCAAGCTGGTCAGCCGCAACTGCCCGCCGTGTGGCCGCAACTGTTGGAACGCACCGATCAGCGACGCCAGCCCCGAACTGTCAATGTAAGTGACCGCCTGGAAGTTCAGAAGGATGCTCATGTGCTTCTGCTTGATCAACTCCGTCAGTTTCGCGAGCAACTCCGGCGAGTGATATAGATCCACCTCGCCGCTGATATCCACCACCGTCACCTTGTCTGCCGTGCGCACACCGATCATCATAAAGGAAAACTCCTTCCGAAACACATTACAGGTATCGTAATCTCACCTTTCACCATTGGCAACGGCGTTTTCCGGGGAAGAGGATGTTTTGCTGCGGCGCAGAGCGCGGGATGCCGAGAAGCGTTCGCAACCGCCTGGCAACCATGACCTTCCACTTTGCAGCGTCGTGACGATGGCGGTTTGGACTTGAGCGGATGATCTTAACTTGTTTTTCACCAATGGGTTGCGCTGTTTTAAGCTTGCCGATCATAGCGATGGTAGCTTCTCAAACCAATCAAGGATAGCCGCCGCCTGCTCGCGAAACCAGCCGTGACGACCGCCGGCCACCTCGATGTAGTTCACGTTGTAATGCTCATTCTTCAACGCCTTCACGGTGGCGCGCGCACGGGCGACGATGAAAACCTTGTCATCCGTGCCGTGCACAACACAGATTGGCATCTTGGGCTGCATCCTCAGGCTGCCCGCAATCGTGCGCATCATGACGCCGGAAATCGGCGCGAGTGCGGCGAAGAGTTTCGGGTCCTGGAAACCGAGCACATAACTCCACGTGCCGCCGTCGCTCACGCCGGTCAGCAGCACCCGCTTTGGATCAATGGGTCGCTCACGCTCCAGTGCGACGACCATCCGCGCCACGTGCGATTGGTCGCCGCCCGGCCAGGTGCCGCCGTTGGATTTCGGCGCGAGCACAAAGTAGCCGCGTTCGGCGGCGATGGTTTTCCACCACTGGATCGGCCCATCCGGTTTTCCGCCCGCGCCGTGGAGCGCCACGATGAGCGGCAGTTTCAAACCCGCTTTCGCCTGCGGCGGAACAAAAAGCATGTAGCGTCCCTCCAAACCGCCGGGAAGTTTTCCAAACACCACCTCGCCGTCCGCCGCGACGACGACAGACGCTGCCATGACCACCTCAACCAACAACAAAGCCAAACAGTTCAGGTTCATGGATACAGAACCACGTTTTATCTGGCATACCGCACAAGACAGCCGTCCGTCATTTCGTCGAATTCGCCGGCACCCACGCAATCATCCGCAGCGGACTGCCACTTCCTCCTTTGATCTTCATCGGCAAGGCGATCACATACGCTCCCGTCGGAGGCAGCTTGTCCAGCGCGGTCAAGTTCTCAAGTGCCAACACATCGCTCCCGCACAGCACGCGATGCGTCTCAAACAGTTTCGACTGGCCGTAATCTATGCTGGCCGTGTCCAGGCCGACGGCTTTGACAGCCCGTTCGTTTGCCAGCCATCGTGCAGCATCCGGATGCAGGCCGGGGAAATGCAGATGGTCCACGCCTTGCAGCCCTTTCTCGGTTGTACCGAGATACTTTTTCGCATCCGGCCAATACTGCGCGTAGCCGGTCCTCAGCAACACAATCGCTCCGCGTGGAATCCGTCCGTGCGCCGACTCCCATGCTTTCAAATCGACGACGGCAATTTGATAGTCCGGGTCTTTCAGCGCCTTGGGCGAAACGTCCACCACCACCGCGGCGCCCATGAACTGGTCCAACGACAATTGCTCGATGGTCCTGTGTCCTTCCGCGAAGTGGATGGGCGCGTCAAGGTGTGTCCCGCCGTGCTCGGAGGCGCTGTATCGGTTCGCCGTATAGAAATAGCCCTTGGGCGTCATGCCGCGGAACTCCTTCTCAAGGACAAACCCGGACGCCGTGGGCCAGTAGATCGTGTCGCTGGAGTATTCTTGCGTGAGATCAATCCAACGGCCGTTTGCAAACGGCGGTGTTTCGGCAGAGCACGCCAGGCCGAAAAGAGCCGTTGAGAGAAGGATTGAGAGACAACGCAGAGAGCGTGTTTTCATGCGTACAGAACCTATTCCTTTCATATCCACACCATCGTATGGCGAGAACGCAGGGCAACTTCCCGCCCTGCGCCAATCTCGCGACTGACGTTCTCCAGCGGCTGATCAGAGTCTGCCAGAACCGGGATCAAACGTCCTGCAACTCGCCGTCGAAGTAAGCCTCGTATGCGCTGAGGTCCATCAAACCGTGGCCGGAGAGGTTGAACACGATGACCTTCTTGCGGTTTTCCTCGCGGGCCTTGATGGCTTCCTCGACGACGGCGTGGATGGCGTGCGACGACTCCGGCGCGGGCAGGATGCCCTCGGTGCGCGCAAATAGCACGCCGCTCTTGAACACGTCGGTCTGTTTCACAGCGCGCGCCTCGATAAGGCCAAGCTTCAACGCGTGACTGACCGTGGGCGCCATGCCGTGGTAGCGCAGGCCACCGGAATGGATCGAAGGCGGCATGAAGTCGTGGCCCATCGTATACATCATCATCAGCGGCGTTGTCATGGCCGTGTCGCCGAAGTCATAGCGCAACTCGCCCTTCGTCAGCGACGGACACGCCGTCGGCTCGACCGCGATGATGCGATACGGTTTCTTCTCAGTGATCTTCTTGCGCAGGAACGGGAACGCGATGCCGGCGAAGTTGCTGCCGCCGCCGGCGCAGCCGATGATGATGTCCGGCTCCTCGCCGGCCTGCTCCATCTGTTTGATCGTTTCCAAGCCGATGACCGTCTGATGCATGCAGACGTGGTTGAGCACGCTGCCGAGGCTGTATTTGGAGTTCGGTGTTTTTACCGCCGTCTCGATCGCTTCGCTGATGGCGATGCCGAGGCTGCCAACGCAGTGCGGGTCATCGTGCAGCGTCTTTTTGCCGAACTCCGTCTCGTTGCTCGGACTCGGATGCACCGTCGCATCCCAGGTCTCCATCAGCATCCGGCGATACGGTTTCTGATGATAACTCACCTTCACCATGAACACCGTGCACTGCAGGCCGAAGAGCCGGCACGCCAGCGCCAGCGACGCCCCCCACTGGCCCGCGCCGGTTTCGGTGGCAAGATGCTTCACACCGGCCTGCTTGTTGTAGTAGGCCTGTGCGACGGCGGTGTTCGGCTTATGGCTGCCGGCCGGGCTGACACCCTCGTTCTTGTAGTAGATGTGCGCCGGTGTTTGGAGCGCCTGTTCGAACCGCACCGCCCGCAACAACGGCGTCGGCCGCCACAGCGAGAGAATCTGCCGGACCTCGCCGGGCACCTCGATCCATCGCTCGGTGCTCGCTTCCTGCATCACGAGCGACTCCGGGAAAATGGCCGTCATGTCTGCCGGGCCGATCGGCTTTTTCGTGCCCGGATGAAGTGGCGGCGCCATCGGCTCGGGGAAGTCGGCGGCGATATTATACCAACGTTCGGGGATGTCGGCCTGTGTCAGGTCGAAGCGTGTTCGCGTTATCATGTTCTTTCCTTGTTGGGGTTCGTATCCTGAAAAAACCTAATGCCGGAAGTGCCGGACACCGGTGAAGACCATCGTCACACCGCGCTCGTCGGCGGCTTTGATGACGTCAGCGTCGCGCACGGAGCCGCCCGGCTGGATGGCGGCGGTTGCGCCGGCTTCGGCGGCAGCGATGAGGCCGTCCGGGAACGGGAAAAACGCGTCGCTCGCAACGACGCTGCCTTTCAGCGACAGCTTCGCTTCGCCGGCCTTCCAGACCGCGATGCGTGAGCTGTCCACGCGGCTCATCTGGCCCGCGCCGATACCGAGCGCGCGACCCTCGCTGGCATAGACGATGGCGTTGGACTTCACGTGTTTCACCACGCGCCAGCCGAACAACATCGCCTTCATTTCCGCCTCGCTCGGCGCGCGTTTGGTGACCACCTTCAACTCGGCGGCGCTGACCGACTTCGTATCGCGGTCCTGCACGAGGAAGCCACCCGCCACAGCGCGGAAATCCACGCCGGGAACCGACGCGGGATTCTGCTTCATCCGGATCAGCCGCAGGTTCTTTTTCTTCTGGAGCAACGCCAGCGCGTCAGCGGCAAACTCCGGCGCGATGATGACCTCGCTAAAAATCTCGCTGATCGCCCCGGCGATGGCGCCGTCGAGCGCGCGGTTGACGACGATGATGCCGCCGTATGGCGCCTGTTTGTCAGTCTCGAACGCCTTGTCCCACGCCTCGCGCAAGCCCGCACCCTGGCCGACGCCGCACGGGTTGGTGTGCTTGAGAATGGCGCAGGTGGGCGCGTCGCCGGCAAACTCGGCAATGAGTCCGGCGGCGGCGCTGATGTCGAGGATGTTGTTATAGCTCAACTCCTTGCCGTGGAGCTGCTCGAAGCTGTCCTTGAATGTTCCGTAGAGCGCGGCGCGCTGATGCGGGTTCTCGCCGTAGCGCAGGTTCTGCGCCTTCAGACCAGTGATGGCGCAACGGTCAGGCCAGGCGAACTCGTTCGTCTCTTCGCAGCGGACCTTGTGGAGATAGGCGGAAATCGCAGCGTCGTAGGCGGCGGTGGTCTGGTAAACCTTGATGGCCAGGCGGCGTCGAAGGTTCGGACAGGTGTCGCCGCCATGTTTCCTGATGCCTTCCAGCACCACCGGGTAATCGGCCGGGTCCACCACGACCGTGACGCTGGCGTGGTTTTTCGCCGCGCTGCGCAGCATCGAGGGACCGCCGATGTCGATATTCTCGATGGCCTCGTGCAACTGAACGCCCGGTTTCGCCACCGTCTTCTCGAATGGGTAGAGGTTCACCACGACAAGGTCGATCGGCTTGATGCCGTGCTTGGCGGCGGCGGCCTCGTGTTCGGCATTGCCGCGCAGGAACAGCAGCCCGCCGTGGACCTTGGGGTGCAACGTCTTCACTCGGCCGTCCATCATCTCTGGGAAGCCGGTGTAATCACTGACATCCATCACCTTCAGCCCGGCGTCACGCAGGGCCTTGGCGGTGCCGCCGGTGGAGAGAATCTCGACACCGAGCGCGGCCAGTTCGCGAGCAAAGTCAACCAAGCCGGTCTTGTCGGAAACGGAAATGAGAGCGCGTTGAATCTTGGACATGGTGCCGGAGCGTAGCGAGACAGCGTGCGCTCGTCACGGAGATTTTATGCAGGACAAGCGTCCCGCCTATCCTGCTCCGACAAAGACAGGCGAGACGCCTGTCCCACGGTCACCACTTCACCTGCTGCAAGAATTTCAGGCTCTGTGGCAACTGTTCTCGGACTGATGGCGACTCGTCCTCGATGAAGTAGTATTTCACGCCGGCTTTCTGCGCGGCCTTGAGGATCGCCGAATAGTCCATCTGGCCGCTGCCAAGCGCGACGTCGTTGGTCACGTCGGTGTGGCCGGTGTGTTCGCCGGTCTTGACGCCTTTCTTGAGATCCTTGAGATGGACCAGTTCCCAACGCTTGCCGTATTTCTCGAAGAGCTTTACCGGGCACTGGCCGGGGAACATGACCCAGAGGATATCCATTTCGAACGTCACGAGCTTCGGATCGGTCTGCGCCATGAGCAGGTCGAATACCGTGCCATCACCGAGCGGGCGGAACTCATAGCCGTGGACATGGTAGAAGCACTTCATGCCGTGCTTGGCGAACACCGCACCCGCTTTGTTGAACACCTCGGCGGCAGCGCGGCATTGGGCTTCGTCGAAGTTCCCCTTGTGCGGGATCCACGCGCAACCGACGTATTTCAAACCGTACACCTTGGCTTCCTGCGCAACACCCTCGGGATCGTTGCGAAGGCGGTCATAGGGGAAGTGGCCGGCAATGGGCTTGAGATTGTTCGCGTCGAGAAGCTTCTTGAACTCAACCGGCGTCAATTTGTAGGTGTTGCCCACTTCCACCTCGCGGAAGCCGAGGTCTTTCACAAATTTCATCGTGCCGGGCACGTCCTTGGCAAAGTCGGCGCGCAGGCTGTAAAGCTGCAAGCCGGTCGGGCCTTGATAAGAGCCGGCGAAGGCGGGGATCGTCTGGAGGCCGAGCAGCGCAACGCTCGCGGCGAGGGACACGGTGATGAATTTCATGAGTGCGCAGAATAGTGACGCGACACCCGGAAGGGAAGCATCAATTCCCCGCTTGAAACCGGCCGCCGAAGCCTCAACACTGCGCAGCATGAGCGTCGTCAGCTACGAGCATCTCCGGGCTGAACTGGTTCCTTGCGTGTTGCACGAGCCGCCCGACGGCTACGTGCCGGTGCCGGTCACCGAACGGCTCGCGCAGGCGATCTGGTTCGACCAGCGACTCAAGCGCGACGGCTTGCAGACCGCCGACGGCCGCCGCGTCCGCGTGGTGTCGCCGGGCTGGTGGAATCTCGAAGCCGGGCCGGATTTTCACCGTGCCGTCATCGCCTTCGACGACGCCAAGCCGCAACTCGGGGACGTTGAGGTGCATCTGCACAGCGCGGACTGGCAGCAACACGGCCACACAAGCGACCGGCACTACGACAACGTCATCCTTCATGTCGCACTCTGGCGTCGGGGCGAGCAACCCGTGATGACCGCCACCGGCCGCGCCCTGCCGCAGCTTGTAATGGCCGACCAACTCGACGCGCCGCTGGATCAGCTTTACGATTCCATTGACCCGGAGAATTATCCCTACGATCTCGACAGCCACGTGGGCGCATGCGAGTCGCCGCTGAAGTCAGCATCACCGGAAATGATCGCCGCGCTGCTCGAAGACGCCGGTCTTGCGAGGCTGC
>JBAZIR010000069.1:0-18906 GCA_041651735.1 Verrucomicrobiia bacterium | reverse complement strand
TGCTGGACCGGATCGGCCCGCTGATGCTCGCGAATTATCCGAAAGACGGCGAAGAGCGGATGGCGACGCTGAGGACGTTGGTGAATTCGATGGAGAATATGAACGGCTCTCTGGCCGAGTTCCTCGACGGCTTCAACCTCAGCCGCGACACCGACGAGACGCATCCCGCCGACGCGGTGATTCTCTCGACGATCCACTCCTCGAAAGGCCTGGAGTGGGACGGCGTCTGGTTCGTCGGCGCGGGCCACACGCAAATACCGCATCCGCGCACTCAGGCAACCGGCGACATCGCCGAGGAGCGCCGGCTGTTCTACGTCGCCGTCACGCGCGCCAAGCACGAGCTGGTCGTTTCGTTCCCGGCGCTCACGGAGCGGAAGACGAACCAGAACCCAACGCCGTTCGTGCCCACCTCGGTTTACTGGCAGTTCCTGAGTTCGTAATCGGAGCGTGAGGCCGTTGCTGCGGTGGCGGCATTCGACAGCCGTTTCGCGCTTGTTCCCGCTCCGGTGTTGTGCAAGTAATCCACCATTCGAATAACAATGTTAGGCATCGCGCACTTATGAATCAGGACGCCGTTCTTTTTCATCTCCGAGAAGCGAAAGAGGAGCTTGACCGCACGATTGCAGAGATCGTGAGCGATCAGACCTACAACTACTCCGAGTTCCAAGTTGCCATGAGTCACCTCTACCATCACCTTAACACTGCATGGAACGGCCGAGACGCTTCTGCGGAGCGGCACCGTGAGTGTGCTCAAAGTGATTTCGATGCCTGGCGAAAGTTTCCACCAGACATAGACCTCTAGCTTGATAACGACGATGTCTAACTTAGATTGTTAGCCTCCGCTTCTCCGCTCTCTTCTCGCGTTGGTGTTTAGAAGCCTCCTTATTCAACGCCGCGCCATCGAGGACGCGGAGGCGTGGGAAGTTTCCGACAGCGCCCCTTCGTTCCGCTTGCCTTTCGGGCGCAATGGGCCTACAAACGCGGCCATCAAGCCTGAAGGGCGCGGCGAACCGCTGACCGCCGGACGGTCTGCGGTGCGCTGAACGAATAACAATTCGCCGGCCCATCGGCACAAACGGAACCGTGGTCACCATGAGATTCGGCATCAATTCCTTTCTGTTCACGTCACCCTTCACCAACGACAGCACTAAGCTCTTCAAGACCTTCAAGCGCTGGGGATTCGACAGCGTCGAGATTCCCATCGAGGACCCGTCGCACATTGACCCGGCCCACGTGAAGGCCGAGTTGGACAAAGCCGGCCTCGTGTGCGGCTCGGTCTGCGCCTGCCTCGGCCCCGACCGCGACCTGCGCGGGACGAAGGAGCAGCAGAAGACCGGGCTCGACTACATGAAGCGACTGCTCGACCAGATGGTCGTGCTCGGCTGCCCCTCGCTCATCGGGCCGGTGTATTCGTCGGTGGGCCGCGCCGACGCGGTGCCGGCGGACGAATACAAGCGGCAGTGGGCGACGGTGGTGAAGAACCTCCGCGAACTTTGCGCTTACGCCGAGAAACGCAGCCGGCAGATTTGCATGGAGCCGCTGAACCGCTTCGAGACCGACTTCATCAACACGGTGGACCAGGGGCTGAAGATGATCCGCGACGTAGGCAGCCCGGTGTTGAAACTCCACCTCGACACGTTCCACATGAACATCGAGCAGAAGGACCAACCTGCCGCCATTCGCAAGGCCGGCAAACTGTTGGCGCATTTCCACGCCTGCGGCAGCGACCGCGGCACGCCGGGCGGCGACCACATTAACTGGCCGGGCATCGTAAAGGCGCTCAAGGCTGTGCGCTACGATGGCGACGTCGTGATCGAGTCGTTCACGCAAGACGTGAAGGTGATCGCGCGCGCCGCGGCGATCTGGCGCAAGATCGAGCCGAGCCGCGAGGACATCGCCGTCAAGGGCCTGAAGTTCCTCAAGAAGGCTCTCAAGTAGGCGGCGCAGAATCCGCCGTTATTGTGCAGGCTGGCGGACGGCGTATTTCAAGCTGTCTGAGCAGACCTCCTGCCGGTACCTGATCTGAACGCGGGGTTGCCATCCGGGCGTGGTTCGACCATCTTACCATGCGCCGGAGAGAACCGGACGGTGGTGTTTTGTATGAGTCGCGCTACGGCTATCATTTGCGGGCTGTTGTTGTTCGGTCTCGGGCTTTTCTTTGGGATGGTGGGATCGTTTATTCGCACACTTTCTCCGGAAACACCGCAGTCACAAAAGATCGAGGCGCGAGCAAAACCGGTCGTGAATCCGGCGCAGCGTGTTGCGGCGCCCAAGCCATCCAAGGCGACGCAACCGCCACCAGCCGTGGAATCGGCGCTGAGCCAGGCGCTCGCGATGGTTGCCGTGGCGCTGGACTCGCAATCGGCCCCGTCCGCTGCCGTCGCACCCGGTGACATTGCCACCAACGCGCCGGAACAACATCCGTTGGAGTTACTCATGCCCGCCGCCGCTGACGAGACCGCACGGGCAGAACCGCCGGCCGACGCGCCGCCAGTTGTCACGCCGCCGCCGCCGTCACAGCCAGATCCGCTTGCAGGCCACTGGGTGTTCGATCAACGGCTGGGGTGGTTGTGGTTGTCGGAGAACACGCCCTCTGTTGTGATCGTGCCGGTCATTGAGGTGTTCCCCGGTGGGCTGATTACCATTCACGCCGGATCGGGGGCCGCTGCTTCAAGAACCTCGCGGAAAAGCACTGTGTCGTCCCCCTCCCAGCAGCGCAGGGTCAGCGTGATTCAGCACGAGACGCCGGGCAGCACACGAAGACCCGCCACCTCGCCGTTCCCCAGCAAGAACTGACGGCTGCACGATGGCGAGGTGCGGCGGGTTGCGCCGGGTGGGGTTACTTCTTCTCTTCCGTCTTCTTCTTCTTCTCCAATTTGATGGAGACGGAGTTGATGCAATAACGCTGGCCAGTTGGCGCGGGGCCGTCGTCGAAGAGGTGACCGAGATGACCGCCGCAGCGAGCACACAACACCTCTGTGCGCTGCATGCCATGGCTGTTGTCCGGTTGCAGCCGGATGTTTTGCTTGGCCTTCGCCGCAAAGAAACTCGGCCAGCCGCAGCGGGAATCGAATTTCGTCTCCGAAGTGAACAACTCGGCATTGCAGGCGGCGCAGCGGTAGATGCCCACGTCGTGGTTGTCCCAGTAGTCGCCGGTGAACGGCCGCTCGGTGCCTTTCTCGCGCAGGACGCGATACTGCTCCGGGGTGAGAATCTTCTTCCACTCGGCGTCGGTCTTGGTGACTTGGTTGGTCATGGTGGAACCTTCGCGTTGGGCCGGGGCCGCGGGTTTGTCTTCACCGATGGTGATGGAAACCACGGCCAGCAATGCCAGTAAAATGAGAGTTGGTTTCATGCCACGATACTCTATGCCAAGCAGGGCCGCCGTGCCAACAGCGCACATGAGGCACCACGGGTGGCCAAAACAGTTCCGCCAGCCTGAACGCTGCCGTCCGGGCTGGCGGAAAGTTCTCTGCCGCGTCACGAGGTGCGGACGACGGCCAAATCACTGCGACGTTTACTTCTTCTTTTTCTGTTCTTCCTTGTCGAAGGAGGCGTCAAAGGCACGGCCGCTGCGCGGGAAGTCCACTTTCCGCACGAACGCGCAGGCTTCCTTGGCGCCATGCTCGCGGTCCATGCGGCTGTCTTCCCACTCGACGCTGAGCGGACCCTGGTAGTTGACGTCGTTGAGTGCAACGATGATTTCCTCAAAGTTGATGTCACCGTGGCCGAGCGAGCGGAAGTCCCAGTAACGGCGCGCGTCGCCGAAGTTGATGTGGCCGCCGAAGACGCCCACCGTGCCGTCGCCGTGACCCCACCACACGTCCTTCATGTGGCAGTGGAAAATGCGGTCGCCGAAGAGGCGGATGAACTTGACGTAATCCACGCCCTGGTAGCCGAGGTGGCTTGGATCATAGTTGAAGCCAAACGCCGGATGGCCGCCGATGGCCTCGATGGCGCGCTCGGTGCTGGCGATGTCGAACGCGATCTCGGTCGGATGAACTTCGAGCGCGAAGCGGATGCCGAGCTTCTTGTATTCGTCAAGGATCGGCTTCCAACGCGTGGCGAAATCTTCGTAGCCCTTGTCGATCCACGCCTGCGGCACCGGCGGGAAGCTGTAGAGGTAGGGCCAGATGCTGGAGCCGGTGAAACCGTTGACGACCTTGACGCCGAGATTTTTGGCGGCCTGCGCGGCGCGGACCATTTCCTCGGCGGCGCGCTTGCGGACGCCGTCGGGTTTGCCGTCGCCCCAGACGTGCGGGGGGAGGATGGACTTGTGCCGCTCGTCAATCTGGTCGCACACAGCCTGGCCGACGAGGTGGCAGGAGATGGCCCAGGTCTTGAGGCCGTGTCTGGCGAGAATCTCGTGGCGGCTGTCGCAGTAGGCCTTGTCCTTGGCGGCCTTGATGACTTCGAGATGATCGCCCCAGCAGGGGATTTCAATGCCGTCGTAGCCGAAAGACTTCGCTTTCTGGCAGAGGACATCGAAGGTGAGGTCGGCCCACTGGCCGGCGCAAAGTGTGACAGGTCTAGCCATAGAAATATTCTCCGTTGGTTGTTTGAACGAGCGCGAACTAGATAGCGAAAGCGCGCAGCGCGGGCAAGAAAATTAGCGACGCGGGCGATGCGTCAAAGACAGCTTTCACAGGCAACACCGGGCGCAAACCATCGCACGACGATGTCAGTGCGTCATCTGGAGGAACTTCCAGAGAAGGAAGAGGAAGCAGCCGAGCGCGCCGACGGCCAGCAAAAGGATGATGAGTTGGATGGTGCGGCTGGACTTGTCCACCTTCTTTTTGAACGGCGAAACGTTTTGGAAGATGGTGCTGGGCCGTGTGGCAGTGGTCTTGAGATCCACGCCCGCCTTGACCGGCGGCAGCGGTTTGCTGCTGGGGCGCTTGCCTTCGCTGTCGTAGCGGCACTCCATGCCGCCGAATTTCACCACCTCGCCTCCCACCAGCTTGCGTGGTTGGTTGGGCGGGAGTTGCTCGTTGTTGACCTTGGTGCCGTTGGTGGAACCGATGTCCCGCACCACATAGCTTCCGCTTTCCACGATCAGTTCCGCGTGGTGGCTGGAAACCGAATCATCAGCAATCTGGACCGCGTTGTCGGGCGCGCGGCCCACCGTCACCGTGTCACCGGAAAGCGGGAACTCGTTGACGGGCTTTCCCTGAATGAGAAGGACGAGCTTAGGCATGTTAGTTGTCTCGCGTTGCTGCGAAAACTACGCCGCTGCCGCGCTGCTCGGCAAGCCAAAACATCAGCGCTTGCCGGCCAGCCGGTTCATGCGGCGCTGGTCTTGAGCCGCTTCAGTGTCTTCAACACTGGGTTGACGCCGCGACCGAAGTAATCGTGCAGTTTTTCGTATTCCGCGTAAAGCTGATTGTAAATCTCGTGTGAGGCCTTGTGCGGCCGGTAATAGTCCGCTCGCACGTGCGCCATGTGCCGCGCCGCGTCCTGGAGCGTCGGGTAGCCGCCCGCAGCCTTGCCGGCGGCCACTGCGCCATGCATTGCCGCGCCGTGCGCCGTGGCGTGGGACGATTCGGCCACGTGAACCGGCTTGCCGGTGACATCGCTGATGATTTGCAGCAGCAGCTTGTTCTGCTCCGGCAAGCCACCACAGGCGACCATGTCGTGGACCTCCAGACCGGCCTTGGTGAACGTCTCGACGATCTTGCGGACACCGAACGCCGTCGCTTCGATGAGCGCACGATAGATATCGTGCCGTTCCGTTTTTGTCGTCAAGCCGAGTAACATGCCGCTGAGGTTTGGATCCATCAGCACGCAGTGGTTGCCGCTCCACCAGTCCAGCCCCAAAAGGCCGCACTGGCCCGGCTTCAACGCCGCCGCGCGCTCTTCCATCAGCCGCTGCACGGTGAGCCTTCGCCGCTCTGCTTCGAGGCGGATTTCCGTCGGCAGCGCCGCACAGAACCACCCGAGCAATTCGCCGCCCGAAGTCTGACCCGCTTCGTAGCCCCACGTGCCGGGCACGATGCCGTCTTCGACACAGCCACCGACGCCCTCGATGTCGCGCCGTTCTTTCGCCAGCAACACGTGGCAAATGCGCGGCCCCGCCACCATGCAGAGCCGGCCCGGCTCGATCACACCGCAAGCCGGCACCGCCGCGTGGGCGTCCACAATACCCACAGCCACCGGCGTGCCTTCCTTCAAGCCCGTCAGCGCCGCGCCCTTGCGGCTGAGGCCGCCGGCGTTGGCGCCGATCTCATAAACCTCCAGGCCGCCGAGTTTCTCGTCGAGCAGGTGCTCCAGTTTCGGATGAAGAGCCTTGAAGAAATCGAATTGCGGATAGCCGCCCTTGTCCTTGAGCCACATCGCCTTGTAGCCGGCTGCACTGTTGTTGCGGCGCGAGTGGCCCACAAGCTGCCACACGATCCAATCGCTGGCCTCGATGAACTCGTCGGCGGCGTCGTAAACCTCCGGCGCTTTCTCAACGATCTCGAGCAGCTTGGAGAAAAACCAGCCGGCTGAGTAGCGGCCGTTATAGCGCTTGAGAAACTCCTCCTGGCGCTGGCGGGCGATCTCATTGATGCGGTCGGCCTGCGGTTGCGCAGCGCGGTGGCTCCAGAGCTTCACCCACGCGTGCGGATTGGAGCGCCATTGCGGCATCAGGCAGAGCGGCGTGCCGTCGGATTCCACCGGCAGCAATGTGCTGGCGGTAAAACAGGTGCCGATGCCGATGATGTTCTCCGGGCGCACGCCGGCACGTTGCATCACCGCCGGCACGGCGATCTTCAACACGTCGAGGTAGTCCTTCGGATCTTGCAACGCGAAATTCGGCGGCAGATTGGCCGTTCCCGCGCCGTTCGGCAGTCTGTGGGTGATGACGCCACTGGCATAGTGGTGAACCGCGCTGGCCACTTCCTTGCCGTCGGCGACGCGCACCAACAGCGCGCGTCCACTCAAGGTGCTGAAATCCAGTCCAAGAACGTATTTGGTGTTCATCGTTATTTACTACGGGCTGAATTATAGACCGTGAGCCGCGCGGAACAAGAACGGAGTGCGATGCGAAAAAGAAAACTTCAGATTCCAATCTTCGGGCGCTGGGGGGACCCCAGCCACCCAGCTCCCAATTCCAGAAGTGGAACGCAGGCGCCGGGCGCTCTCACCGGATCGAGACCTGGAGTTTCCCTGGAGTCTGGAACTTCTCCGGCGCTTCGACGAACTCAATAGTGCTCAAACACCAGCCGCTGATGCGCGAAGTCAAACGTCGTCTTGAACTGCCGCATCAGCTTGTTGCCAAGCACACCGCAGATATTGTCCGGCACGGTGTGGCCGCTGACCTTCATGAACTGCAGTCGCCCAATCTTCACCACATTGACCACGAAGGGGGAGCCGACATACGAGCCGCCCACGCCGGTGATCCATCGCCGGTTGGTCGGCGGCGATGACAGATCGAACAACTCCAACTCCTGCGCCACCTTCATCGGCACCATCATCTCGTCATCCGATCCCGTGTCGAGCATCAGACTCAATGACGATTTCTTCTTTGCCTTGTTGATCTCGGCGCCAACCACAAGTTTGCCGTAAACCACACTGAACGGGATTTCATCGGCCAGCTTTTGCTTGTCGGGTTTGTAGTCACCGACGCGGCCGAGCGTCAACTGCCGCCGCCGCCAATCGAACGTCACCCACCGGAACCGGCCCAGTGTGGTCATTCCGATGATGCCGTTGTCCACGGTCTCGCCACGAAACATGCCCAGCCCGTATTGCCGGTATTGCTCGGTCAGCACCACCACTACCGAGTTATGGATCTCAATGCCGCCAAGCTGCATCTTCGACAACGCCCCGGGAAAAACAGCCTGTTCGCCGCCCACACCGCGCACCGTCGCTGTCTGGTTGCCGGTGTCGAACAGCGGCAACTTCAGCTTCTCCACCAGTGACGGTGAGAGCACGTCCGACGCCGCGCCCGTGTCCACCAGCATCGGCACGCGCACCTTGCCATTTAACACCACGTCCACCATGGCGTGTGTGTCACCCCGGTTCATTGCGTCCGTCATGGGCAGCGTCGTCGTCTCCGCGCCGTCCAGCCACGAATGCGCCATATAGCTGATCGCGTTCTCGCCGACCTTCATCGCGCTAAAACCGACGATCTCCGGTTGCACACGCTGCGCCCGCATTTGCTCGACACTGGTGGGCGGCAGCCGTTCCGAGCGCGCATCCTGCAACCCCGCGCAACCGCAAAGCGACAGCAACGCGACGGGCGCCGAACAAACGACGAAAAGACGAACGAACAGGAAACCCAACGGACGGCTGGTGTTGTCCACTCCCTTGCGCTCGCTCGTTGGGACCGACATCGGTTAAACCTCTTTCACGCGCTCCGGTTTGCCGGTTTCCAGCGAGCGGCTGGCCGCCAGCACCACCGCGAGGCTCTTTGCTGCGTCCGCGTACGTCGAGCGGACCAGCGCCGGGTTCTTTTCCCGCACCGCCTGCAAGAATCGCTCGATTTCAGTGACGTAGTAATCCTTTGGCGAGCCGGCGTTTTTCGCTTCACCCTTGATGGTGCCTTCGGCTTTGCCGGCGGCAAAGTCCAGCGATGCGCGGCTGTCAGCGGTGCGCAACTCCAACTGGCACGTCCAACCCTTCTGTGCCCACGAATGGTAATGGCAACCCACCGCGCCGTTGGCGAGCCGGTAAGCCAGCGTGACCGTCTCCGGCACTGTCAGCGTCTCGCTCCGGGGCGTCAGTTGATTCGAACCGAAAGCGTGCACCTCCACAATCTCCCCGGCGACCAGACGGATGATGTCCACCAGATTGATGGCCTGGTCCAACAGCGGCCCGCCGCCCTGGTCCGCCAGCTTGCGCCACCCCAGCGAGTCCGGCTCGAACAACAAGCCGCACGCCATCTGCGACACCGCGCTCGTCACCGCCTGTCCCTCGAACCACCGCTTGAACTCTTCCACCATCTCCGCGTGCCGATACATGAAGCCCACCGAATGAATCACGCCCGACTTCGCCACCGCCTCGGCAATCTTGCCCGCCGCCTTCAAGTCCGCCGCCGGCGGCTTCTCGCAGAAAAACGGGAGGCCTTTCCGGCAACACAACTTGATCGGCTCCTCGCGCGCAAACGGCGGCGTACAGATAAACATCACGTCAATCGGCTCCGCCTTTAACATCAGCGCGACGTCCTCGTAAGCGGCGCCGCCGTAGGTCGCGCACGCCGCGCTTGCCTTGGCGCGATCCGTGTCGCACACCGCCGCAACCGGTTTCTCGCCGAGCAAACCCGTGAGCGTCTTGAGATGGCGCTGGGCCATCCCGCCCGCGCCGACAAAAGCAATTCGTAAATCCGCCATGTGTCCTTTCGTTGGAAACCCAACCTACTTACCAGACGCGTCCGCCGAGGTCACGCGAATCTTCCAAAACTGCCGCTGGCCTTCCGTCTGAGTTGACTTGGCGGGCGGGCGAACCTAAAACGACAGCGTGATTCAGACTGTCATTCTGATCCACGGCGACTCGTTTCCGCCGAGAACCGTGACGCGGAGACGCTGGCGTGGACGCAGGGGTTCTGCGACATTGGGGCGCGCAAGCCAACTCAAGAAAACCGAGGCAGAGATCACGTGAACAGAACTCCAAACTTCAAACCTCAGGCTTCAGGTTTCGAACGGCCATGTCCAAGGGGACAGGCGTCTGGGCCGTGGGGCTTGAAGTTTCCCCGGAGTCTGGAGCCTGGAATCTGGAGGTTCCTCCATCTCTTTGCGGCATTGGCTGTCTCTTGTCTGTTCTGCGCCGCCGCGGAACCTACGTCGCCCGCTGATTGCCAGGGTTTCGACGAGGCCGCGGGTGTGTGGCGCAACGCGCCCTGCCGTGCGGGCATGCCACTGGGCGGCATCGGTTGCGGCAAGTTTGAGTTGCTGCCGTCCGGATGGTTCGGGCGGTTTACCCTCAATCACAACTGGGACCTGCCTCTGTGGGAGGATCCGTTCGTGCCATCGCGGGGAACGTTTCTTGCCATCAATGCCAGCGACGGCGTGCGGCGCGTGACGCGCTGGTTGCGGCGCGGCTGGCTGGAGAACGAACTGGCGGACGCGGAACAGGTGCGATGCGTGGAGTTCCGCGGCGCGTTTCCGTTCGCCGAGGTGGCGTTCGTGGATGAGAGCCTGCCGGTGCGGGCGAGTCTGCGCGCGTGGTCGCCATTAATACCCCATAACATAAAGGACTCCAGCCTGCCGGTGGCGTTTTTCGAGATGACGCTGGAAAATCCGCTCGCCCGGCCGCTGGAAGTGAGTGTGATGATGTCGCTGGAGAATTTCGTGGGCATCGGCGGCGTGCGCTTCCACGAGGGGAAGCAACGGTGGTATTTTGCCGACGGCAGTTCGCAATTACCGGCGGTGGTCAGTGGCAGCACGTTGCAGGGGTTGACGTTTCGCAGCCCGCGCCGGTTTGAAGGCATCGGCAAGAATGTTTCCGGCGAATACCTGCTGCTGACCGACGGTCCGACGACCGATCGCGGCTGGGACGCGCTCGGCGATGGCCGGGGGCTGGTGGAGGACTTCCGGCTCGATGGCGAGTTGAACGGGTTGAGCGTGACGGCGCGCGAGGACAAGGTGCGGCCGGCCGGCGCTCTCTGTCGCAAAATCCGGCTGCCGCCGGGATCCAGACAGACGATCTGTTTCGTCGTGGTGTGGTGGATGCCGGACCACGTCACGCTCGACGGAAAGAATCACGGCCATTTCTATCAGAGCGAATTCCAGAATGCGGAGAAGCTGGCGGCGTATGCGTTCGATCAACGCGAGCGGTTGGCGCGCGAGACTGACGCATGGGCCCGGCTGGTGCGTGAGTCGAACCTGCCCGCATGGCTGAAATCGCTCGTGCTAAACTCTGCTGCGACCGCATTCAGCAACACGCTGTTGACGCGCAACGGTGAGTTTGGCGTGCTGGAAAATCCGGGCGGCGGCGAAGGCGCGCTCGGCGCGCTGGAAAAACGCTGGGGATCGGGCGTGTTCTGGCGGACGTTTTTTCCGGATCTGGACCGTCGCGAACTGGAGTTGTTTCGCGCGTGCCAGCAGCCCGGCGGCGAAGTGCCGCGGCTCCATGGCAACGCTTACCGGGGCATCGGCACCCCGAACGTCTGGCAGGGAATCACCGGCACGCCAGAGCCAGCGTGTGTCTATGTGACCGAGGTGCTTGCGCACTACCGTGCCACCGGCGATCGGAAGTTTCTCGACGCGGCGTGGCCCGGCGTGAAGCGGGCGATGGCGTGGTTGCGTCAGACGAAAACTTTATCGAGCTTCGGCCCGGCGGCGACCCGGGCGGCGATGATGATGGCGCGCATTGAGGAGGAGCCGGAACTTGTCCGCGATTACGAGACCGCGCTCGCCAGGCAACGCCAGCCAGAGAACGCGGATGTTTCGCCCGGCCACGGTCCCGGCAAGACGGCAGGGGCGGACACGATTGTGGATCAGATGCAGCCAGGGGTTTCGGAAAATGCGCGGCGGGTTTATGAGGCGGTGTATCGTTACAGCAAAAGCCCGTGGGGGTTGCCCACCCATGTGGATATGACGTTCGTAAATCCGCCGACGAGTCGCGAGTCTGACATGGGCGCGTTGGCGGCATGGATGTTGTTGCCGGCGGTGACCGGCGCGGCGCTCGACGTGCCCGGCCGGCGGTTGATGTTGTCGCCGCGATTGCCCGCAGGGATGAAGGAGCTGCACGCGCCGATTTTCTGCGCGCGCTTCTGGGCGTGGCTCGATTACAGCGCGGAAGAATTCCGGCTGAAAATTGTCCGGCACTTTGGCGAGCCGCTGGAGTTGCGGGAACTGGCGTCGGACGCGAGCGCCGCTGCGATCAAGCTGCCGGAGCCGTTCGTCGCGCGTGCCGATGCGTCGCTGGATCTGTCGCCGTGGCGCGAACAGTTGCGCGGACCCAATCACGAGTTCCCAGTCACGGACCCGAAAACCCTGCGCTGGAGGCGCGAAGGAGCGGGCACGTTGTTGTGGAGTGCGACGGCAAGCAGCGACGAACTGTTTCCTCCGAGTGACGCGTTCGACGGCTACCGCGAGACGCGCTGGGAGACGGTCACGCAGGGACGGACGTCGGACTGGTTCCAACTCGATCTTCGGCAGGTCCAGCAACCGAAGCACATCGAGTTGGAGACGACGCCAGGCGTGATGTTGCGTGTAAATTTTTCGAAGGACGGCAATCGCTGGCAACCGCTGCCGGTCGCACAACCTGCCGACACAAACGGTGTTTGGGGGGTGGATTGGACGGCTGGGCCGGTGCGGTTCTTGAAATTTGTGCCCTCACGGGACATGGAGCGGCAGTGGCAGATTCGGGAACTGCGAGTGAAATAGGCGGAAAAATCGGCGATTTATAACAATTTTGACATTTGGGTGAAATTTTGTTGACGCTACTACCGGTAGTGGTACGATGGAACAACAGCCCCTAAATACTGTGGTTGTTAACAAGTTATTCACTGTTTGGTGGTGAACAAATTCGGACAGGAGGGGGCCAGTGAGAGCCAAGCTAATTTTAGACCTGTTTTTTTGACTAAGGAGGAGATTCGATGATTCAGGCGAAGAACGCTATTCCTGTTGTTCGTAACCCGCATTTCAAACGCATGAGCAGCAAAAAGAAAACTATTCAAGGCAACGGCGACAACGGGACTGGCGCCGGGTTGACTATCAAGCAGGTGTTCAGCACGGCAGGCGTTCATCCGTTCGAAGAACTGGAATGGGAACGTCGCACCGCTGAGATCAGCGACGAGGGTGGCAAGGCGATTTTCAAACAAGAGAACATTGAGGTGCCGAAGAACTGGTCGGTTCTCGCGACCAAGGTGGTTGTCTCGAAATACTTTTACGGCGAGGTCGGCACGCCGGAGCGTGAGACCTCCGTCAAGCAGCTCGTCCATCGCGTCGCACGCACGCTCGCTGACTGTGGCGTGAAAGACGGCTACTTCAAGACACCGGAGGACGGCGAGACGTTCTACCAGGAGCTGGCCTGGCTGTGTGTGAACCAGTTCGGCTCGTTCAACTCGCCTGTGTGGTTCAACGTCGGGCTGTATCACCAATACGGCATCGGCAAGGATTCCTGCCTCGGCAATTGGCATTACAACGCCGCCACCGGCGAAGCCCAGCGCGCCTCGACGCAATACGAGTTTCCGCAAGGCAGCGCCTGCTTCATCCAGAGCGTGCGCGACACGATGGAGGACATCATGCGCCTGGCCGGGAGCGAGGCGATGTTGTTCAAGTTCGGTTCCGGCACGGGCACCGACCTCTCGCCGTTGCGCAGTTCGCGCGAGAAACTTTCCGGCGGTGGCCGGCCGAGCGGGCCACTGTCGTTTCTAAAAGTCTATGACCAGATCGCCAACGTCGTGAAGAGCGGAGGCAAGACGCGCCGCGCGGCGAAAATGAACACGCTGAAGGATTGGCATCCGGACATTTTGGAGTTCATCGAGTGCAAGGCGAAAGAAGAGCGGAAAGCCTGGGCACTCATCGAGCAGGGCTACGACGCCAATTTCAACGGCGATGCCTACGGCTCGATCATGTATCAAAACGAGAACCTCACCGTCCGCGCCAGCGACGCATTCATGCAGGCGGCGGTTGAGGACAAGGACTGGGCCACGCATTGGGTGACGGATGCGAAGAAGGCCGGCCCGACCTACAAGGGCCGCGAACTGTTGCGCAAGATTGCCGAAGGCACGCACATCTGCGGTGACCCCGGAATGCAGTTCGACGGCACCATCCAGCGTTGGCATACCTGCAAGAACACCGAGCCGATCCATTCCACCAACCCGTGCAGCGAATACGTCTTCATTGACAACACCGCCTGCAACCTCGCCTCGCTGAATCTGATGAAATTCCGCCACGACGACGGCACGTTCGACGTGGAGCGGTTCAAGGCCGCGGTGCGCATCTTCATCATCGCGCAGGAAATCATCGTGGACAACGCGAGTTACCCAACGAAGGAGATTGCGGAGAACTCGCACATCTTCCGCACGCTGGGCCTCGGTTACGCCAATCTCGGCGCGCTGATCATGGCCGAAGGCAAGGCTTACGACTCCAACGAAGGCCGCGCGCTGGCCGGCGCCATCACCGCCATCATGACCGGCCAGGCTTACGAAGTCAGCGCGGAGTTGGCGGCGACAAAAGGCCCGTTCTCCGGCTACCTCGACGCGCGTTGCGCGCACGTGTCGAAGCCGATTGGCAGGGACAATCGCGACTGCATGCTCGACGTGATCCGCCTGCACCGCAGTCATGTGGCGCAGATTGACGCGAGCTGCCCGAAAAATCTGCGTGACCATGCGCTGCATTGTTGGAACCGTGCGCTCACGATGGGCGAGAAACATGGCTACCGCAACGCGCAAGTCAGTGTGCTCGCGCCGACGGGCACCATCGCCTTCATGATGGACTGCGACACCACCGGCATTGAACCGGACATCGCGCTGGTCAAATACAAACTGCTCGCCGGCGGCGGCATCCTCAAGATTGTCAACCGCACCGTGCCGATGGCATTGGACGAACTCGGCTACAACGAGGACCAGGTCAAGGACATCATCGAGTACATTGATCAGAACGACACCATCGAAGGCGCTCCGCATTTGAAGGAGGAGCATCTGTCCGTGTTCGACTGCGCGTTCAAGGCGCAGAAGGGCACCCGTTCGCTCCACTACATGGCCCACCTGCGTATGATGGCCGCAGCCCAGCCGTTCATCTCGGGCGCGATCTCCAAGACCGTGAACATGCCGGAGTCGGCATCGGTCGAGGACATCATGACCACCTACATCGAGGGCTGGAAGCTCGGCTTGAAAGCCATTGCCATCTACCGCGACGGCTCCAAGCGCAGCGCGCCGCTTTCCACCAAGAAAGGCGGCGCCACCGGCGCCAAGGACGCCAAGGACGAGGAAAGGGATGGCATGCCGAAACCCTTCCGCCGTCGCATGCCGGAGACGCGCATGGCGGTTACGCACAAATTCGACATCGCGGGCCACGAGGGCTATCTGCACGTCGGGTTGTTTGAGGACGGCACGCCGGGTGAGTTGTTCATCACGATGGCGAAAGAAGGCAGCACCATCGGTGGTTTGATGGACACCGTCGGCACGTTGACGAGCCTCGCGCTGCAATATGGCGTGCCCATCGATGCGTTGGTCAAGAAGTTTGCCCACCAGCGTTTTGAACCGAGCGGTTTCACCAAGAACCCCGACATCCGCACTGCCTCCAGCATCGTGGACTACGTCTTCCGTTGGCTCGGCTGTCAGTTTATCCCCGGCTTCCGCGAGGCGACCAATCCCGGAGCTGGCCAGCAGGAATTGCCGATGAAGGAGCTGGAGGAAGCCATCAAAAAAAAAGTGAACAGGCCCGTGCCGGAACTGCCACGCGTTGACGACATGCCGGAGTCGGTGCGAGCCGTGGCTCTGGAGGCCCCGAGAGGCAACGGCAAGGCGCGCGTGAAGACACTGAGTGATTCCGTGTCGCACTTCATGAAAGACGCGCCGACCTGTCCGAACTGTGGTCACATCGTTGTGCGCAACGGCGCGTGCTTCAAGTGCCTCAACTGCGGCGAGAGCCTCGGTTGCTCCTGAGCGGGCTGAAATCCTTCCACTTCAAACGAGCGAAGCCGGAGAGAAATCTCCGGCTTCGTGTTTTGGACCCGGGAACTGAAATGGACCGTCGCGTCGGCATCCTTGCCGGCTCAACTTCGATTTCCGGGTTCAGGCGGGCGGGGCTTGTTGCCGGCCCAACACGAGCTGGCCGATGATGGCTGCGGCTTCGTCAGGCGTGACGACATCCGTGTTGATTACCATGTGGTACAGCGACGGGTCGTTGATGTCCTTGTTGAAATGCCGTTTCAGGTAGTGACTGCGGCCCAGGTCGGTTTGCTTGACGTATTCCGCCGCTTGCTGCGGACTGAAGCTGTAATATTCCTGGCAGAATTTGATGCGTTTCTCCACGGAGCCGACCAGCCGGACGTGGGTGGCGTTCGGGACAAAACCAATGATGACGTTGGCGCCACGGCCCACGAGAATCACGTTGCCCATGTGCGAAAGGCGAAGGATGGTCTCGCTGGTCTTCTCCACCAACGTCCAATGCGACGGATGCAAGCCGAGCAATTCCTCAATCGTGTCCTGCACACCCGGGTATTTGTCCTCCGGCATGAACTTGGCGACACTCTCAGAGAGTTGGTGATCCTCCAGAACCTTCTGCACGAGCTGTTTGTCGAACATGGTCCAGGGACAAGGCGCGCGCAGGTCATGTTCGCGAAGATATTGCACCACCTTCTGTGCCAGTGTGACGCCGCCCGCGCCTGCTTGGCGCGAGATCGTGACGACTGGCGGGGTTTCCTTCTCGCGGCGTGCCCAAGCGACACTCTCGGCCCGTTTCGCCTGGCAGTCTATGTAAGACCTGCAAACTTCAGTGGGGATTTTGAGTTGCATGGTTGGGTCTCCAAAACGTGTTTCTCTTTCTCTCTCCCTACCCTGCGTTCTACCTATTATATACGTCTCCCAAAGCGGTTTCGCAAGTTCCACGCGGCGATTCAAACGGAGTTCGATGCTTCCGCAATCGTTCCGCAATCCGGTTTTGCTCGACGGCCACGCCGCGCCGCTCCAAAATGAACGCCACGACTGAGCCATGAAAAACTCCGCCCTTCCGACAACCGCCACCGGCCTCGACAAGATGCTGGCGAAGGTCTGCGTTCTCTGCCCCGTTTGCCGTCAGGCGCGCAAGAAGCAACGCGGCGTCGCCTTCAAGATGGTCCAGACCGTTGAGGTCCATCTCTGTCCGTTCTGCAAAGCCTATGAGCGCGTCCACGGCCGCAAGTCCCACGAACCGGCGTCCCACTAGATGATGCCCGCCGTCTTGAGCCCATGAGCGCCCTCGCCAATTTCTGGAACCGTGTCCGCTATAGCAGTTGGGCGCCGTTCTATGACCTCATCGCCCATCACACCCGGTCGATGCGCTGTCGTTCCCTGGCGCAGCTCAACCTCGAGCCCGGCGAGCGCGTCCTGATCGTCGGCGCTGGCACCGGCCTTGATCTTGATCTCATCGCGACCGGCCCGATCGTCACCGCGACGGATCTTACACCGGCCATGCTGGAGAGACTTCGCCGCCGTGCCGCCCGACTCGGCCTCGCCGTGGACGCTCGCGTGATGGACGGTCAGGCGCTGGAGTTTGCCGACGAGTCGTTCGACGCCGTCATTCTCCATTTCATCGTTGCCGTCATCCCCGATCCGGTTCGTTGCATGCGCGAAGCGGCACGCGTCCTGCGTCCCGGCGGCCGCGCCGTCATCCTCGACAAGTTTGCCCCGGACGACGGTCCGTTGCCGTTGTGGCTCCGCCTGCTGAATCCGCTCGCCAGCGTTCTTGCCACCCACGTCAATCGCCGCCTCGGCCCGCTGCTGGCTGGTTCCGGTCTCCGTGTCACTCACCGGGAGCCCGCGGCGCTGCGAGGTTTCTTCCAGATCGCGCTCGCGATGAAGGGTTAGCCGAGCGCGTCTTGCAGCGCGTCGCCGAGCTTTGGAAAACGGAACGAGAAACCGCTTGTCAGCAATTTCGCGGGTTCCGCGCGCTGGCTCGCCAACAACAGCGCGTCAGCCATCTCTCCGAACGCCAGCCGCAACGCAAATGCCGGCGCCGGGCACACCGCCGGACGGTGCAGCACGCGGCCGAGCGTCTTCGTGAACTCGCGGTTCGTCACCGGCTGCGGCGCAACAACGTTGACCGGGCCACGGAGTGTTTCGTTCGCGAGCGCGTTGCTGATCACACCGACTACATCGTCAAGCGCAACCCAGCTCATCCATTGCTGCCCGTCACCAAGGACGCCGCCAAGGCCGAGCCTGAACGGGGTCAGCATCTTCGCCAGCGCGCCACCGGTTGCGCAGAGGATGACGCCAAAGCGGAGGTTGACGACGCGGATGCCCGCGTCCACCGCTGGCTTCGTCGCTGCTTCCCAGTCGCGGCACACCTCCGCCAGAAACCCGGCGCCCGGCGCGCTCTCCTCGCGCAGCACTTCATCGCCGCGGTTGCCGTAGTAACCGACTGCCGAAGCGCAAATGACGACGCGCGGCGGTTGCGCAAACTTCGCGACGGCTTCACAAAGCCGCCGCGTCACCTGCACGCGGCTGTCGCGAATTCGCTCCTTCCTCTCCGGCGTCCAGCGCCCCGTCGAAATGTTCTCGCCGGCCAGATGCACCACCGCGTCGTGGGCCGCCAACTCCGGCCACGGCTGCGAATGGGAAAGCCGCGTGATGGTGTGGCTTTCCGCCGCCAGCCGCGGCGCGAGCGCCGAGCCGACGAGACCTCCCGCGCCTGTCAGCAGGATGTTCATGAGAAAGTCCTTTCTAGAACGCATCAATTTGCGCGATGTAGGCCTTGCTGTCGAATTTCCGCGACGTGCTGGCGAAGGACATGTAGCGCACCATGCCGTAGATTGGCCGCACCGGCCCCCACGCGCGGTCATGTTTGCCGGCGACGGCCCACGCGATGCCCGCGTAGCCGTTCGGGTCGCGTCCGTCGAGTTCATAACGGTCGTTGAGTCTTACGGCGATGTCGAACGCCGTCTCCGCGCTCGGGCTCCACTCCAGAATCTTCTTCGCCCAATACATTCGCACGTAGCCGTGCATCCAGCCGGCGAGGACCATCTGCCGCTGCGCGGCGTTCCAGAGCGGATCGTGTGTCCCGGCGTTTTCGAGTTGGCGCTCGGTGTAAACGTAGGGCCGCGGGTCGTGCGCGTGCTCGCGCAGCGTTCGCAGCGCCCACGGCTCGGCGGACCCAAGCGAATCATAGCGCGGGTTGTAGCGGACGAAATTCACCGCCAGTTCGCGGCGCACGATCATCTGCTCCAGAAATGCGTCGCGATCCGCCGCCGGCGCGCCCGCGTCGCGCACAGCCAGCGCCACCGTGCGCGGGCCGATGTGGCCGAAGTGCAGATAAGGCGAAAGCTGGCTGGTGCCGG
>JBAZIR010000068.1:0-19091 GCA_041651735.1 Verrucomicrobiia bacterium | reverse complement strand
GACAGTCGGCGGCCGCGACCTCGTGCTCGCAGGCCGCAACCCGCACGGCACGGAGTTTGCCGTGTATCGCTTCCTCCAAAAACACGGCGGCGTGCGCTGGTATTTCCCAACAGAACTTGGCGAAGTTGTGCCGCGGCGGGCAAGCTTCGGCGTCGGTCGTCTCGCCGGCCGCCACGAGCCATCATTCAAGTCGCGGCAGTGGAGTTCCGCCGCGCCGTTCGACAAAGGCGAGTGGGAACGGCACAACCTCTGCCGGCCGCGCTACAGTTTCCACCACAACCTGCTCCATGTTTTCGTCCCGTCGAAACTCTACGACCAGCACCCGGAGTGGTTCCCGGAGATCAAAGGCAAACGCTTCCGGCCGGCCAGCGACGACGCGCACAACTGGCAGCCGTGCCTCGCCAACCCTGAAGTCGCGCGCTTCGCCGCCGAGGTTGCGCGCAAGCATTTCGACGCGAACCCGGCCGCCACCAGCTTCTCGCTCGGCATGAACGACACGGCGGCGTCGGGTTTTTGCGAATGCGCCGCCTGCCGCGCGCTCGACCCGGCCGACCCGGCGCAGCAGAAAACGCCGCGCGGCCTGCCGAACTACTCGAATCGTTTCTACACCTTCATGAATCGCGTGGCAGAAGAACTTGCGAAAACGCATCCCGACAAGTTCATCGGCTGCCTCGCCTATCACGTCACCGAGCCGCCGCCGACCTTCGCCGTCCACCGGCGCGTGATCCCTTACCTTACCGCTGGCCGCGCCAATTGGACCGACCCGGCCATCCGGGCCGGCGACCAGAAACTCATCCGTGGCTGGTGCGCGCAGGCGCCGGTCGTCGGCATCTATGATTATTACTACGGCTCCGGCTTCATCTCGCCGCGCATCTTCACCGGCCTGACGGAGGAGAGCTTGAAGTTTGCCCATCGCGCCGGCGTGCGCGGCTTCTACGCGGAGATCTACTCGACATGGTCGCTTGACGGGCCGAAAGCGTGGGTCGCCTCGCAACTGCTTTGGGACGTGAACCAGAGAGCCGGCACGCTCGTGGACGATTTCTGCCGCGGCCTCTTCGGCAAGGCCGCCGCGCCGATGCGTGAGTATTTCCGTTTTCTTGAAAATCGCTGGATGAAACGCCCCTCGGGCTCAACGGTGATGTGGGCCGGTTTCTTCGATGCGAAGCAACTCGACCTCTGGCCCGCCGATGTGTGCGCCAAAGCGCGCGCGCTATTGGCGAAAGCCGAACAAACCGCCGCGAACGACGATGAAACCGTCCGCGCTCGCGTCCGGCTCTACAGTGATGGCTTCCGCCAGACGGAACTGTGGTCCGCGCTCTATAACGCCGAGAAAACGTTGAACTCACCCGCAGATTTGCAGCGCTATCTCGACGCCGCTCGCTCGCTTGCGGCGCTCAAGCAGGAGATCATCAAACCGAATCCTCTGCACCGCGGCTCGATTTCGTTCGAGGAGCGGTCGCGCAACGCGCCCGGCACGCGTGTGAGTTCGGCGTTGATCATGATGGCGGACCAGCCGGACGCCGGGCCTCTCTTGAAACAATGGGCCGCGCAGACAGGCGACGCGGACGCCGCTGTCGCCGCGCGCGCCGCGCTGTTGCTGCGCGCCAACCCCGAGCTTGGCAAGGAACTGCTCGCGAATCCAGGTTTCGAGCCGGACGGCCCGCGCTGGAATACGTGGGTTCGTCCCGACACGTCCGGGAAGGTTGCGTTCTCCGCTGACGCCGCGCGCTCTGGCAAGGCCGGCGCGATCATTCGCTCTGCTGCCGCGGCGTGCGTGATGCAAACGCTGCCCGCCAAGCCGGGCGAGATGTACCTGGCGACGATTCACATTCGCGGTAGTGCCGGCGCGAAAGGCATTGCATCCCTCGTCATCAAGTTCAAGGACGCCGCCGGCAAGTGGCTGCCGGACAGTGCTGGTTGCTCCACGATGGTGCCCGCCGTCGCCGCGGTGGATTGGACGCGGCTCGCCGTGGTCGCCCGAGTGCCGAAGGGATCTGCAACACTCGTTTGGATGGCGTCCGCCAAGGACCAGGGCGATGACGAGACGATCCAGTTCGACACCGCAAGCCTGAAACGCGTGCCGCAGTGACCTGCCGACATGCGACCTCGACCGGCCGGCACAAAACGCAGAGGATGAAGTTGAAATGAAAATGAAAGACATCTCCTTCAAGGAATGGATGAAGAGGTTTTCTCTGCGCGCCGCCCGCGCGGGAGCATGTGCCGGCATGAGTGTATTGCTGCCGTGTCTCGCGCTTTCGGCTGAACCGCTCACGCTCAAACTCTGGCCCGAAGGCGCGCCCGGCAAACAGGCTCCCCTTACCGAGGCGACCCGGAAACTCATCGCCTCCTACGGCACGAGTTCAAATCGCGTGACCAACGTCACTGACCCCGAGATCACGGTCTATCGCCCGGAGAAACCCAACGGCGCTTCCGTCATTGTCGCCCCGGGCGGCGGCTACATGTTCCTTTCCTACGCCCATGAAGGCACGCAGGTTTGCGAATGGCTCAACTCCATCGGTGTCACGGCGGTTCTCTTGAAGTATCGGACGCCGACCCGCGACGAGACGCCCGTCTATGGAAAACCCGTGCAGGACGCGCAGCGCGCCATCGGCATCGTGCGGCGCCGCGCCGCGGAATGGGGCCTCGATTCCCGCCGCGTTGGCCTGCTCGGTTTCTCGGCGGGTGGGAATCTGCTCGGCCACGTCGCTTGCGACCGCGGGCCGCGCACCTATCCGCAGCGTGCCGACCTCGACGACCCGCGCGGTCCGGACTTCGGAGTGATGATCTACGGCGGGGCGTTTCTGGACAAGACCGACAAGACCCGTTTCATGGACGGCTTCAGCGTGCCGAAGGATGCGCCGCCGATGTTCTTCCTCGTCGCGCACGACGACAAGACCAACCCCATCGAAGCCGCGATGCTTTACCTGGAATACAAGAAGCTCGGCCTCCCCGCCGAGTTGCACATTTACACGAAAGGCGGCCACGGCTTCGGCATGCGCAACAACAAGCATCCCATCAGTGACTGGCCCGCTCGTTGCGCCGAGTGGATGAAGAGCATGGGATTCCTAGACGGGAAATAGACGGATGGTGTTTTCCACATTGTGGAAAGTAACCGATGCTGCCATCATCTCCGTCCAAGGCGGAAGGCTCGATGAAGAAAGAAGGAAACGATCAGAGCGAGGAAGCGCAAGGAACTCAAGATCCGCCTCTATGTCCCACAAAGCAACGCCATCGTCACCATCCTTCAGCGCGTTATGGGTTTCATTACCCGGCCGCCTCTCCTAGTTGCCGTTGCGGCCGTCTGCCAATCTCCAGATCAATCACACGCCTATGAAACATTCCCGAAAGAACATCGTTGGTGAACCAATCAACTTCCGAGGTCTCACATATGCTCCAGTCAACGAGCAAGGGGTTGTGCTCCTTTTTGGCATGTTGGCGAAAGAACTAGGATTTCACGTCCAGCTAGTTCGTCAAGGTTATCCCGACTGCAAGGCGGTTCGCTCTTTGGGCGACGGCCGTTACGAGGAAGTGAACATTGAATTCGAATTTCGAAGCTCCGGCTTCAAAGCGCATCTGAAGTCGGAGACCAAGAGCGATTTCATCATCTGTTGGGAACATGATTGGCCCGGTTGTCCTTCGACCATCCAAGTCCTTGAATTGCGTTCTCTTATTCAATCTGGCCAGCTAAACCCGGCACCCGCAGCAAGCGAGCTAGAGACCAAGAGCGAACAGAAGATTGCTTATTCGCTTGAAGACCTTATCAAAGAGAATTGGAGACACTCGCACGACTTACTTGGGCATTTCGAGAAGGCGCTAAGAAAGCTGGGGAAATACAAACGACGGTTCACGAAGTTCTACATCTCGTATAGTTTCGGCGCGCAGAAGAGTGCCGCCGAGATAGTTCCTCAGCGTCAGGGTTTGAAGGTTTATTTGCGACCAAAGAGGAGACACCTGAAATCGTCGAGCTTGGAACTGTTTAGTTGCGAACGAATTGGCCACTGGACGAATGGGAACACTTATTTCTTGGTTGCTGGTGCCGAACACGTGCCTGCGGCGGTTGATCTCGTCAAACAAGCCATCGCATTAGGTGGAGCATCCTGAGCCTCGTGGTGCATGTGCGCATGTTCTTGATTCGATGACTTCCACCCTCATCCTGCTATCGCGCCTCGAAGGATAGGCCGTTTCTTGGAGCCGATGCTGGCGACGAACTCGATGGCGACTTTGTCGCCATCGAAGCGGCAGGTGACTGTGTCGCGGTGCGGGGTTTCGTAGTAACGCCACGTCATCTCGAATGTGTTCTCATCCTTCCATGTGCCGCTGGCGACCAGCTTGTGCTTGATGCCGGGCTTGGGCATGCCGCCGGAGATGAGTCGCGGCGGTGTGCCGGGCAGGGCGGTTTCGCCACGTTGCCATCGCTCGATGCCGCACGCGATGGGATAGGTGGCGCGGGCATCCTTGAAGGTGACGGCGCAGCCATCCTTGCGGAATGCGAACGACGCGCTCGTGAGGCCGAGGTCGTTGGTTTCGATCTTGAAAGTCTTGCCGGAAACGCGGGCGGTGGCAGGTGAAGACTGTTGATTCTTCGGAATCGTAAGCGCGAGCGATGAAAGCGTTTGCTGCAATCTCGCCTGCAATTGTGGGTCGGCGGGCAACGACTTCTCCTTCATCGCGGGCAACAGATGTTCCCAGACGACGTCGAGTTGGCTCTGCATGTTCTTGCTCTCGCTCGTCATCACGACCACCGCGTCCTGGTCGGGCATGACGATGGTGAACTGGCCGAACGCGCCGTCGCCGCGATAGGCGTTATGCTGTGCGCGCCAGAACTGGTAGCAGTAGCCTTGCAGCCAATCGTTCTGCGCATTCGGACGGGCCGGCTTGGCGGGCAACGGCTGCTGGATCTTGAACGTCGTTGCTTCCTCGACCCATTTTGTGTGCAGAATCTGGCGGTCTTTCCAGCGGCCCTTTTGCAGATAGAGTTGGCCGAACTTGGCGAGGCCCTCGGTCTGGATGCTCAGGCCCCAGCCGCCGGTGCAGATGCCACGCGGACAGGTTTCCCACGTCGGGCCTTCGATGCCGAGCGGATCGAACAGCCGCGGCTTGAGATAGGCGATGATTTTTTGCCCGGTGAGTTTTTGGACGATGGCCGAGCACATATAGGTGGCGGCGCTGTTATAGACAAACTTCGTCCCCGGCGCATTTGGAATAGGCCAGTCGAAGAACGCTTTGACCCAGTTCTCGTGCTTCACAACCTCGAAGGTCGGGTCCTTGGCGTGACCGACGGCCATGGAGAGCAGGTCCTTCACGCGCAGCGCCGCGAGATTGTCGCTGACCTTGTCGGGCAGGTCTTTCGGGAAGAATGACACGACCTTGTCGTCCACGGTGAGCCGGCCTTCCGCGACAGCGAACCCGACGGCGGTGGAGGTGAAGCTCTTGCTCATCGAATACATCGTATGGTTGAACTGCGGCCCGTAAGGCGACCACCAGCCCTCGGCGATGACGCGGCCGTGGCGGACGATCATGAAGCTGTGCAGTTCCTGTTTGGCCGCCGCCATCGCGTCGAGGAACGCGAGGATGCCCGCCGAGGCAACGCCTTCCGCTTCCGGCGTGCTGCGCGGGAGTTTCCTGCCGCCGGACGAGCGCGCGGCGGCGTTGGAGCAGGGGATGAAAGAAATGAAGCCGAGGCCGGCTGCGCCGCAACCGAGTTGTTTGAGGAACGTTCTGCGGGTCGTTGTCATGGCGGAGAGGATTTCCTCGTTGGCGGCGAAATTCAAGCCTGAGCCGCAAGCATCAACGCGAAGACCAACGCGGTGCTGGCAGGAATGCCGATGTTACGGTCAACTTCGATTTCAACTTCGGTTTGCGATTGAACAGAACCGCCAACTCTGGCACTACACTATGACGCCGATATGCCATCCGGCGCTGACGCCATGAACAAACTGCTTCTCGCAACCTTTCTCGCTACCGCATCTCTCTCGCTCGCAGCCGCGCCGAAACCGGGCCCTCCTCACATTGTCGCCATCGAGACGCGCGACTTGAAAGTGGAGTTTGCCGGCGACCGCGCCTGGACGATCCACCGCATCTTCTTCAAGGGCGAACTGGTCGCCGACAAGAACGGTTTCTACGGGACCGTCTTCGCGGCGGAAGGTGGCAAGTGGATCGGCACGGGTCACAACGAAGGCGGCATCGAGCAGGTCAAGAGCGTCACGCTGACCGTGGACGGCAAGCCGTGCGACCTCGCCGACAAAGCCGTCTATCGCGGCCAGCGCGCGGAGATTCACAAACACTCCATGATGGGGCCGCTGGCACTGGAGGCGACTTACATCGTGACCGACGACTGCGTGCTGGAGCGGCATCGCTACGAGGTCACTGCCGACGTGAAGATCGGCACGCTCTACGCCTTCATGCACGCGTGGTTGCCACGCACGACGGAATGGATCGCCGAAAAAGCCGATGGCACGATGGTCGAGGGGAAGTTCGACAACAGCGGCGATTTCAAACTGAAGATGGATGCGAAGTGGACGGCGATCTACGATCCCGTGAACCGCCGCGCCATGCTCGCGTGGTATCCGAAGCCGCTCGTTGGACAGAACCTCAAGACGGGTTATTGGGACAAGACCGTCTATCACAAGCTCTACAACCAGATTTACTCACACACGTCGGTGGCTGGCGGCACGAAGTTCGAGGCGGAAATGGTCGTGCGCGGCGTCGAGGCCGATCCTGCGTCGTGGAAACAAGCCGCCAAGGCGCTCGCCGCGGAAACGAACGCCCGTTACGAAAAGAAAGAGATCAAGTTTTGAACCCGAAGGAGATTGAAGCCATGAGCATTGAGAATCTGTCCCGCCGCCATTTCCTGAAAACCTCCGCCGGCATGGCGCTGCTCGGCGCGGCTGCGCAATCGTTCAACATCCGTTCCGCGCGCGCCGCCGCCGCGTCGTCGTTGTCGCCGCCGAACGAAAAGATCCAGAAGGCTCGCGACATCGCGTTGTCCGTGTTGAAGCCGAGCCCGAAAGACCTGGAGCACGGTCTCGAACTTCACGCCAACTCGCTGGTGTTCGAGTCCTACGGCTTCTCTCCGCGTAGCGCCGTGGATGGCGACGCGGTCCGCGCGGCGGTCGAGGCGGGCGCGTCGGACACGGAGCTGGTGGATTTGCGCGAGGAAATGTCCATGACCCGCTGCGCCACCAACGCGGCGGAACGAAAGGAATTCCTCGAGGCGTTTCGGGCCGCAGGCGTGACGTGCGTCTTCCAGAACGCAGGTGAGGAGGGCAATGATCCGACGCGGCTCATGAAACGGCTCGCGCGGTTCACCTACACGACCGATGTCATGCGCGACGAACTCTTCAAAGCGGTGAAGCCGGACGACATTGTCGCCGCGAAGAAACAGAACAAGCTCTGCCTCTACTTCACGGCCAATGGTGTGCCGTTGCGCCAGCAGTGGAACTGCGTGCGCGATGAGCTGGGCTTCATCCGCATCTTCCACCAGCTCGGCATCCGCATGATGCATCTGGCCTACAACCGCCGCAATCCACTCGGCGACGGCTGTGGCGAGGCAACTGATGGCGGACTGAGCGATTTTGGCCACGCGGCCGTTGAGGAAATGAATCGTGTCGGCGTCATCGTGGACGTGGCGCATTCCGGCTGGCGCACAAGTCTTGAAGCCGCCAAGGCGTCCAAGAAGCCGATGGTCGCCAGCCATACGACCGCCGCGGCGTTGCACAAGCATTTCCGCGGCAAACCCGATGAGGTCATCCGTGCCATCTGCGACACCGGTGGGCTGGTGGGCGTTTGCTGCATCCCGCGCTTCCTCGGCGGCGCGGGCGACATCAGCGTGTTCCTCAACCACATCGAATACCTCGTCAAGAAATTCGGTCCTGACCACGTTGCCATCGGCATGGACGTGGGCTATTCGTCGCGCAACGAGGAAGCCGAGCGCAAGAAGGTGCCTAAGCGCGCGGATGGCCGTTCAGCGTTGTCGGTGTCCGGCGCGCGCTGGGAACATCTCTGGCCGCCGGACACGACCAAGACCGCCCCGCATGCCGAACAGAGCATGGCATGGACCAACTGGCCGATGTTCACCGTCGGCATGGTCCAGCGCGGTTTCAAGGACAGCGACATCCAGAAAATCCTCGGCGGGAATATCCTCCGGGTCGCTCGCTCAGCGTGGGAAAAGCAGGCATGAGATTCCAGTGATGAGGAGAAGTCACCTTCGCCACAGTCCAATCAACGACAATGGAATCTCGGCAGCGACTTGAAGGAAAATAGATCATGCGCGCAGTTCCTCGACTGATGTTTGCCCATCTGCCGACGCCGATTGAGCGTCTGCCGCGGCTGTCGGCGCACTTGGGCGGACCGGAAATCCTTGTCAAACGCGACGACGAAACCGGCCTGGCCTTTGGCGGGAACAAAACGCGCAAGCTGGAGTTCCTGCTGGCCGAGGCTCGCGAGCAGGGCGCGAACACTCTGATCTCGGCCGGAGCGATGCAATCCAACCATTGCCGGCAAACGGCCGCTGCCGCCGCGAAACATGGTTTGGACTGTATCCTGGTGCTGACCGGCAGCGCGCCAAAGCAGCCGACAGCGAACCGGTTGCTTGATGAGTTCTTCGGCGCAGAGATTGTCACAGTCGCCGACCGCGCGGATCGCGATCGGGTATTGCGGGAGACGTTCGATGGCGTGGCACGCAAGGGGCGCAAGCCGTATTTGGTGCCTTACGGCGGAAGCAGTCCCACGGGCGCGCTGGGTTATGTGTTCGCGATGGAGGAGTTTCTGAAACAGGGTGTCCGTGCTGATTGGATGGTGATCGGTACGTCCAGCGGCGGCACTCACGCCGGGCTGTTGCTGGGCCAGCGGGTGTTCGGCTATTGCGGAAAAGTGTTTGGCATCAGCATTGATGAAACGGCAGGCTGGCTGAAGGACCACGTTTCGGCGCTTGCGTCAGACACTTCGGAGAAACTGGGCGAGCGGTTGCAGTTCGGGCCGGAAGACGTGCTGGCGACCGATGAGTATTGCCGGGCCGGCTATGGCGTGCTCACGGAAGCGGAGCGCGAGGCGGTGAGGCTCGTGGCACGGCTCGAAGGCTTGTTGCTCGACCCGGTCTACACGGGTCGCGCCGCCGCGGGGATGATCGATTTGATCCGCAAAGGGTTCTTCAAGAAAGGCGAGACGATATTGTTCTGGCACACCGGCGGTCAGCCCGCGCTCTTCGCGGAGAAATACCAGTCCGATTTGCTTTAAGAATGCCAGACTTATGAGATGAGCGGAGTCACAAGGAAAGAATGAACAGACTGTTAACGTTTCTCAGCATCGCTTTTTGGGCTGTTACGATTGGAATCGCAGCCGACGATGCTGGCGTAGTGACGCTGGAAAACCGGGCTTTGCGGCTGGAGATTGGGAAATCGCCCGTCCCGCACATCGAGCGAATGGTCCACAAAGCGAGCGGTCAGGCGGTAGTCACTGCGACGTCCAACAAGAGCCTTTTCTCGATCATTCTCGCGAAAGAGGACGGCAGTTCGGAAACCATCGAAAGCACCGCGGCAGGCGGGTCGGACATTAGTACGGCAGACAAGGTTGTCCTCAAGTTCACGAAGTTCCCCAAACTTGATCTCGCTGCCGAGGTCACGGTGGAGTGCAGCGAAAAGAACCCGCTGACGCTCTGGTCCATCCGCGTCGTGAACAACACAGGCCGGCGTTTGAAGGCGGTTCGGTTTCCACAATTGCTCGCTGTGCCAACCATCGGCGACGGCAAGGACGATTGCCTGGTGCTGCCCGCGCTGGCTGGCGCGCTCATCGAGAACCCGGCAGAGAACTGGCACAACGGCCGGACTGTGACGATGCGTTATCCGGGCGATATGTCGGCGCAGTTTCTCGCGTATCAGGACCGCTCGGCGGGCGTGTATCTGGCGGGCATGGACACGGCGGGCCATCCGATGTTGTTGGGCATGTTGAAGCAAAAGGACGGGTTCCGATGCTGGCATGAGTTCACGGTAGTTACCGACGAACCCAAAACGCCGGGGGGCGTGTGGCAGAGTCCGTATCCGGTGGCGCTTGGCGTGACGCAGGGGCGTTGGTGCGACACGGCGGACATCTACAAGCAGTGGGCCGTGCGGCAGAAGTGGTGTGCGAAAACGCTCGCCGCGCGCCGCGACATTCCTGCGTGGTGGAAGGACGGACCGGACGTGCATGTGGTGGAGGTCCGCACCTACGACAACAAGCGGATCTGCACCGGCTCCTATTACCCGAAGCTCCAAGAGCATCTCCGCGTGTTCCGTGAGAAGATTGACGGCCCGATCGTCCCGATGCTCGCGGGCTGGGAGAACCACCGGCGCTGGACCGGGGGCGATTACTTTCCGGTCTTCGACTCGGACAATGCGCGGCAGGTTATCTCGCAACTGCGGCAGGACGGGTTCCGTTCGTTCTTCTATTTGTCGGGATTGTTTTACACGTATCAGAACGAAGGACGCGACGGCGGCGAGATTCCCGCTGCGCAGAAACACACGGCGGCCTGCGTGCTTGACGAGAAGACGGGCAAACCGAAGGAATACTTGCTCAACGAATCCAGCCCGTCGGGTGACTGGAAACGCCATTCCTACCAGTTCTGCGTGAGCGCGCCGCAGACGAAGAAGTTCTTCTGCGATGTGATTGATCAGGCGCACGCGCTTGGCGTGGACGTGTTGCAGATGGACCAGACGATTTTCGGCGCGGGTGATGCCTGCTACTCAACCTCGCACGGTCACACGCCGGGTGTGGGGCTTTACCAGAGTCGCGCGTTCTGGGACCTGCTCGATGCAATGCGGCAGCACGGCAAGCGACTCTCGCCGGACTTCGTGCTGTTCCACGAGGAGCCGCATGAGCAATTGATCCAGCATCTCGATGGTTTCCACATGCGCGAGTATTACGAAAAGCGCTGGTATCGCGGCCATCCCGGCGCGGTGGGCATTCCGTTGTTCTCATATCTCTACCACGAATTCGCGTCGGGCTACGGCGGCGACAGCGCCGGCCTGAGCAAGGAAAACAATCGCTGGAATGTCCGCTGCCACGCGATGAACCTCGTCGCTGGCCGCACACCGGGCGGTTCCATCTGGTGGTCGCACCAGAGCATGTTTGACGCGCACCCGGACCAGATTGCGATGATCCGCAACCATAGCCGGCTCTTGAAGACGCGGGCCAGGGAATTCCTGATGCTGGGCAGGATGTTGCATCCGTTTGAACTGGATACGCCGAGAGTTGCGATTGGCATTCCTACGCAACGCAACGGCAAGTGGGTGCGCGAAGACCTGCCGACGCCGGCGATCCTCACCAGCTCGTGGCAATCGCCCGACGGCAGGATCGGCCATCTGTTCGTGAACATCGCCGAGACCCGGCAGCCACTGAAGGTGAATCTCGACACACGCAACGCGCCCGCCGCGAATTCATACAGTGCCGAAATCCACCGTTCGACAGCCGGCGAATCGTTCAAGCCGCTTTGGCAGAACGTGCAGGTGCCGAAGGAGTTCGCCGCCGAACTGGAGCCGATGGAAACGATATTCATCGAACTCCGCGGTTCGAAGACGACAGGAACCGGGAAATGATGCCGGGAGCCGGGCATAACGATGGGCAGTTTGACACGCGCGTTTCGCGAGGTGTGGATAATCCGAATGACCGCAGTGAAGTGAACCTGAAGGAAGAAAGAACAATGCAAACCAACAAACAGCACGATGATCGAATTACAGCGACCGACCGACGCAGTTTTCTGGCGCAAGTTGTGGGCCTGGCTGCAGCCACCGCGCTGCAACCGAAGCCTGTCGTTGGAGCAGCGGACGCGGCGGCGCAAGCGCCGATGCCGACCATCCAACTCGGCAAGCATCGTATCAGCCGGCTCGTTGCCGGTTCCAATCCGGTTCTCGGGTATTCCTACGCGGGCCAGCACGCGGACCGGCACATGAAGGAATACTTCACGCCGGAGCGAACGATGGAGTTTCTCCAGAACTGTGAACGCGCGGGCATCACGACCCACCAATTTGCCGATCCCGATTTGGCGTTGCCCTATATCCGGCCGTTGCGCGAGCGCGGCAGCAAGATGACGTTCTTCTGCCTCTTTTCGCAACGCGAGAAGATCAAGGACGCCGTCGAGCGGGCGCGGCCCATCGCGATGGTTCACCACGGCGGCGCGACCGACCGGCTTTTCGCCGACGGCAAGTCGAGTCAGGTGCACGACTTCGTGAAGGCGGCGCACGACTGCGGCGTGCTCGCCGGCGTCTCGGCGCACAATCCGGACTGCATCAAGCGCGTCGCCGACGAAGGTTGGGAAGTGGATTTCTTCATGACCTGCTTCTACTTCCTCACGCGCAAGATGGTGAAGAAGGACACGGAGATTCCCATGCTCGACTTCGGCCTGCCATTCTTCCGGGACGACCCGAAGGCGATGACGCAGGTGGTCCGTCAGGTGAAACAGCCGTGCTTTGGCTTCAAAATTCTCGGTTCCGGCCGCCACTGCTCAAACCAGAAGACCGTGCGCGCCGCGTTCAAGTTCGCCTTTGAGAACATCAAGCCCACCGATGGCGTCATCGTCGGCATGTTCCCGTGGTTCTTCGACGAGGTCGGCGCCAACGCGCAGTTCACGCGCGAGTTGGGAAAGCTGGCGTAGCGATGCAGCTCCGACCGATCTTTTGCCTTCTGGGTGCTGCGTCACTGTTTCTGGCAGCCTGCACCGGTCCTCCCGTGGCTCGGAGGGGAGCCGGGGCGATGCTTGCCGACGCCGGCCGCTCTGACTATCAAATCGTGGTCCCTCGCGTGGTGTCTCCGTCGGTTAACTACGCCGCGCAGGAACTCCAGGATTACCTGAAGAAGATCACCGGCGCGCGGCTGCCGATCGTCGCGGACACGGCACCAGCGCAGCCGCGTGAGATTCTCGTGGGGAAATCCAGCCGGTTGGATTCGTTGGGCGTTGCGATTGATTGGGCCGCGCTGGGGAAAGAGGGCTACATCTTGCGCACGGTCAGCGAAAAGCTGGTGATTGCCGGGGGCGAGCCGCGCGGGACGCTCTATGGAGTGTATGACCTGCTGGAGGACCATCTCGGTTGCCGCTGGTTCACGCCGGAGATCGAGCGGGTTCCACAGGTCCGGCGGCTTGCGCTGCCGCGGCTGGATGAGCTCAGGACGCCGGTGTTCGAGTATCGTGAGACCTACACGTGGGAAAGTTTCGATGGCAACTGGATGGCGCGAAACCGGCTCAATGGCGCGGGCGGACGTGGACGGTTGTTGGAGCGGCAGAACATCCGTCCGCCGGTGCCGGAACTTGACGCGCGGCACGGCGGCAGCATCCGGTTCGGGTTCGGGTTCTTCGTTCACACCTTCGACACACTGGTGCCGTCGAGCGCGTTCTTCGCCACGCATCCGGAATACTTCGCGTTGCGCAAGGGCAGGCGAAAGGCAACCCAGCATTGTTGCACCAACGAGGACGTCATTCGGCTCTGCACCGGGGCGATCCGCGCCGGCATGCGTCAACAACCCGACGCGACGGTCTTCTCGCTCAGCCAGAGCGACAACAAGGAGCCTTGCGAGTGCGGCCGTTGCGCGGCGCTGGCGAAGGCCGAGGAGAGCGGGATGGGGCCGTTGCTCTATCTCGTGAACCGTGTCGCGGAAGGCGTCGAGAAGGAGTTCCCGGGCAAGATCGTCGAGACGTTGGCGTATCAATGGTCGCGCCAGCCGCCGAAGACGATGCGCCCGCGCCCGAATGTCGTCATCCGGCTCGCGGACATCGAGTGCTGCTTCTCGCATCCATTGGCGAGTGGCTGCAACGAAGCCAACAAGAAGTTCGTGGCAGACTTGCAGGCGTGGGCCAGGGCGTGCAACCGGCTTTGGATCTGGGACTACACGACCGATTATGCGCACTACCTGTTGCCGCTGCCGAACAAACGGTTGCTCAACGATAACATCCGTCTGTTTGCCGCGAATCACGTTGCCGGTGTCTTCGAGCAAGGCACCTATGACACGTTCGACAGCGAGATGGTGGCGCTGAAGGCGTATCTGATCGCGAAGTTCCTTTGGAACCCGGACTACGACGAGGCGTTGGCGACGCGCGAGTTCCTCGCAGCCTACTACGGCGCTGCGGCGCCGGTGATCCAGCAATACCTCGACCTCATCCACGACTACGTCGAGAAGCAACCGGTCCACGTCGGCATCTACGCCAAGCCGACGCACGCCCATCTGACGGTTGAGTTACTGGCTCGATCCAACTCGCTCTGGGACGAGGCCGAGGCGCTTGTGAGGAGGGACGCCGCCGCGCTCGACCGAGTCCGCCGCTCACGGATGAGCGTGGATTACACGATTGCCGAACAAGCCAGGAAAGCAGCGAAAGTTTCCGACGGCAAGCGCATCGCATCGCAACGCGAACTGATCGTGCTGGCCCGGAAACGATTCGCGGCGTTCATGCAGACCTTTGAACGCAGCAAGCTGACGCGCATTCGTGAGTGGAAGAATGTGGACAAGGCGGACTATCGCAAGACGCTGGCTGCCGATCTCGGCATCCAGCCCGGCACGAACAGATCAACGGAATAATCTCGCCCGTCCGTGCAGAGTTGATGCACTCTCGGCGAGGCATTGGAGCCATTTCTATGAATGCACACCGAAATCAGGCACTCCTTCTGATCCTTGCTTTCACCGCCATTCGCTGCCTCGCTGCGACCAATGCCCCGCCCAGCCATGTGAGCCATTGGCTCAACGCGGCGGATTTCGGCGCGTCCGGCTCAATCTTTGAGACGACGGCGGCAACTACGGACGGCTCCAAACAGATCACGGTCGCAAAAGTCGGCGATTTCAAGGTCGGCCAGGGCGTCATGGTCTCGAAATGCAATCCGCAGTTCACGCGCTGCATCCTGAAGTCGCCGGACAATCCCTACGGCACAAAGCCGCTTGGTGACGCGGCGGAACTGCGCGGCTACGACGGCAGCAGCGGCAGTTGGACGGTGTATCTGGTCGAAGTGAACAGCACCGCCCCGCTCACGTTTCGTTGGAGCGACGACATGGCGCGCACCTGGAAGGGCACGAAGGTGCCGGTGACGTTCGACTGGCAGCCACTCAGCGGCGGCGTGGAGATCAAGTTCAAGAAGCAGGAGTGGCAGCCCGGCCACATGATCACGTTCAACGGACGGGACCCGTTGTTCAGCAAGATTGAGAAGATCGAGGGCAACACGCTGACGCTTGCGCACGCAGCGACACGGACGGTGAAGGGCGCAGCGGTTCGACATTGCGATTCCGAAGCGTTGCAGGCCGCTGTTACGCGGGCGATGAGGGAGAAACGCAACGTGTTCATCCCCGCGGGCCACTATCGGCTGACAAGCGGCCTCTCGGTGGGCAAGGTCGAGGCCATGGTCATCGAAGGCGCCAGTGGTGCGGAGACGGTGCTCGACATCTCAGAGGGCTACGGTTCATGCGTGAGTCTCCACGGCGGCACCGACGTGACCGTGCGCAACCTGAAGATGGTGGGCCACACGGGATTGGGTGACGGGCCGGGCTGGCATAGTTTCAAGACCAGCAGCGGCAAGGCCTGCTGGCCCGTCGGCCTGAAGCCGTGCTCGGCCATGCACATATCCAATACCGAGCGTGTGCTGATCGAGAACTGTCACGCGAGCAAGATGAATTGCGAGGCATTCTACTGCCAGGGCAATTCCCGCAGTGGCACCAACGCGCCGTCGGCCTACACGAAGTCGTTGACCTATCTGCGCTGCTCCGCGACCAACTGCGACGGCAACGGCTTCAACAACAACGACCTCGCCGAGAACACCAGCGTGCTCCACTGCCGCATCGTGGACGTGGGCGGTTGCACGTGGGAAGGCGCGTCGCGGTTTGTGCGGTTCATTGGCAACTACGTCCGCAACTCCGGCACCATCGCGATGGGCAACATCGGCAGCCGCGCCGAGCACCTTGAACAACTCGGTTCCGGCCAGCACATCGTTGCCGACAACGTGTTCGAGGGCCGCACGCTTTACAACAACCGCCCTGGCGGTTACATCGTCCGGGCCACGTGCGGCGCCACGCAAGTGATTGTCCGCAACAACCTTTTCGTGAACTACAACTCCTGCGGCATCGAGATCATTCCCGGCGGCGACGAACGCCATCTGCCGACCAGCAACTGCAACATCACCGGCAACATCATGGACATGACCGCCATCGGCGAACCGTCGCGCGTCCGCACCGCCATCCACGTCGGCTCTTCCGATGTCATCATCAGCGACAACCAGGTTTACACACGCGGGGCGTGCGACACCAACGTCACCGCGATTCGCCTGACCGAGCCGGCCATCAACCTTATCGTCCACGACAACCTCCTGCGCAACTGCGGCCCGGGTATCGCCAGCGATGCCGCCTACTCCGTCATAGGCGAGATCGTGGATCCGACGACCTTCAAGGCTGGCCGCGGCATCGTGCCGATGGAACGGCGGCTGTCTCACTGTTATCGCGGCTGGAACATCGCATGGTTCCGGGGCGCCAAACCTGACGGTTTCGGCGTCATCGAGTCCTTCGACCCGGAGACGTTTCACTTCAAACTCAGGCAGCCGCGCGCGATGAAGGTCGCTGACCGCTTCGAAGTGTTCGCGCCCTCCGCCAACTGGAATCTCCACGACAACTCCATCATCGGCTGCGCCCAGCCTGTCGCGTTCAACAGCCACGGCAGCGACTCGTCGTTGTTCCGCAACAACCTCGTCGAGCGCGGCGGCGCCACCAACGCGACGAAAGCCATCGCCGTCAGCGGCCAGTTCAAGCTCATCGACAACAACATCGTTGGATTCGACGGGAAGGAATCGACGCCCAAGCCGGGATCGAAACCATGACATTCGACTGCCACGGCAGCCACACCAGCGAGGAGACCACACCATGACACGATCACAACACAATGACGGCGGCCGATTGACACGGCGAGAGTTCTTGAACTGGACGGCAGCGGCAGCGACTGGCGGCTGGTTTGCGTCGCGACAAAGCGCCCTGAGCGCGCCCGTGCCAGCCGGCGCTCCCCCGACGACGGGCTGGCAGATCGGCTGTTACACGCGGCCGTGGGCGGCATGCGAATACGGCGAGGCATTCGATGCCATCGCGGAGGCGGGATTCAAATACATCGGTTTTTCGGGGATCAAGTCAGCCACCAAGCGGGTGATAGCGTCGGCCACGCCGCTGGAGGAAGCCGCGAAGATGGGCGAGGAAGCCCGGAAGCGCGGTCTGCAAATCCCCAACGCCTACGGTGGCGCGTTCGCCAGCGACCGCTCGGTGAAGGACGGCGTGGAGAGTCTGCGGCGGATGATTGACAACTGCGCTGCCGCCGGCGCCTGGTCCATGATGGTGGGCAGCTTGGGCACTGAGAAAACTTACGAGAACCACTGCAAGGCGATTGCCGAAGTGTGCGACTACGCCGCGGAGAAGAAAGTGGGGATTGTGCTGAAGCCGCATGGAGGTTTGACCGGCCCCGGTCCGTTGCTGCGCAAGGCGTGCGATATGGTGCGCCACAAGAACTTCACCGTGATGTATGACCCCGGCAACATTTTCTTCTACTCTGACGGCAAGGTGGACCCCGTGGAGGATGCCGCGGTGCTCGATGGCATCGTCAGCGGCATGTGCGTGAAGGATTACCAGCATCCGAAGAAGGTGGCCGTCACGCCCGGCGCCGGGCAGGTGAAGTTCCCGGCCCTGATGGCGCGGTTGGCCAAGGGAGGTTTTACTCACGGACCGTTGATCATCGAAACGCTCGCCCCGGGCGACGCCGCGCAACTGATCAGCGAGGCGCGCAAGGGCCGCCTGTTCGTCGAGCGGTTGGTGGCCGGCAGTTGATCGCGCGGGCGCAAGGGAGTCCGTCACTCATGTCGAAACAGCTTGAAGGACAAGTAGCCTTGGTCACTGGAGCGGGCCGGGGCATCGGCCGGGCGATTGCCCGCGCATTGGGAGCGGCCGGCGCTCACGTCGTGGCGGCGGCCCGAAGCCGCGCGGAGATCGAGACGGTGGCGCGGGAGATTGTCGCCGCCGGGGGCCGGGCCATGGCCTTGCCGCTGGACATTGCGCAGGAAGACCAGGTGGGCGCGGCCTTCGCGCAAGTCAGGGAAAAGCTGGGGCGGCTGGATGTGCTGGTCAACAACGCGGGCATCGGCCGGTTCGGACCGCTGGTGGATTTCGCCAGCGCGGACCTGAAGCAGGTGGTGGCGGTCAATCTGCTCGGCACGTTCTGGTGTTGCCAGCAGGCCATGCGCCTGATGATCCCGCAGCGCCGCGGTTACATCATCAACATCTCCAGCGTGGTCGGTTTCAAAGGTTATCCCAATCAGGCCGCCTACACGGCCACCAAGCACGCCGTGATGGGCCTGACCAAGTCGCTCGCGGTGGAGGCCCAGCCGCACGGCATCCGCGTCAGCGCGATCCTGCCCGGCGGCGTGGACACGGGCATGGTCGGCGACGCGCGTCCGGACCTGGATCGTTCGATCCTGATGCGGCCGGAGGACATTGCCCAATCAGTGATGTTCCTGCTGTCGCTGTCGGAGAAAGCGGCCATTGATGAGATTTACATCCGCCGTCGGAACAGTCAGCCATTTTGAGAAAAACTGAAGCGTTGCCGGTAGGGCGCGACCGCCGGGCGCGCCGAGAGTTGTTTCTCAATGAGCGCCAGCGGCGCGCCCGGCGGTCGCGCCCTACCGGTTGTTGAGGGATTCCCCGTTGACGGTTTGCGGGGTTGGCGTATCCTCGCGATCGTGAACAAATCAAAGCGCTCACAGAAGCGAACGAAAGCTCCAAAGCATCACAAAAGGAAGAACTTCATGAAGCCACAACAACGAATCACTCGCCGGAAGTTTTTGGGCGCCACGGCAGCAACCGCCGGCGGGATGATGATAGCCGCCAATCGCAAACTCAACGCCGCCACCGACGAGTTCCCTTCCAACGATCACTTCTGGTATCGGGCGCAGCCGGCGGGGCCTTACATTGACTCGCAGTGCGACAACAGGGCGTTCGGCCACGGTGACGGGCAGGTGATGCTCTCCGAAGACAACGGCCGCACATGGCCGCACCGCATTGCGTTCCCCGAGGAGAAGCACATCACGTTCAGCCACATCCTCAAGAACGGGAACGTTCTCTTCAGC
>JBAZIR010000067.1:0-19164 GCA_041651735.1 Verrucomicrobiia bacterium | reverse complement strand
GAGGGCGGCTGGCTGGCGGCGAGCACGAGCGCGCCGGCGAGTCTGAGCGGCACCTCCCGTTCGTTTTCCTGCCAGCGAAAAACGACGCGCTTCTCGTCGAGTGATTGCAGCACGCCGTCGAGCCGCACCCACTCGCCCGCTTTGCGCACGAAGAGCGCGTCCTGTCGCAGGTGGCTGGCTGCCAGTTGCTGAATCTCGCGCCGCATCGCCTCCGACATCGTTCCCGGTGGCATGAACCAGATCACTGATGCGGCGCTCAGCGGCAATTCCGCAAGGCCGGTGAACGGCGTTTCCACCAGCAGCCGGTCGTCTCGAAGCCGCAGCCGCTCGGTGCGGAGCGAATCTCCCGCGGCGGTTTGCACGAGGAAGCCGAGCCGCCAGCGGTTGGGCGGTGGCGGATCAGCCAGACGGAGTTCCTCGACCGACGCGACGGCGAGAGATGAAAATGCGGCGGGTTCAACGACACGCTCCGAGCCGTCGCGCAGCCGGACGGTGGCCGCATGGCTTGATGAAGTGAGAGTGAGGGCCCCTGCAAAGAGAACAACGGAGATCAAACCCAAAGACCTCGCGTTCCTTTGCGTTCCGGGCGCCTGCACATCTTCTTTTGCTCTCCTGCCCGTCAGAATCCTCAAGCTCATTTCGTCCCTGCCGGCGGTTTGGAGGTTGAGAGTTGTTTGAAATACTCCGTGAGGATCTGCTCGTACCGGTCGGGGAATTTGTCCTTCAACGTTTGCAGAAACTTCTCGCGCGCCTCCGGTGGCAGTTTGCCCCACGCGTCGGAATCGCTGCCGCCATAAATTTTGTGGAGCTTGGAGGCAGCGGCGGCGGCGCCAGACGGCAGCGTGGAGGCCGTTGCGGGGTTGGATGGCTGTTTGTTGCCCTGCGCCTGCTGCGGCGATGCTTCGGGTTGCTTGGCTGGCTGCTTGCGACGCAGTTGCGGCATGGCCGAGGCCTGTGACTGCGCTTGCTGGGCTTTGGCGATCAGTTCGTTGAGGCTGCGGATGATCTTGGTCTGCACCGTTTGCGTCGGCTTGCCCGTGACCGTCTGGCCAAGCTGGTCCTCGACGGTGCGCATGTCGCCGACGATCGGTGAGAGCGGGTTGCGGGCATCTTGCAGCGTCTTGGCCATGTATTCCTTGAGCGGGTCGGTGGCGGTCGGATCACCGGGGCCGGCGGCGGGGCGGGGCGCGGAGAGTTCGGCCCACTTCTTGCGAAGCGCGTCGGTGGTCTGGCCGACTTCCTTCTCGCGCTGGCTGAGTTGTTTGGCGGCGGCGGTTTCCTGGGGAGTGGGCTTCTCGCGGCCGGCACGATCCTCATCGAGCGAGCGGGTGCCGCGGTTGACGCGGTCCTGCAACATGCGGAGCATCTTCAACTCGGCTGCCGGCGGCAACAGCATGATCTTCGACATGCCTCCGCCACCGCCTCCTCCACCACCACCAGCCGCTGCGCGACGCGCCTCTTCTTCCTGCAATGCCTCGAGCAGTTCCTGAAAATTCATTTCGGCCAGCTTCTGAGTTTCCTGCACCGGCGCGCCGGTCTGGACCTTCTTCAATCGCGCGTCCGCGTCGCGGAGCAGGTTGGCGGTTTGCTGCAACACCTGGCCAAACACGGCAGTGGTGCCGTCGTCGCGAAGCTTCTTGTTGAGAGCCTCGCTGCGGTCGGCGAGCGTGGCTTCGTCGGCGGCAAGTCCGGCGGCCTTGAGCGCGGCTTCGCGCGGCGGCGACTTCTTCGGCTCGATCTGCTTGTCGAGCGCGGCGGTGGCGGCAGTGACGGTCTTCTGTTTTTCGAGCATCGCCTTGAGGCCGTCCTTGAGTTCCGAGCGCATCCGCTCCGCCTGCGCGGCTTTCTCGGCTTCGAGCCGCTGCTGAAGCTGGCCGATGGTGGCCTGGAGTTCGTCGAGCGCCTGTTGCTGGTGGGCGTTGGCGTCGGCGGGCTTGCGTTCGCCGAGGGCTTGCTCGGCCTTCTGCATTTCGCTGGCAGCGCGGCCCATCGCCTTGGGATCCACGGTGTCGGGAGGAAACTTGTCGGGCTGCTTGGTGTCGGCGGCGGTTTTTTCCGTGTCGCCGCGCGTGGCGGCTTGCTCGCCCTTTTGCTTGTCGAGGGCAGCGGGATCAGCGTGTTTGCCGCCGGCCTCGCTTTTCATCGCTTCGCCAGACTGCTGTTCGAGCTTCTGTTGGCGCTCGATGAGTTTCTGGAGCGCGTCGCGCAACTGCTGAAGGTTGGCGAGCCGCTTCTGCAACTCCTCCCACGAGAGCTCCTGGCCTTGCAGCAACTGGAGCACACGTTGGAGTTGCTCGACCACGCGGGCCTGGCGTTCGGTGGCGGTCTTGGTCTGGCTTGCCAGCAACGACTGGATGACCTCCTGCAATCCCGACAGCACGGCGCCGTCGCGGGAAGCTTTGAGCGCAGCCTGGACGCTGGCGGCGCCGTTGGGATCACTGGCGGCGAGCAGCTCGCCAAGTCGCGCGAGCTGTTGCTCGATCTCCTCGTAACGCTCACGCAGGTGCTGTTGTTTGAAAGCAAGCTCGCGCGACGGCGCCGGCTCGGCGGCGGCGCAGCCCGGTGCGAACGCGATGAGGGCAGCGAGCACGAGCAGAGGTGTGATGCGGAAGGTGTGTTGCGTCGGGCACATTGCGTAAGGGGTTGTGATCACGGCTTGGCTTTCGCGGCGGCCGCTTCGAACTTCTTCAGCCGCTCGACCAGATCGAGGCTCTCCGGCTCCAGCTCGATGGCTTGTTTTTGAAACTCGACGGCTTGCGCAGACTTGCCGAGGCGCAGATGAATCTCCGCCAGTGTATCGAGATAAGCGGCGGTGTTGGGCTGAATCTCCAGTGATTTTTGCGAGAGCTTCCGGGCCTCTTCAAGACTGGTGTCGGTGTTGGCCAGCAGCCAGGCGAGGTTGTTGTAACCTTCGGAGTCGTCGGGTTGTTCGGCGATGCGGGCGCGATAAAACTCACTGGAGGTTCTGACCAGTTCCGCAGCCTCCCGCGTCGTGCCGCGTTTACGCAGCAGTTCCACCAGCGCGATCACGGCGTCGGGGTGGTTGGGTGTGAGCTTGAGCGTCTCGCGCAATGCCTTCTCCTGGGCGGCGAGATTGCCGGTCTTGCCGAAGCGATTGGCATTGAGCAGCAACAGGCGGCACTTGAGATTGTTGATCTGGTCAGTGATGACCCCGCCGCCGCCGCTTCGCTCTTCGAACAGCTTGTAAAGGTGAAGGGCTGTGTCCAGTTGTTCCGCTTCCTTGTCGGGCTGGCGCCGATGGGAGTGGATGTCAGCCAGCCGCAGGCGCGCGGTGATTTCGAATGCCCGGTCCTGCTCATCAGCGCCCACCATCTCCAGCACGCGCTGGAACTCGCCGGCGGCCAGGTCGAGCCATCGCCGTTGCATCAAATAAGTGCCAACGAACAGATGCTGTTCCGGGTCATGCGGCGACAATGATCGCGCCGTCGCGATGAAATCCTTCTCCAGTCGCTCGTCGTGACGGGCAGCGGCGGCGCGGGCCAGCAGGTAGAGGGCGCGCGAGTCGCCGGCCAGCCAGTCGGCGCAACGTTTCCATTCCGCCTCGACGCGCTCTGGCTGGTTGCGTTCGATCAGCAACGCCATCAGGCTCAACGCGGCGTTCGGATCCTTGGTTTCGTCAGCCACCTGCCGCCAGCAAGTCTCGATGGCGTCGAACCGCTTCTGCACGCGATACAGCGTTGCCAGTTCTGTGGTGATGAGGTTCAGCAAAGCGGCAGCATCAGCGTCGGCGCCGGCTTTCTGCCGCTCGCGCGCCATCGCCCACGCCCGTTCCATGTGCTCGATGGCGCGGTCGGGCTGTGCCCACGCCAGCAGGCGCAACGTCGCCGGCCGCGGCGGCAGATGCGCGGCGAGAATCGCAGCGCGACACTTCGACACCCACGGCCGCATCCGGACCGCCAATTGCCACGCCACGGTTTCCTGCGGCTCATAGGCGATGAGGCGCAAGAGCGCGGGCGCGGATTTCTCGATCGGCAGCGCCGTCAGCCGATAACCGACCTCCTGGCGGCTGCTGGCCTGCAACTGGTTGTAGTTTTGCAGCGTCTTGGCTACCTCCGGCGGGTCGTCGGCGCTGCCCTGTGGCAGGCGCGTCAGCAGATCGCGCACGTGCGGCAACGCCGCCGGCGGCGCGGTTGTCAGCGCGCGCACCAACGCGTTGGCCGCCGTCATGCCGTAGCGCGCCAGTCTCTGCATCGCCAGATCGTGCAGCACAGTGGAATCGGCGGCGAGGTTCTTGATCTGCCACTCGATGTCGTGCGCCACGGCGTCCGCGCCGGTCACGTCGGCCCTTGCGCCTGCCGCAAGCGTCATCACGGAAAGAATGATGAGAAGCCGTTTCACTGTGATCCAAGGATAAACGATACGGCGGCGCGCTGCAACGCCGCCGACAATCGCCACAGGCGATGCGCAAGAAGCTTGGCGCAGCGATGCGATTTCAGGTAGGAAGGAGGCACTATGTTCAAGCCACTGATTGATTGGTATATGGCGACGCTGGATTCGGGCGGTTATCCGCTGGTGGCGCTGCTGATGGCGGTTGAAAGCTCCATCGCGCCGCTGCCGAGCGAGTTTGTCATCCCGCCAGCCGCCCATCTGGCGTGGAAGAACGGCATGCAGTTTCTCGGCATCCATTTCACCGGTTGGCCGGCGCAGATCGGCCTTGTTATCGCGGGAGCCATCGGCTCTTGGATGGGCGCGACGGCGATGTATTGGGCGTCGCGATGGCTGGGCCGGCCGCTGGTGTTGCGTTACGGCAAATACATTTTCATCTCACCGGAAAAAATCCACGGCGCGGAGCGCTGGGCGGCGCACTACGGCTCGATGGGCATTTTCGTCTCGCGGCTGTTGCCGGTGGTGCGGCACCTCATCGGCATCCCGGCGGGCATCGTCGAAATGAACTACGCGAAGTTTTCCGTCTACACGCTGCTTGGCTCGGCGATCTGGAGCGCCGTGCTCTGTTACGTCGGTGTCATTGCGGGGCAGGATGAGCGGTTGATGGCGGGCGAGTTCCACCGCATCGCCATGTGGCTGGCTGGCGCGGCGGCGGTGCTTGGCGGCATCTACTACTTCTTCGTCCACCGCCACATGAAGGGCGTGTAGCGCAAAACAGGAAACACGAAGCGTGGGATTCTTCCGCGCTCAACGCTTGACGCTTTACGGCAATTTCTCCGCCAACACTTTCTCCGCTTGTTTCTTGCGGTAGACCTTCAGTTTCTCGCGCAGCTCCGGCCGCGAGTTGGCGAGGATGGCGATGGCCAGCAGCGCCGCGTTCTTCGCGCCAGCAGAGCCAATGGCCAGGGTTCCCACGGGAATGCCTCCGGGCATCTGCACCGTCGAGAGCAACGAATCCAGCCCGCCGAGCGATTTCGTCTCCATCGGCACGCCGAGCACCGGCAATACCGTGTGCGCCGCCGCCACGCCGGCCAGATGGGCCGCGCCGCCCGCCGCGGCGATGACGACTTCGACGCCGCGCTGTTCGGCGGTGGAGATGAATTCGGTGACAAGTCCCGGCGTGCGATGCGCCGACATCACGCGACACTCGTGCGCCACGCCAAACTCGGTCAGCGTGTCGGCTGTGCCTTTCATCACTTCCCAGTCCGATTTGCTGCCCATGATCACGACTACCAGAGGTTTATTGTTCATCGTCCTCGTCCTCGAATCCCAGCCGTTCTCGCTCGACGCATCACGCTCCACGGCCTCTTGCCGCCAGTCGATTCGCAATCAACGCGGCTGTCGCGCCGGCGCCGAAACCGTTGTCAATGTTCACCACCGTCAGGCCCGGCGCACAGCTTTGGAGCATCGTCATGAGCGCCCCTTCGCCATGCCCGCCGTAGCCGTAGCCGGTCGAAACCGGCACGCCGATCACCGGCGCGTGCAACAGCCCGCGCACGACGGCGGGCAGCGCGCCCTCCATGCCGGCGCAGACGACGGCGCAGGCGATGTCCGCGTCGTGCATCTGGTGGAGGGGTTCGATCAGCCGATGGATGCCCGCGATGCCGACATCGTAGAATTTCAGCACTTCACAGCCCATCAACTCAGCCGTCACGCGCGCTTCCTCCGCCACGCGCAAATCCGCCGTGCCCGCTGCAACGACAGCAATGCGGCCGCCCGTGCGTTTCGGCACGAAGCCGCGCCGCTGCGCCACCAGCGTTCGCGCCAGCGGGTTGTAGTCGAGCCGGAGCCGTTTGCCGAGCTTGCGCCGGACGAGCGCCGCGCACTTGTCGGTCACGTGGGTGGCCAGCGTCTGGCCCGACGCCTTGGCCAATCGCGCGAGGATGGCCACGACCTGCTGATGCGTCTTGCTGGCGGCGAACACCGCTTCCGGGATGCCGGTGCGCTCATGCCGCTTTAAGTCGAGCCTGGCAAAATGGCCGACCGTTTCGACGGCGTGCAAACGCGCCGCGCTTCCAGTGGTTTTGCTGTGCTTGACCGTTTTCAAAGCACGACATTCTTGCCAACAAATCTGCTTTCCCACAAGCGCCAAGAATGGTGAAGCGCTTCGAGGGAAGACAAACAGTCCTGCGCCCTGACAGGACGCTACTTCTGGTTCGCGCCGTCGGGGGCCAGTTCAGCCAGCAATTTCTTCTTCAAATTGTGGCTGTCCACTTTTTCTTCCAGAAGAGATTCGTATTGTTTGCGGGGAACCAGGCTGCCGTAGTGGCGGATATGCTCGATGATCATGTCCATTTCCGGAGCTTTTGCGGTTCGCAGGCGGGTCAAACCCAATAGCATCTGGTGCAGCCCGTCCGTTTGACCGCCGCGATTGAACACGACCTCGCCGCGCAGCGCGCGCGCCATTCCCTCGGAGCGAACGTCGCGGAGGGCTTGTGTAATACGGATGATTTCGTCGTAGGTCTCCAAGGACTTCGCTTCTTGGCCGATGGACCGCGCGGCCTGGGCCATGCGGAACATGACCATCAACCGCTCGCGCCTCACCTCGACGTCGGTGAGGCAGGTCGCCGCCAACTCAAAGCAAGCCAGCGCCTCCGCCGGCTCATTTGCCCCCGCGTGGATGTCGCCCATCAGTGCGCACACGCGGCCTTGCGACAGGCGGTCGGCGGTCAACCGCAGCACCTCCAGGCAGGAGCGCAGGTGGTTCAGCGCAGCCGCATTGTCGCCGGCTTGGCGTGCTTCCTGTGCCTGATTGTAATAATCGAGGACTTTTTGTTGTTCAGGATTCATACGGTGACAGCGTCCCGGAGTCGCAGAATGACGAACACCGGAAGCAAGGGTGGCAATTGTCTCATAGTTTCTGCAAGTCCGTTGTTGGGTTACTGAACCGTTGGGGTGATCCACAATTGCATCGGCACCGGCTGGCGGTTGCGGTCGTAGGTCGCGAAAAAATTCCGGTGGAACTCTTCGCCGCTTCCCGACGCGTTACTCACCTCAACTTCTTCACCGTTGGCGACCGTTTTCTCCAGCATCATGCTTTCAAGCGCCAGATTGCGTTGCGTGACACCGGCCATGAAGCTCACCGCAGGCATCATCTGGAGGCGGATGGACTCGCCACGCAGTTTCGGCACGACGTAAAGGTTTGCTTTCACCTGCGTCCAGCGCGGCGTCGCGGGCCAGAGATTGCGGCCGATGCCCCATTGGAACAGCCAGCCGGCGTTCGGAGCGGCCGGCGAGACCATCAACCATGCGCCTTTTCCGCTGGGCACGACGACGGAGGTTTCATTGGCGGCTGGTCTCGGTGTGGGTGCGGGTGCCCCGCGACGCTCGCCGGGGCTGACGACCGGTGGCGGCGGACCGCCGAAGCGGATCTTCCCCGGGCCGAACGGACTGGACTGCATGCCGGTCAAGCCCGTGCGGTCGCCGCCGGAGATGCCGGCGGTTTGGGTCGTGTTCGGCAGCGTAACGAAATCGGGATAGCGGACGTGGAGCGTGATATTGCGAGGTGGCCGTTGCAGCGACTGGATCAGCGGGACGATGGACGCGAGCCGGTCGGCAGTGTCGGTGACACAGAGTTGGGTGTGCTGCGGGTTCAGCCAGACCTTTGCCGCTGGCGAGGTCAACAGCTTGGCCTGCTCCATCACTTCCTCCGGGTCGGCGATGCCGAGCGGATAGGAGCGTGTTACCGGCTCCGCCGCAAAGCCAACGCCCGCCAGCAACAACGTGAAGACCCATATCCGGCACATCGGCGCGACCCTATCAGATTCGCCGTCACCCGTCCATCCTGCGGGCACGGATGGGCTACAGCCGGCCCCGTTGTCGCAGTTCGGCGCGGCGCGTCTTGCCGCTGATGGTCTTCGGCAATGACGGGACGAATTCCACTTCGCGCGGATATTTGTAGGGCGCGGTCGCATGTTTGCAGTGGGTTTGCAACTCCACCCGGAGTGCGTCGCTGGCAGCGACGCCTTTGCGCAGCACCACGAACGCCTTGACGATCTGGCCGCGCACACTGTCCGGCACGCCGACGACACCGGCTTCCAGCACTGCCGGATGCTCGATCAGTGCGCTCTCGACTTCAAACGGCCCGATACGATAGCCGGAGCTTTTGATCACATCGTCGTCGCGGCCCACGAATCGGTAGTAACCGTCGGCGTCGCGGACGACCCGGTCGTGAGTGAGATACCAGTCACCGCGGAATCGGTCGGCGTTTTCGGCAGGATTCTGCCAGTACTCGCGGAACAAACCGACCGGCCGGCGCGGGGCGACGCGCACCGCCAACTCGCCTTCCTCCCCGTCCGGCACTTCCCGCAACTGCTCGTCCAACACCGCCAGCTCGAAGCCCGGCGTGGCGCGGCCCATCCAACCCGGACGCACCTCATGGCCGAGCGCCCGGAAGTTGCCAACCAGCACGACCGACTCGGTCTGGCCGTAGCCTTCATAAATGGTCAAGCCCGTCGCCGCCTTCCATGCGTTCACCACTTCTGCGTTCAACGGCTCTCCCGCGCTGACGCAATGCCGCAGATGCGGAAACCGCCAGCGTGATAAATCCTCCCGCACGATCATCCGCAACGCCGTCGGCGGCGCACACCATGTCGTGATCGGATACTGCGAAAGCATTTGCAGCGCCGTCACCGGCCCGAATTTTCCGCCTGAACCCATCGTGAACACGCACACGCCCACCTGCCACGGCCCGAAAAAGCTCGACCACGCCGCCTTGGCCCAGCCGGTGTCCGAGATCGTCCACAACACGTCGCCCGGCTTCAGATCGAGCCACAACGTGCCCGTCACACGATGGCCGAGTCCGTAGCTGGCCTGTGAGTGAATCACCATTTTTGGATGGCCGGTCGTGCCGCTGGTGAAGTAGATGATGCCCGGTTCGTCGCCGCGCGTTGGCTCCGGATCGAAACCGGCGTCGGCCGCGCGCAGTCCGGCGTCGAAATCCGCCCAGCCGGCCGGCACAGCCGCGGCGCCCGCGGCGTTCACGAGGATGCGGATTCCGTGGAAACCTTCGGCTTTCGCCGCGCCGTCGCCATCCGTGATGATCGCGCCTGCCCCGGCGGACTTCGCGCGGAACCGGATGTCCTTGGCGGTCAACAGCGCTGTGCCTGGAACCGGCACCGCGCCGAGCCGGATCAGCCCCAACATGGCCAGCCACCATTGCGGCACGCGCGGGAGAATGACGAGCACCCGATCGCCACGGCGGATGCCCTGTCGCACAAGGAAGGACGCGGCCCGCCGGGAACTCTCAGCCAGTTGACGGAAGGAAAACCTCTGTTCGTTGCCGCCGGGACTGTCCACGAACCACAACGCCGCCGCATCCGGGCGCTCGGACGCCCAGCGGTCCATGACATCGCGGACAAAGTTGAAATGTTCCGACGGCTTAACCATGCGCCAATTCTACCGATGCCGCCGCGAAACTGAATCGGAAAATATTTTTTGTTCTTCGCCGGGCAAGGTTGCGCCTTCGTCTATGGCTTCGGCAATTCGACGCACACCAGCTCGGTTTCGTTGCGCGCGAATACGCAGCGACCGGCAAACGCTGGATGCGCCCATGTCTTGCCGATGATCTTCGTCCGCGATTGCTCGTGGTAGCCGGCAGGGTTCAATCGCGCGAGGATCAGCTCACCGCTGGCGTTGAGAATGATCGCGCGGTCGGCGTTGTTGAGCCAGACGAGACTCGCTTGCGGGTCGCGGCCCTTGGGGGTCATCCGGTTGGCGTCGTCCCAAAGTTTTTTGCCTGTATTCAACTCGAAGCAGGTCAGGCCATGGGTCTTGTCGAGCAGATACACATGGCCATCACGGCAGAGCGGCTGCGACATCTCTCCCCGCAAGAACTGGTTCTCCTCCCAGCGCAGCTTTGCATCCGTTGGTCCCGGTCCGAGTTGGACAGCTTTCGAGCCCTGCCAGTAACCGGCGACGAAGACGATGCCTTCGTGGAACACCGGCGAGGCGATCGAGACACCATAGGTCACCGGGTAGGGGATGGCCCAGAGGGGTTTGCCGTCGCGCGGGTCAAGACCGCGCACGTTCTCCGGCGTCCAGCAGACGAGCTGCGGTTGGCCGGCGTGCCGGATGAGGATCGGCGTGCAGTAGCCGGCGCGGTCCGGCACGCTGCGCCAGACTTCCTTGCCGGTCTTGCAGTCAAGCGCGAGGAAGCTGCCGTCCGGCCGTGCGCCGACGTGGACAATCACCCGGTTGCCGAAGATGAGTGGCGACGCAGCGAAACCCCACATCGGAATGCGCGCGCCACACTCGGCCACCGTGTCCTTCGTCCACAACAGCCTGCCACTGGCCGCGTCGAGACAACACACGCGACCGAGCGCGCCGAGCGAGAACACGCGGCCGTCGTGGAACGTCGGCGCGGCACGCGGGCCGTTGCCATGCTGCAACTTCCCGTAGGCCACTGGATAGGAGTGCGTCCACAGAAGCTTGCCGGTCGCCGCGTCGAAACAGAGCACGCGCTCGGTTTCCTCCGGCTCCGTCTGACGGTCCATCGTGCAGACGCGGCCTCCGGCCACAACCACGCCCGCGTCGCCGCCACCCATCGGTTGACGCCACACCTGTTGCAGCCCGGCGTTGGGCCATTTCTCCGGCAGTTTCGGAGCGTTCCAAGTCCCATCGCCGCGCGGTCCACGCCAGCGTGGCCAGTCCTCGGCGGGCGCTGGCACTGTTGCGAAGCCGCCGAGCAGCAACACGGCCATCCACGCGAGCGCAATGCAACGGTTTGAAATCAGCGTCGTCATGCTGGAAATAGCGCGGTGGAGTTATAGCACATATGCCCATTTGCCGCCGCTCTCGATTGACAAAACAAGACACGATGGGCACTTGATGCTATCCTCTGCGCGGTATGAACGCTCCGTTGCCCGCCGCCATCACTGTGCGCGAAGTGTTGCACGGCGGCGGTGTGCGTTACGCACTGCCCCGGCGCCCGCTCGGTCCACTGAGGTTCTTCGGCCTGTTGCCGCTCGGCGTGGGCGCGTTCTTTAGTTTGTTCGCGGTTGGCTGGATGATAGCGGCGGCGCATGGCGGCGGTTTCTTCGGCTGGTTGTTTGCGATTTGGGGCCTGCCGTTCTTCCTCGCCGGCTTCCCGCCGATGGCGATGGGTTTGGCCGTGCTCATCGGACGATGTGAGATCGAACTGCGTGACGGCGTGTTGCGCATGACGGAGTGGGCGGGGCCGTTCCACTGGTCGCGCCGTCAGCCCGTGAACGCCATCAAACGGTTCAATATCCGGGCTGCGGACTCGGCGAACGCACCGGGTTTTCTCGGCGATCTCGCGGCCTTGGACGCCGACTGCGGCAAGCCGAAGCCGCTTCTTCTCGCGCTCGGCTATCCGCGCGAGTGGTTGCAGGCGCTCGGCGACGATCTGGCACACCGCTGCAACCTCGCCACAGCCGATCGCATTCTCACACCGGGCAAGCTTGCCGTCGAAACCGTCACCGAGCCGCTGCACCCATCCCAACCGATCGCGCAACGGGACGACCTCAACCAACCTGCCGACAGTGACATCCTGCTTGAAGCGAACGCGGACAGCGTGGTGGTGAAGGTTCCTCCGCCGGGCGTCTGGCGGGGCAGCAAGGGGTTGTTGATCTTCAGCCTGTTCTGGTGCGGGTTCATGGTGGTGTTTACAGGATTCCCGTTTTTTACCGGAGAGGGATTAGGAGACGCCACGTCCTGGCCTCTCTGGTTGTTCACTGGCAGTTTCTGGCTCATTGGAATCGCCATGCTGGCGGGCGCGGTCAACATGGGCCGGCGTCGCGCTGTCCTTACGGTTCGGGCGGACGGTTTGTCTATCGAGCAATCCAGTCTCTTTGGCGCGAAGCGGGCCGAGTGGGGAGGTAACCAGATTGCCGCGGTTGTCGTCGGCCCCAGCGGCATGACGGTGAACGACGTGCCGATCCTCGAGCTGCAAATTCATCCCCGAGCCGGACAAAAAACCGGTTTTCTTGCCGGTCGTAACGACCCCGAGTTGCAATGGCTCGCCGCCGTTTTGCGCCAGGCGCTCGGCGTGTCGTCCGCACCGCCTACGGCAGATGGCGGCCCTCGTAAAACCGGCTGAGCGCACGGACGCGGCGGACCTGATAGGCAACGACAAAACCGATGATGGCCAGCGCCACCACGAAGATTGCGTGCCAGTTCCACTGGCCCTGCCCCGCGCCACGGCAGTAGTTGTCGAACACCAACACACTGTAAACGAGCGCAGCCACGACGGTCGTAAACGCCACCAGCGACACGCGAAACCAAAGTCCCGACGCCACCACCAGCATCGGATAGCCGACGATCAGCGGGCTGAGAAACGCGTCGTCCACTTTCAACACCGCCGTGAGCAGGAGAATGTCGGCGCCGGCCCAGACGAACCGCGTGACCCCGGTCCGGCGTTCGTTGCGCAGGAACCATTGGCAGACGGCCGATACCAGCATCCAGACCGCCAGCACCGTCATCACATTGACGTGCAGTGACAGCGGGACGTTGTGGACGGCCGAGTATTTCGACTGGGCGACGATCGCGCAGAGAGCGAGGGCAATGAGACGCGACGCCAGCGCCGGTTCGCGCCGCGCCCAACGCCGCGCCTGCTGCCACACGCCGTGCGGTCGTGCCTCGATGGCGTCGCCTTTCAGGAACCGCTCCAGGTCGTCGGCCAGGGCCGCCGCGGACGCATAGCGCGCGTCGGGCGATTTCTCCAGGCAACGCTGGCAGATCAGTTCCAACTCCCGCGGCGCGCGCGGGTTCACATCGCGCAACAGTGTCGGCTCGCTTTCGATCACCTGCACCAGCGTGTCGAGCGGCGACTCGGCCTGGAACGGCGGCCGGCCGGCGAGCAGCTCGTAGAGGATCGCGCCCAGGCTGTAAACGTCGCTGCGCGGACCGATCTCCGCAACGCGCCCCGCGGCCTGCTCCGGCGGCATGTAACTCGGCGTGCCGGCGATGACGCCGCTTTGTGTCATCTGGCTTTGCGCGTCCAGCAGTTTCGCAAGGCCGAAATCGGTGACGAACGGCCGGCCTTTTTCGTCGAGCAGGATGTTCGACGGCTTCAAGTCGCGGTGAACGATGCCTTGCGAGTGCAGATGCTCCACGGCGCGCGCAACGGTGCAGACGAGCCGCGCGGCATCCACGGGGTCGAGCGGGCCGCGACGCGCCAGCGCGGCAAGGTTGGAGCCGGCGACATATTCCATCGCGAAAAAGTGACGGCCCTGAAATTCGCCGGCCTCGAAAACGCGGACGATGTTCGGGTGTTGCAGCCGTGCCGCCGCGCGCGATTCGGCCAGAAAGCGGCGCACGACTTCCGGCGACGCGAGTTGGCCGGCGAGAATGATTTTCAGCGCGACGACGCGGTCGAGTTCCTTCTGCCGCGCCCTGTAAACGACGCCCATGCCGCCGCGGCCGATTTCCTCCAGCAGATCATAGCGTCCGAAGTCGGCAAAAGGCTCGGATTTCGGTTGACGCGGCGTCTGTCCGCCAATGCTCGAATCAATGGTCTCGGCGTGAGCACTGGAGGGCGGCGGCGCGAGATGATTGAGCGCTTCAACACAATCGAGCGTCGCCGCCAATTCCGGATGCCGTGCGAGAAACGACGCGCGGTCCGGCTTGCGGCCCGCCTGCAACTCCGCAAGGTAACTGTCGAGCGCGGTGGCAAGGGCGTCGTCGTTGCTGTCAGGTTCAGCCGGCACGCTTCAATTCCTCCTGCAATCGGCGCACCGCGCGCATCCAGAGCATCTGCGCGGCGGGGCGCGAGCGGTTCATGCGTTGCGCGACCTCTTCGAACGGCAGCCGCTCCAGGTTGCGCAACACAATGACCTCCTGATAGTCCGGCTCCAGCCGCATGATCGCGTCAGCCACCTGAATCTCGAGCTCCAAGCGCATGATTTCCTGCGTCGGCGTCTCGCCGTTATCCCGCGGTTCGAGGCCGGCGGCGAGCGAAGATTGGCCCGGCGGCGGCGCGAGAGGCACTTCGAGTCGTTGCTGGCGTTTTTCGGTGCCGCGATAGCGCCGGACGAAATCAGCGGCGTTGCGCGATAGGATTTGCCGCAGCCACGCCAGCCATTCCGCTTCGGTGGTGCCGCGAAATTGCCGGAGGTCGCGGTTGGCCTCCACCAGAGTCTCTTGCACGATGTCGGAGGCGTCAGCCTTGGCGCGCAGCCAGCTCTCGACCTGCGCCCGCGCGACGACGGCGAGGTAGTTGCGGCACCGCGCGAACAGATCGTTCGCCGCCTGCTCGTCGCCGGTCCGCGCGCGCGCCAGCAGGTCCGCCACGGGAATGTCGTTCGAAGTTGCCATGATTCGTCACAACTGCATTCGTATCGGGTGGTTCTCCACATTTGATACAGCGGAACCGGAAAACATCATCGGTTTTTTCGCCATGAATCACAACGACAAAACCTGCAGCCGATGCGTCCTGCGTGTCCGGTTTGGGTGAGGATGGCTTTGGATGACGACCTGAAGGCAAAACGCATCCAGTCATGGAAAACCGTTGCGCCGCGAGCCGCAAAGGGCGTAATGAATGAGCCGCGCGATGCCCGATGGGCGGCAACATGAAACACGACAGGCATATCCACAACCTCCGGTTCCTGCTGGCGCTGGCCATTCTCGCTCCACTGGTGGTTTCCATGACGGTCGTGAGCATCGTGACGGTATATCTGGGGCGGCTTTCCGTGGGGGAACTGACCGGAATGGTCGTCCAGCAGACGGTGGCCCGCGTCGCTGCCCAGATGGAACAGTTGGTGGATATTGCACAGGACCAAAACAAGCTGAACCTGAAGATCATGGCCGGACGGCCGCCGAGCGCCGGCGATTTCAAACGCCTCGCAGCTGTGCTGACGCCGTCGTTCGAGGTGAATCACGAACTGGATAGCATCTACTACGGGGTCGAGGCTACGGGCGAGTTTTTCTCCCTGTTGCGCGAGACCAACACGACTGTCGGTCTGATGGAACGCGTACTGGACTCGAACGGCCAATGGAACCAACGGAGCTATCGATGGGACGGCAAGGACTGGCAGTTCGTGGCGCAATTTCCCTGGGACCACTACGACCCGCGGACACGAAAATTCTATCAAGCCGCAAAGTCCACGCGTTCCACCGCATGGACGCCCACCTACGAGTTTTGGAAACACCGCCCCACCGACCGTCAGATTACCGGCGTGACCTATGCCACGCCGGTCCATGACGATGCCGGCCGGTTACATGGCGTCTGGGGCGTGGACCTCGACACGCTTTCGCTTTGCGATTATCTCGCCGCCATTGATCCCCAGGTGCCGGGCTATCCGTTCATCATCGAGGAAAAAGACGACGGCTCGCACCGGGTGATCGCGCATCCGAACCGGAGCATGGTGATTGATGAGAAGACCGGCATGTTGTACCGCGACGCCAACGAAATCCACGACGAGACGCTGAAGGCGTTCCTGCGGCGGATTCCCGGAAGATTCGCGACATACACCCACCATGACATACCACACACGGGTTCGACCAGACAGGCGGAGTTCGTGCCGGAATCCGTGGCGGCGCGCACAAGAACGCTGAGATTTTCCGACCACGGAACGAACTACATAAGCGGCTTTTTTGTGGCGGGCCTCCACAACCACCTCCTCATCGGCATGGTGCTCGACAGGGACGAAGTCATGGGGCGCGTAAACCAGAACGCCATTTGGTTCATTGCCACGTTCGTCACCGTGCTGATCGCGTCGGTGATCGGCATCGTCTGGTTCTCGCGCCGCGCCTCCCGCCCGCTCGTCGAACTGCAACGCGAAGCGCGCGCCATGGGCCGTCTCGAACTCACGCCGACCAACCCGCCGCTCTCGTACATTCGCGAGATTCGCGATCTGGGCAGCGCCATGGCCGTGATGAAGACCAACCTCCGCTCGTTCCGCAAATACGTTCCAGCCGATCTCGTAGGCGACCTCGTCCGCAGCGGACGCGAAGCCATGCTCGGCGGCGAGCGCATCAACGCCACGATTTATTTCTCCGACATCGCCAATTTCACGCCGGTCGCGGAACAACTCCGTCCTGAAGAGATCGTCGAGCATCTTGGCGCCTATCTGCAAGCCATGAGCGACGGCATCGCCCAGCACGGCGGCACCGTGGACAAATTCATCGGCGACGCCGTCATGGCGTTCTGGAATGCGCCTCGCCTCAACCCCGCTCACGCCGCCGACGCCTGCCGCGCCGCCCTCGCCAATCAGCGCCACCTCGACCAGCTCAACGACCAATGGCACGCCGCGGGTAAACCTGTTTTTCGCACCCGCATCGGCCTCCACACCGGTCCTGTCGTCGTGGGCAATATCGGCAGCGAGCATCGCATGAACTACACCGTCATCGGCGACACCGTGAACCTCGCCAGCCGCTTGGAGGTGTTGAACAAACACTACGGCACACGCATCCTCATCAGCGAGACCACGCTGGTTGCCGCCGGCGCAGCCGTCCGCGCGCGCCCCGTGGACTGCACCAACGTCAAGGGCAAGACCGCCACCGTCACCGTCTATGAGCTCCTCAGCGAAGCTGAAGCCGAAACGCCGGAACAGGCTGATTCTCGACGCCAGACTGAGGAAGCCTTTGCCCACTATCAGCGCGGCGACCACGCTCGCGCTGCCGACCTCTACCGCGAGCTTCTGAAACGCTGGCCCGCTGACGGTGTCGCCACCGTCCTGTTGAAACGCTGCGAAGACCTCGCCGCCAATCCTCCTTCAAAGCCATCTGCGCCGGCAGACTGAGCTGCATCGGAGAACAGGAACCGGGCACGCCGAACTGAAACCAAACTCAGTCTGCCTGCAACCGGTGCCGCAGGCGTGTGTAGCGGGCGGCCGTGTTGTTGTTGCGGACGGCGATGGAGAGCGCTTTCTTGGAGCCGATCAGGACGACGAGTTTGCGCGCGCGCGTGATGGCGGTGTAGAGGAGGTTGCGCTGGAGCATGACGTAGTGCTGCGTCAGCACGGGGACGATGACGGCGGGATACTCGCTGCCCTGGCTCTTATGGATGCTGATGCAATAGGCCGGCAGCAGTTCGTCGAGGTCGGTGAAGTCATAGATCACGGCGCGCTCGTCCATCGTAACTGTCAGCGTCTGTTCGACGGGGTCGATCGCCGCGATGCGGCCGAGGTCGCCGTTGAACACGTCCTTGTCGTAGTTGTTCTTGATCTGCATCACCTTGTCCCGGACGCGATAGACGCGGCCGTAACGCTCGACCTGCTGCTCGTTGAGCTTGAGGGAGAACTTCGCGCCCACCGGGTTGAGCGCGCCCTGGAGCTGGCGGTTGATGTTCTCGACGCCGCAGACGCCGCGGTGCATCGGCGCGAGCATCTGAATGTCATCGAACGGGTCGAGACCGAACCGTTTCGGGATGCGATCGCTCACCAACGCGATGACGGTTTGCAGGACTTTCTCCGGGTCATCCTGCTCGATGAAGTAAAAATCCTGCAGCGCGCCGCTTCCCGGCGGACCGCCCGCGACGGAGTCGCGGGTTGCCTCGGGCATCTGGCCGGAGTTGACGAGATGGGCGTTGACGACGATGCGGCTGGCTTTGTCCTGCCGATAGATTTCCGTGAGCCGCACGGCGCGGCCGACGCGGCTCTCGATGATGTCGCGCAGGACGTTGCCAGGGCCGACGGACGGCAATTGGTCCACATCACCGACGAGCACGAGTGACGCTGTCATGGGGACGGCTTTCAGGAGCTGGCAGGCGAGCGGCAGGTCGAGCATCGAGGCTTCGTCCACGATCAACAGGTCACAGTTGAGCACCTTGCGTTCGTTGTGGACGAAGCCGTGCGTGGCGGCGTCGTATTTCAACAGGCGGTGGATCGTTTGCGCGGTCGCGCCGGTGGTTTCACTGAGGCGTTTGGCGGCGCGGCCGGTCGGCGAGGCGAGCAGGACGCGGCACTCCTTGGCGCGGAGGATCTTCACGATGGCGCGGGTGATGGTGGTCTTGCCGACGCCGGGGCCGCCCGTGATGACGGTGAGTTTGCTGGTGAGCGCGGTCTTGATCGCTTCGCGCTGGGCCGGGGCGAGGGCGATCTCGTTTTTCTCCTCGAACCATTTCAGCGCGAGGTCGAGCTTGATCTCCGGCAAACCAAGCGGCGCATGCGCCAGAGCGAGCAGCCGCGCGGCCAGATCGGTTTCGGCGCGCAACATCCGGCTCAGAAAGATCAGGTCATCTTCGATGGCGATGTCGCGGTCGGCGGCGAGCGAGAGAATTTCGGCCTTCACCTTGTCGTCGCCCACGGTCAACAGCGCGGCGGTCTGCTGGCAAAGCTCGTCGTGCGGGCAGCAGGTGTGGCCGTCGTCGGTCAGTCCTTCGAGCATGTGCAGGATGCCGGCGCGAATGCGGCGCGGCGAATCGGCCGGCACGCCCATATTGGCGGCGATGGCGTCGGCGGTCTTGAAGCCGATGCCGTGGATGTCGCGCGCAAGCTGGTAAGGATTGGCTTTCACGACCTGCATCGCGTCGTTGCCGTATTGCTTGTAGATCTTCGCCGCCTGCGAGCTGCTGATGCCGTAGCTTTGCAGGAAGATCATGATGTCGCGGATGGCCTTCTGCTCCACCCACGCCGCCCGGATGCGCCGCGCGCGCTCCGGCCCGATACCCTCCACATCGCGCAGTTTCGCGGAGAACTGGTCAATGACCTCCAGTGTGCGGTCGCCGAAGTGGTTGACGATGCGGTCGGCGAACTTCGGCCCGATGCCCTTGATGAGGCCGCTGCCGAGGTACTTCTTGATGCCGTTGGCGGTGGCGGGCAGCACGCTCTCGAATTTCTCGACCTGGAACTGGCGACC